>CAZAIF010000040.1:0-12204 GCA_964485125.1 uncultured Oscillospiraceae bacterium | reverse complement strand
CGCATTCGTCAAAAAGGGGCGCGCCGCAGGCGGCGCGCCCCCCAGTCTGTCGAAACCGGAACAGGCGAAGCCCTTTTCCGCCGAGAGGCGAAGCCTCACCGCTCCTCCCGGAAGTAGCTCAGACCCAGGGCGGCGGGGCCCTTGTTCTCCTTCTTGCTGCGCACGCTGGTGATGATAAGCACCACGATGGTGGCCACATAGGGCAGCATCTTGAACAGCTCCTGGCTGGAGCGGGTCAGGCCGCCGATGTACAGGTACAGCCAGTAGAGGATGCCGAACAGGTAGCTGCCCCAGATCAGGTTCAGGCTCTTCCAGCTGGCGAAGATGACCAGGGCCAGGGCCAGCCAGCCCAGCCCCTCGATGGTGCCGTCGTTGGCCCAGGTGCCCCGGATGTAGTTCATGGTGTAGAACACCCCGCCCAGGCCGGTGACGGCGCTGCCCAGGATGGTGGCCAGGTACTTATAGCGGGTGACGCTGATGCCGGTGGCGTCGGCGGTGGCCGGGGACTCCCCCACCGCCCGGAGGTTGAGCCCCTTCCGGGTCCGGTTCAGGAACAGGGAGGCCAGGACGGCCAGCACGATGGCCGCATAGGTCAGAAAGCCGTAGCTGAACAGCATCCGCCCGGGGACCCCCAGGCCGGACAGGGGGGTGACCGCCCGGAAGCCGGAGGAGGTGACGGCCACGCTGATCTGGCCCACGCCCCCGGCCAGCTTGTTCAGGCTGCCCCCGAAGAAGTTGGCCACGCCGCTGCCCAGGATGGTCAGGGTCAGGCCGGTGACGTTCTGGTTGGCCCGCAGGGTGGTGGTCAAAAAGCAGAACAGCACCCCCGCCAGGCCGCTGGCCGCCAGGGCGCAGACCAGGGCCACCAGCACCCCCACCACCGGGTTGGGGTCGGCGGCGGCGGACTCGTAGAAGAAGGCCCCCACCAGGCTGGCGATGCCCCCCAGGTACATGACGCCCGGGGTGCCCAGGTTCAGGTTGCCGGATTTCTCGGTGATCAGCTCTCCCAGGGCGCCGAAGAGGATGACGGTGCCGAAGGTGATGGCGGACTGCCACAGGGCGATAAAATTGCTCATGCCTGACGGGCCTCCTTTCCCCGGGGGATGATCCGGTAGTTGATGAAGAACTCGCTGCCCAGGATGAAGAAGAGGATGATGCCCTCGATCATCTGGCTGGCGTAGTCGTTCAGGTTGTAGCGGGAGGCGATCTCGGTGGCCCCGTTGCCCAGGAAGACCAGCAGGGCGGAGATCACCACCATGGCGAAGGGGTTGAACTTGGCCAGCCAGGCCACGATGATGGCGGTGAAGCCCCGGCCGCCGGCGGTGTCGGTGGAGATGGTGTGGCTGGCGCCGGAGACGGCGATGAAGCCGCTGAAGCCGCAGATGGCCCCGGAAATCAGCATGGTGCGCAGGTACACCTTGGTCATATTGATGCCGGCGTAGCGGGCGGTGTTGTAGCTCTCTCCGGCCACGGCGATCTCATAGCCCTGCTTGGTGTACTGGAGGTAGGCGTACATGCCCACCATCAGAATGATGGCCAGCAGCACGTTCATCCCGTAGGTCTGGCCGAACAGCTCCGGGAACCAGCCGGCCCGGGTGTTCTGGTTGATGATGCCCACCGAGTTGGAGCCCACCGGGTTCTCCCACCGGGCCACCGCGTAGCTGGTCAGCTGGATGGCCACATAGTTGAGCATCAGGGTGAACAGGCTCTCGTTGGTGTCCCAGCGGGCCTTGGCCGCCGCCGGGATCAGGCCCCAGACGCCGCCGGCGATGATGCTGGCCAGGGCCATGACGATGAGCAGCAGCCAGTTGGGGATGTGGCCGCCGAAGTAGATCATGCACCCGGCGGTGGCCACGCCCCCCACCAGGATCTGGCCCTCGGCCCCCAGGTTCCAGAACTTCATCTTGAAGGCCGGGGCCAGGCCGATGCCGATGCAAAGCAGGATGGTGATGTCCCGGATGGACACCCAGGAGCGCCGGGCGGTGCCGAAGGCCCCCTCGAACATGGCCTGGTACACCTGCACCGGGTTGAGCTTGACGATGGCGAAGATGATCAGCCCGTCCACCGCCAGGGCGATCACCACGGCGATGAGCCGGATCAGCCAGGCCTTCCAGCGGGGTATGTCCTCCCGCTTGGCGATGCGCAGCAGCGGGCTCTTGCCGCTGCCGGCGGAAGCGGTCTTAGCCATTGCGGGCCCCTCCTTCCTCTGTCTGTAGATTGGTCATCCGCAGCCCGACCTCCTCCTTGGTGGCGGTGGGGCCGTCCAGGATGCCGTTGACCCGGCCGGAACACAGCACCAGGATCCGGTCGCACAGCTCCAGCAGCACGTCCAGGTCCTCGCCCACGTAGATGACGGCGCAGCCCCGCTTCTTCTGCTGGTTGATCAGGTCGTAGATGGCGTAGCTGGTGTTGATGTCCAGCCCCCGGACCGCGTAGGCGGTCATCAGCACGCTGGGGGAGGCGGCGATCTCCCGGCCCACCAGCACCTTCTGGACGTTGCCGCCGGAGAGCTTGCGCACCGGGGTAAACACGTCGGGGGTGACCACGTCCAGCTCCTTGACCACCTCTTCCGCCAGCTCCCTGGGCTTTTTGCGGTTGGTGAAGATGTGGCCCTCGGTGTAGCTGCGCAGCATCATGTTGGCGGGCAGGTTCATGTCCCCCACCAGGCCCATGCCCAGCCGGTCCTCGGGGACGAAGGAGAGGGCCACCC
The DNA here is from genome assembly GCA_964485125.1 of uncultured Oscillospiraceae bacterium. Classification (GTDB taxonomy): domain Bacteria; phylum Bacillota; class Clostridia; order Oscillospirales; family Oscillospiraceae; genus UMGS1766. The sequence goes on along the minus strand of CAZAIF010000040.1, from coordinate 9,494 downwards.
CCCGCTCCCGGATCTTCCGGGGGTTCATGCCCACCAGCTCGTCCCGGCTGCCGCCGTCCTCCAGGTAGCAGACGGAGCTGCCCGGCTCCACGCTCTGGAGGCCGGCGATGGCCTCCAGCAGCTCCTTCTGGCCGCAGCCGGAGATGCCGGCGATGCCCAGGATCTCACCGGCGTTGGCGGTGAAGCTCACGTCCCGGAGCACCTGCACCCCGGCGGAGTCCTTCACCGACAGGTGGCTGACCTCCAGCCTGGGCCGGAGGTTCTCCGGGGCGGGCCGGTCGATGTTCAGCTCCACCTGGCGGCCCACCATCATGTTGGTCAGCTGCTGGGGGTTGGTCTCGGCGGTGGGCACGTCCCCGATGAACTCCCCCTTCCGCAGCACCGCCACCCGGTCGCTGACCGCCATGACCTCGTGGAGCTTGTGGGTGATGATGACCACGCTCTTGCCGTCGGCCTTCATGTTCCGCAGCACGGCGAAGAGCTTTTCCGTCTCCTGGGGGGTGAGCACCGCGGTGGGCTCGTCCAGGATCAGGATGTCGGTGCCCCGGTAGAGCACCTTGACGATCTCCAGGGTCTGCTTCTGGGAGACGGTCATCTGATAGACCTTCTGCTCCGGGTCCACCTCAAAGCCGTACCTGTCGCAGATCTCCCGGATCTTGGCCGCCAGGGCCTTCCGGTCCAGCAGCATCCCCCCCTCGGGCAGGCCCAGGGCGATGTTCTCCGCAGCGGAGAACACGTCCACCAGCTTGAAGTGCTGATGGATCATGCCGATGCGCAGGTCGAAGGCGACCTTGGGGGAGGCGATGGTCACCGGCTCCCCCCGGACGCAGATCTGGCCCTCGTCGGGGAAGTAGATCCCGGAGAGCATATTCATCAGGGTGGTCTTGCCGCTGCCGTTCTCCCCCAGCAGGGACAAGATCTCCCCGGGATAGATGTCCAGATCCACCTTGTGGTTGGCCACCACATGGCCGAAGGCCTTCGTGATGCCCTTCATCCGGACAACGGGCGTCTGTGCCAATCCAATCATCCTTTCTCTGTCTCTCTGCCAAAAGACTCCCGATCTCCCCAAAGCCGGGGCTTTGTTCCGGGCGTCAAACACAGCTTCATTATATCCCACAAACCGGGCCTTGGGAAGCGGGATTTTTCCCGCCGGGCCGGGTTTTTTCCGCAGGCAGCGGTTTTTTCCGCCCCAGGCGGAAAACCAGGAAAGGGAAGCCGCGGGCGGCTTCCCTTTCTGGAAGTGAATCGGTTTGCTCCGGGCGCATTCCCTGGAAGGAGACGCTCAGCGCCGGTCTCAGTTGTTCAGCTCGGTGATGCCGTCGATCCGCTCGGAGAAGCCGGGGGCGGAGCGCAGGGTGGACTCCTGGAAGACGCCGTCCACGACGCCCTCGGTCTCGCCGATATAGTCGCCGTCCAGGTCCACCAGGATGGAGGTGGGATGCTCGCCGTTCACGGTGAAGGTGGAGGTGTCGAACACCTGCAGCTCACCGGACTGGAGGGCGGCCTCCACCTCGGCCACCTTCTCGGCGGTGCCCTCGGCGCAGCTGGAGCCCAGCTCGGTGATGCCCACGGCGCCGGTCTCATAGCCCTCGCACCAGTCGGTGGCGATCTCCTCGCCGTTCATGGCGCAGGTGAAGGCGTAGGTGTAGTAGACGCCCCAGTCGTTGGTGGCGCTGGTCAGGGCGGCGTCGGGGGCCACGGAGAGCATGTCGATGTTGTAGCCCACGGAGTAGGCCACGGTGCCGGCCTCCAGGGCGGCCTGGACCGCGGCGGGGGCGCCGGTGGAGTCGGCGTGCTGGCCGATGATGACGCAGCCGTCGGCCATCAGGGACTCGGCGGCGGTGCCCTCGGCGGTGATGTCAAACCAGGAGTTGGTGTAGGACACCTCCATCACCACGTCGGGGTAGACGCTCTGGATGCCCAGGAAGAAGGCGGTGTAGCCGCTGACCACCTCGGCGTAGGGATAGGCGCCCACATAGCCCACCTTGACGTTGCCGTCGGCGTCATATCCGCTCTCGGGGATCTCGCCGTTGGCGTCCATCTCGGCGATCTTCATGCCGGCCACCACGCCGGAGACGTAGCGGGCCTGGTAGATGGCGGTGAAGGCGTTCTTGAAGTTGTCCAGGCCGGACAGGGCGGCGGTGTCGCCGGTGCAGGCCACGAAGGTCACGTCAGGGTTCTCGCTGGCGGCCTGCTGCATGTAGGACTGATGGCTGTAGGAGTTGGAGATAATCAGGGAGCAGCCCTGCTCCACCAGGTCGATGGCGGCATCATAGCACTCCTCGTTCTCGGGCACGGAGTACTTCATGATGACGTTCTCGGCGGGGATGCCGGTGGCCTCGATGGCCTCCTGGATGCCCATGATGTGGGCATAGCTGTAGCCCTCGTTCTCGTCGCCCACCAGGATGCAGCCGATCTTCAGATCGGTGTTGGCGGCGCCGTCGTCGGTGGAGACGGTGTTGTCGTCCTGGACGTCGGAAGAGGGGGTGGCGTCGGAGTTGGAGCCGCCGGAGCTCCCGCAGGCGGCCAGGGCGCAGGCCATGGCCAGGGCAAGGATGAGCGCAAGCAATTTCTTCATTTCGTTCTGTTCCTCCATCTTTCTGCTTCAGACCGGGCGTTTTTCCGTCCCGGCCCTCCCGCACGGGGCGGGAAAAGATCGGTACATACAGATTTTACAAGAATCTGCCCGCTTTGACAATTCGCAGTTTATCTTAAAATATACGAAATAAATCTGGGTAATCCCGGTTAATTTCACACTTCCTCCAAACCAGCCCCAATGAACTGGGAATTGACTTTTTTTGAAAAGGTTTTAAAATAGTCTGTATCAGAACTGCGGGCCGGTTCTGCCGGTCCGGCCCGCCTTTTTTATTTCACAATTTGCCGGCCCGCCCCAGCGGGCCGGACGAGGGAGCGATGGCAAATGACCTATGAACTGCATGTGGCGGGGCTGACCCGGCATCTGAAGCTGCACCCCATCGGGGACGACCTGATGATCGCCGGCTTTGTGGTCTTTGGGGACGTGGAGCTGACGGTGAAGTGCGCCGCGGCGCTGCTGGAGCGGCTGCCCGAGTGCGACTGGCTCATCGCCCCGGAGGCCAAGGCCATCCCCCTGATCCACGAGATGGCCCGCCAGTCCGGCCGCAACGGCTATCTGCTGGCCCGGAAGGCGGCCAAGGCCTACATGGACGGGGTGTTCTCGGTGAAGTACACCTCCATCACCACCCGGGGCAGCCAGGAGCTGTTCATGGACGCCAGCGACGCCCAGAAGATGCGGGGCAAGCGGGTGGTCATCCTGGACGACGTGATCTCCACCGGGGAGAGCCTGTCCGCCATGGAGCGGCTGGTGGAGGAGGCCGGCGGGACCATCGTGGGCAAGATGGCGGTGCTGGCCGAGGGCCACGCCGCCGGCCGGAAGGACATCATCTACCTGGAAAAGCTCCCCCTCTTCGACGGCCAGGGCAGGCCCCTGGACTGAGTTTTCCACAATTGAAACACCATTGCCCCGGCTTGGAGCTGTTGTCTCCGGCCGGGGCCTTGTTTTTGGACCAGCACGGGGAAAAATGCCGCAAAGCGAAAAAAGGGGTTGCCCCGGCGCGCCCCAGGGGATACAATAGAGCAAATACCCGAGAGAGAAGCCTGGAGAGACAAGAGAGGGAGCGTGAAGGGATGAAGCTGCTGGAGGACCGCATTCGCCGGGACGGCGCCATCGAACAGGGGGACGTGCTGAAGGTGGACAGCTTTCTGAACCACCAGATGGACGTGAAGCTGTACCAGGAGATGGGCCGGGAGTGGTACCGGCTGTTCCAGGGGGACAACGTGACCAAGATCCTGACCATCGAGGCCAGCGGCATCGGCATCGCCTGCGTGGCCGCCCTGGAGTTCGACGTGCCGGTGATCTTCGCCAAGAAGAGCAAGACCAAGAATATCGCCGGGGAGGTCTACTCCACCACGGTGACCAGCTTTACCCACGGCAATGTGAACACGGTGATCGTGTCCAAGAAGTTTTTGCGGCCCGGGGACCGGGTGCTGATCATCGACGACTTCCTGGCCAACGGCGCCGCCATGCTGGGGCTGATCGACCTGGTGAACCAGGCCGGGGCCACCCTGGTGGGCTGCGGCATCGCCGTGGAGAAGGCCTTCCAGCCCGGGGGCAGGCGGCTGCGGGAGATGGGCGTCCGGGTGGAGTCCCTGGCCCGGGTGTCCAGGCTGGAGGACGGGGTCATCGAGTTCATCGACTGAGCCCCCCTGGCCCGCCGGGACAGAGGCCATCCATAACGGAACACACAAGGGGCCCCGGCATCTGCCGGGGCCCCTTGGCGCGGTTATTTGTTGAGGTCAAGCTCTATCACCTTGCCCCGAAACGCCTTGCGGCAGTGGGGGCAGTACAGCTCGCCGCCGGGTTCCTTCTGCAAAAACGCATAATCCACCTTCAATCCGCAATCCGGACAGGTTCGAAAGTTGTTATAGGCAAGCCGAACCACAACCTCGATGAGCATGCAGACGACAAAGGCAGTATTCAGGGGAGAAAAATACGGGCGGGTCCACGGGATGTCGAAGAGGATGATACTGACGCTCAGAAGGAGAAGGCAGCCGCTTATGACCCAGAAAATCCCAAACACATAGCGGAACGCGCTCAGGATTTTTTTGTCGCTCCACTTCCCTTGCGGAACGCCCTTCCGGGCTCTGTCCATTTCCTTCATGGTTCTCTCACTCCCAAACAGATTCTCCGTAATTCTTACAATGGCATCCCCCTGTCAATGCGGAAAGGGGACCGGTTCGCCTGGCTCATATGCCGGCCAGGCCCGGCACGTTCCGAACCTGCATTGGAATGCACCTCATCTCGCGTTTTTTACCGTTGGCAGCTTCTGTATTTCTATTATATCACAATTACTTGCCATTTCAATCTGTTTCTTTTCGTCATATTAACAAAAATCCGGGCGCGCCTGAACAAACGGCGCGCCCGGTTCTTCGCTCCGCTCCCCTTCCCAAAAACGGGCGAGGGAGCGCAGCCCTATGTCACTCTTTCAATCTCTGCCACTGGGCCACCGCCAGCTGGTCGCAGCGGTTGTTGTAGGGGTTGGAGGCGTGGCCCTTGACCCAGTGCAAATTGACCCGATGGATGTCGCACAGCTCCAGCAGTTTTTGCCACAGGTCCGGGTTCAGGGCGGGCTTTTTGTCGCCCTTGACCCAGCCCCGGGCCTGCCAGCCCTTGGCCCAGCCCTTCTCCAGGGCGTCGATCACATACTTGGAGTCGGAGTAGAGCTCCACCACGCAGGGCTCCTTCAATGCCTCCAGCCCCCGGATCACAGCGGTGAGCTCCATCCGGTTGTTGGTGGTGCTCCGCTCCCCCCCGGAGAGCTCCTTTTTGTGGGGGCCGAACATCAGGATGGCCGCCCACCCCCCGGGGCCCGGGTTGCCCGAGCAGGCCCCGTCGGTGTACAGGGTCACAGTTTTCATAGGCTTTTTTTCACACTCTTTCTCAATCCATTTGGCCGGATTCTGCACAATATAGTCGTACGATTCCCTATAATCCTGCTCACCTCGCACCACATGCTCAAAAAAGGAGGTCTGCCACAGAGGACGTCCCGCCTGGTGGGCGGATCTGGATTTGATTTTGCGGACCACCGCATCTATGGTAGGGCGGGGGCAAGCCCCCGCCCTACACCTTTCAACAAAGTTTGCCTGAAACAAAACTCCCTCCCGGATTTTGCTGAAAATCCGGGAGGGAGTTTTCAAAGTGCTGTAAAGGACCTCTCAGCGCTCGCAGGCCACCACCACCCGGCGGTTGGGCTCGGTGCCGGTGGAGTAGGTGGTCACCCCGTCGTAGTCCTGGAGGGCGGCGTGGATCACATGGCGCTCATAGGCGTTCATGGGCTCCAGGGTCATGTTCCGATGGTACTTCAGGGCCTTCGATGCGGTCTTCCGGGCCAGCCGCTGGAGGGTCTCCTCCCGCTTGGAGCGGTAGTGCTCCGCGTCCAGGTGGATGCGCACCCGCTTGTTCTGGCCCCGGTTGACGGCGTAGTTGGTCAGCTGCTGGATGGCGTCCAGGGTCTCCCCCCGGCGGCCGATCAGGGCCCCCAGGTCGCTGCCCACCAGCTCCACCTCATAGCTGCCGTCCTCCCCCAGGGTGACCTGGGGCCGGGCGTCGTTGTCCAGGTGCTCCATCAGGCCGGTCAGGAATTCCACAATCTTGCCGGTGCGGTCCCCGGCGGCCTTTTCCGCTTTTTCCCCCGGGGCAGGCTGTTCCGCAGCGGCCGGGGCGGCCTTTTCCGCTTGATCCTCCTGAGCAGGCTGTTCCTCCCTGGCGGGGGCGGCGGGCGCCTCCGCTCCGGGGGCCTGGCTCACCGCCTCCGCCGGGGCGGGCTCGTCGGGGGCCTCATAGGTGATCTTCACCCGGGCGGGGCTGCTGCCGATGCCCAGGAAGCCGGTCTTGGCCCGCTCCAGGACCTCCACGGACACGCTGTCCCGGTCCAGTCCCAGCTGGGCCAGGCCGGCGCTGATGGCGGCCTCCTCCGTCTTGCCGGTGACTTCAATATACTTTTCCATGATCGTCTGATCTGTCCTTTCTGCTCACGCGTCCTTGGACGGGCCGGAGGAATCCTTGTCCCCGTCCGTTTCGCCGTCCTGGCCGGCCTCCTCAAAGATCTGGTCAAAGACCTGCTCGGACAGGGGGGCCTCTTCTCCGCCGGAGGAGGCGGCGTCCTCCTCCAGGGCCCCGTCCTCGGTCTCCATGGCCAGGGCCTCCTCCTCCAGGGCGATTTCCTCCTGTTCCAGGGCCTTCACCGTCTCCAGATCGCCGGCCTCCACCGCCTGGGCCATGGCCTCTTCCACGGCCTCGGCCTTGCGGCGGCGCTTCTTCTTGTAGGCCTCTTCCACGGCCTGCTCGTCGATGATCTCCTGGGGATCCCGGTAGGGGGTCACGCCGCCGTAGCGGTCCGGGTCATAGTCCCGGCCCAGGGCATAGGTGCGGATGCCGATGCGCCCGGCCTTGTTGACCGGCTTGGCCGGGGCCTTGGGCTGCTTCTTGCCCCGCTTCTTTCCCTTGTTGGCCTTGTTGGCCTCCTCCTGGAGCCGGCGGCGCTCGGCGATCTCCGCCTTGCGGGCGGCCAATTCCGCCTTCTCCTGCTCCTCCCGCTGCCGCTGCTGCTCCTGCATCTCCAGGAAGGATTTGCGCATCATCTTCACACAGATGGCGTCCTGGCCCACGGTGCACAGGGCGTTCACCGCCATGTACACGCACATGCCGGCGGGCATGCTGTAGCCGAACCAGAGGTACATCAGGGGCATCAGCCACATCATCATCTGGTTGGAGCGCTCGGCGGAGGACTTCTGGGCGGGCTCGTCCTTCTTCTTTTTCTTCTTCTTGGTCTCGGAGACCTCCTCGGCGGCGGTCAGGGACTGGTTGGTCTTCATGCTGAACCGGGTGTACCAGAAGTTCAGCGCGGTGACCGCCAGGGGGATCAGGAACAGGCCGATGGCCCCCCACACCCCCAGGGTGTCGAAGAAGTTCCAGAACTGCAGGTGGGGCACCTCGCCCAGGTTGATGCCCAGGAAGTCGAAGTTGATATAGTGCAGCTTGTCGGCGTACTCCGGGATGGCGTTCTGCACCACGCTGAGCACGTCGGGCTGGTTGAGCATGCCGGAGAGCTGCAGCTCCTGGTAGTAGTCGGAGCCGGAGAAGGTGATCCCGGCGTTCTGGACCGCCTCCAGGGCGGTCTGGATGGCGTCGTTGGGGATGCTCATCATATAGAGCATGGGCCGCCGGATGATATAGTACAATCCCATCAGGATGGGCAGGGGGAGCAGGGACCAGAGGCAGCCGCCCATGGGGCTGACGTTCTCCTTCTGGTAGAGCTTCTGCAGCTCCTCCTGGTACTTCTGGCGGTTGTTGGCGTACTGCTGCTCCAGCCGCTTGGCCCGGCTCTGGAGGGCGGTCATCCGCATCATGCTCTTCTTGCCCTTGTAGGACAGGGGGAAGAGCACCACCTTCACGATGATGGTGAACACCACCAGCGACAGGGCGTAGGCGGCGGGGATGTTGGCGTTGTCGAAGAACTCGTAGATCTGCAGCAGGAACCAGCCGATCCACTGTAAAATTTGTGTCATATTGAGAAATACCTCCGCGCGCCTGGAGGCGCTTTGTTTTTACTTGCTTTTGTCCGGGCCGGACCGGGAACGCAGGGCGCCGGCCGGCTCGTCCGGCTCGGGCACCGGGTCGTATTCGATGGTCTTCTGCCGGTGGAAGGGCTGGCACTTGGCCAGCCGCTTGGCCGCCAGCAGGGAGCCCTTGGCCGGTCCAAACCGCTCCACCGCCAGATAGGCGTACTCCGAGCAGGTTGGTATGAACCGGCAGGCCGGGGGCAGGGCCGGGGAGATATGGCGGCGGTAAAAGCCGATCAGCCGGAGCAGCAGTTTTTTCATCATTTCTCTGAACCTTCGCTCCCGCCCTTTTCCGGCCGGCCCTCCCGGAGCAGCCCGCTGCGGCGGGCCAGCTTCAGGAAATCCCGCTCCAGCCGGCGGTAGCTGGCCCCCACGGCGGCCGCCCGGCACACCACCACCAGGTCAAAGCCGGGCTTGAACTCCGGCTCGTGCAGGCGGTAGATGGCCCGCAGGCGGCGGCGCAGCTTGTTGCGCACCACGGCGTGGCCCAGCTTGGCCCCGGTGGTCAGCCCCAGCCGGTTCTCCCCCCGGCCATTGGGCCGGGAGTAGAGGGCCAGGGTGGGCAGCGCCGCGCGCCTGCCCTTCCGGTACAGCCGCTGAAAGACGTGATTCAGTTTCAGAGAGACGGTGTACTGCATCTGCTCAGACCTTGTCCCCTCTTCCCCGGGGCCTTTTGCCATGGGTCCGCAGGGAAAAATTTTCCCGTAAGCTCCGCAAGGGTGGACGATCGGAACAATCATCCACCCTTTTCTGACGTATTATTTCCCGTTCCGGGAGCGCATCAGGCGCTCAGCTTGGCGCGGCCCTTGGCGCGGCGGCGGGCGAGAACCTTGCGGCCGTTGGCGGTGTGCATCCGCTTGCGGAAGCCGTGGACCTTGGAGCGATGGCGCTTCTTGGGCTGATAGGTACGCTTTGTCATAACTAAACACCTCCAAATCACAATAGGGTGCCCGGCCGGTGGAGTAGGGCCGGCGGGGCGAACTCAACAAGCCTGTCCCAGCCCGGTGGGCGGGGCGGGCCGCAGTTGCCTGTCAAAGGGCGCAAAGGCCCCTGGGCGCGATAGCGCAGACAGTATTATAGTACAGAAATCTTTGGGCTGTCAATGAAAAAAAGCGGATTTTTTCCCATTTTTCCGGCCCATACCATATCTGGTGGCCGGAAAAAACCGGGGCCACAAGCCTTGGGCGGGCAGGGAGGGAAGCCCCACGCCCCTCAGGAGGACAGGGCAGCCAGGAGGACCGGGAGATTGGGAGACCAGGGCGGGGACAACGCCACCATTTGCCCTCTTTAGCGCAAAAAGGCTCCGCCGGGCCGGGAAAAGCGCTTTTTTATTA
>CAZAIF010000039.1:0-12390 GCA_964485125.1 uncultured Oscillospiraceae bacterium | reverse complement strand
GGCGCTGAACTCGTTGCAGCGCAGACTGACATAGCTCTCCAGGGCGTGGGTGAACACGTCCATGCCGGTGTTGGCGGGGACGGCGGCGGGGACGCTCTTCACCAGCTCCACGTCCAAAATGGCCTCGTCGGGGAGCAGGCTGTCCGCCATCAGGGGGTATTTGGTGTGGTTGGCCGGGTCGGGCAGCACCTGGCTGAAGATCCGGTACATGGCGCCGTGCTGGTCCAGCGGGTCGGTGATCAGCCGGATCAGGCCGCTGGACCCCACGAAGGGGTCGGCAACGATCAAATAGCGGTGATAGGGCAGCGTCTTCAGATTTGTGTCCACTTCCCCAAAGGGCAAAAGCGCCCGCAGAGCTTTGCGCTCTGCGGGCGTCTTGCGTAAAATGCGTTACTCCCCGTCGAAGAAGCGCCGGGGATTGTCCACCATGATGGTGTGGATGTCCGCCTCAGTGAGGCCGGCGGCGCAGAGCATGGGGATGACCTCCCGGCTGATGTAGGTGAAGTCGATGTCCAGGTTCAGGTAGTCGGCGGAGGAGGTGGTCTCCCAGCTGTCCCAGAAGGCCAGATAGGTGGCCCAGTCGTGGCTGAGGAAGATGCGGTCGATATAGCCCTTCTCTACCAGGTCCAGGATGTTCTTCACCGAGTTCTCCACCGGGTTGTCCAGGTGGCCGTAGGCCAGCCGGTCGAAGCCGATGTAGGCCCCCGCCTTGACCAGGTCCTCCTGATAGGCCCAGTCGTTGCAGTCCCCGGTGTGCCCCAGGATGACCCGGTTGGGCTCCACCCCGGCGGAGGCGTAAACCTCCAGGATCTCATAGCCGCTCTTCACCGAGGGGTCATGGTGGCAGAAGATGGGCAGGTTCGCCTCCTTGGCCACGGTGCCCACACAGTGGAGCAGCTTGCGCTGCAGCGGGGTGACCCCGGCCTTGGCCACGCCGTTTTTCATGATGCCGGGCTTGGAATCGGTGCCAGAGATGCCGTGGAGGCACTCATCCAGCAGCAGGTCGTGGATCTCCCCCTCGTCCCGCATGGCCAGCCAGGCCTCTTCCTGGTAGTAGAAGCCGGAGGAGGCCACGATGTTGACCCCGGAGCGCTGGGAGACGTCCCGGAGCAGCCGGATGTCCCGGCCCAGGTTGACGGCGGTGCCGTCCACAAAGGTGGTGACGCCGTACTCCTTCAGCTTCTTCAGCTGGCCGGCGGCCATCTCCACCAGCTTGTCGTACGGCAGGAACTTGTCCCCGAAGTTCATACGCATGGACCAGTCTGCGCAGGTGATGTGCTCGTGCATCAGGGTCTGGCCCAGATCCTCGGAGGGGACCGGGCCCAGAACGGTATTGACCATCATAGTGCAGATCCTCCTCTCAGCGCAGCATCAGCTCCAGAGCCTTCTGGCGCAGCTCGGCGCGGAACTCGGGGGCGGCCACGTTGATGAGCTCCTCCACCCGCTGGGAGATGGTCTTGCCCCGCAGCTTGGCGATGCCGTACTCGGTGATGATATAGTCCACGATGTTCCGGGAGATGGACACCACGGCGCCCGGCTTCAGCTGGGGCACGATCCGGGAGATGGTGCCCCCCTTGGCGGTGGCGTTGATGGCGATGATGCCCTTGCCGCCGGGGGCGTGGTAGGCGCCGTAGGCGAAGTCGGTGGCGCCGCCGGTGCCCGACCACTGGCGGGAGCCGATGGACTCGGAGCACACCTGGCCGGTCAGGTCGATCTCCAGGGCGGTGTTCAGGCTGACCATGTTCTCGTTCTTCATGATGTTGAAGGGGTTGTTCACATAGGCCACCGGCAGGATCTCCACCATGGGGTTGTCGTTGATATAGTCATACAGCTCCTGGGAGCCCCAGCAGAAGGCGCCGATGGTCCGGTTGCGGAAGAAGAACTTCTTACGGGAGTTGTTCACCGCGCCGCACTGCATCAGCTTGCCCATGGAGGAGGAGATCATCTCGGTATAGATGCCCAGGTCATGGCGGTCCTCCAGGTCGCGGGCCACCGCGTCGGGCAGGCCGCCGATGCCCAGCTGGATGCAGTCGCCGTCCACGATCAGGGAGGAGGCGTAGTGGGCGATCTTCTCCTGCTCCGGGGTGGCGGGGGCCACCGGGGCGTTGGTGATGGGGTAGTCCACGTCGATGAAGTAGTCCACCTTCTCGATGGGCACCCGGACGGTGCCGCCGGTGTAGGGCAGGCGCTTGTTGACCTCAAAGATCACCAGGTCGCAGGAATCCAGCATCTCCAGCTCCGCCTGCTGGGTGCAGGACACCGCCACATAGCCGTAGCGGTCCATAGGGGTGACGGCGGCCCAGAAGATGTTGGGCTTCCGGGTTTCCATCATGACCTGGGACATGGAGTGCAGATTGTTGGGGCAGAAGTTGATCCGCTTGGAGCCCTTGGCAACCTGCTCCCGCAGGGCGGGGCCCAGGAAGATGGAGTTGACGCTGATCACGCCGTCCAGGTTGTGGTTGGGGTCGGTGATGAAGGGATAGGCCTCCTGGGGGGCGCCCATCCAGACGCAGACGTCCTCCACCCCCCGGTCGGCGATGGTGTGCAGATTGCGCAGCATGGCCAGGGGCTCGCAGCCGTAGGCGGCCTGGGCAATGGTGTCCCCGGAGTGGATCATATTCAATGCATCCTGCAGGGTGATAAATTTAGATTTATAAAGTGCCTTCTTTTCCTCAAACGTCATTCAAATCACTCCAATTCTAACAATTCGTTCTGTAGTCATGATCGTAATGGCATCTATCCGTGCCTATTGTACTGTAAATTTTCACCGGTGGCAAGGGGGCAGGTCAATATCCTCCAGCTCTTCCCGGTCCGCCGGGATAAATAGGACCCGCTCCAGGCGGCGCTCCAGCACCGCCCGGCCCCCGGTGTCCCCCTCCAGGGCCTCCAGCTCCGGCCGGAGGGCGGCGGAGAACCAGACCGGGTTGCCCCGCTGCCCGCCCCAGGCCAGGCAGGCCGCCGCCGGGCGCTCCCGCCGGCAAGTCTCCAGCAGCCGCCGGACGGTGCTCTCCCTCAGTCTGGGCTGGTCGGCGACGAAAAATACATATCCCTCCGCCGTCCCGGCCAGGGCCAGGGCGGCGCGGATGGTGTGGGAGATCCCCTCCGCCGCCCGGGGGCTCGCCCCCCAGGGGATGCCCCGGCGGCGGCACCAGTCCTGGATGGCCGGGGTGTTGGTCATCACCAGCACCTGAGTCTCCCCGTCCCGCAGACCCTCCAGAATGTCCAGGGTGTGGCGGTAGAGGGGCTTGCCCTCCACCCGAGAGAGCAGCTTGTTCTCCGGCCCGAAGCGGCGGGACAGCCCCGCCGCCAGCAGAATGAGGACCGCCCTCACAGCCCGTTCAGCGCCCGCCACACCTTTTCCGCAGTGATGGGCATCTCCCGGATGCGCACCCCGCAGGCGTTCTCCAGAGCATTGGCGATGGCGGGGCAGGGGGTGTCGATGACCACCTCGCCGATGCTCTTGGCCCCGAAGGGGCCCTGGGGCTCGTAGCTGGGCACCAGCTCCACATGGATGGGGCAGACGTCCTGGCGGGTGGGGATCTTATACTGCAAAAAGTTCCGCTCAATCAGGCTGCCGTCGGGGTTGTAGCCCACCCGCTCGGTCAGGGCCATGCCGATGCCCTGGACAATGCCCCCCTCGGCCTGCACCCGGGCCAGGTTGGGGTTCAGCGGCGTGCCGCAGTCCACCGCCGCGTCGTACTCCACCAGAGTGACCTTCCCGGTCTCCGGGTCCAGGTCGATCTCCGCGGCCCCCACCATAAAGGGGGGCGGCGAGTTGGGGCAGGTGTGGTGCTCGGTGGCCACGATGGGCACTCCGCCGCACTCGGAGGCGTAGGCCACCTCCCCCAGGGTTACCTGTTCCCCGCTGGGCAGGTGCTCCACCAGGCCGTCGTGGTACTCGGTCTCCTCCACCGGCCAGCCCTTCTGCCGGGCGGCCTCGGCGCGGATCTTTTCAATGAGGGTCTGGGCGCATTTGTACACCGCCCCGCCGGTCAGGAAGGCGGTGGAGGAGGCGTAGGAGCCCGAGTCATAGGGGGAGGTGTCGGTGTCCACCTGGGCGGTGACCACCTGGTCCACCGGGATCTCCAGGCACTCGGCGGCGATCTGGGCCAGGGTGGTGTCGCAGCCGGTACCCATGTCCGCCGCGCCGATGAGCAGGTTGACCATGCCCTCGTCCCCCACCTTCAAAGTGGCGCCACCCACATCGATGCCGGAGATGGCGCTGCCCTGCATGGCCATGGCCAGGCCCACCCCACGGATGTGGCCGTTGGGCAGCACCCGGCGGGGATATTTCTCCTCCCAGCCGATCATCTCCTTCACCCGCGCCAGACACCGGTCCAGGGTACAGGAGGTGTTCACCTCCCCGAAATAGGCGGGCATGACCTGGCCCTGGCGGACCTGGTTCTGCTCCCGGAGCAGAGTGGGGTCCATCCCCAGCCGGTGGGCCAGTTCGTCCACCGCCGACTCCAGGGCGTGGATGCCCTGGGTGGCCCCAAAGCCCCGGTAGGCCCCGGCGGGCTGGAGGTTGGTGTAGACCACGTCGGCGGTGAAGGAGAAGGCCTCCAGCTTGCCGTAAAGGGGAATCGCCTTATGGCCGGACAGCCCCACCGTGGTGGTGGAGTGCTCCCCATAGGCCCCGCCGTTGGACAGGGTGTACATGGAGATGCCCCGGATATGGCCGTCCCGGCTTGCCCCCACCCGGACCCGGATCTCCATCTCGTGGCGGGGGCAGCCGCAGGTCATGGCCTCCTCCCGGGTGTAGACGATCATGGCGGGTTTCCCCGTCAGCCAGGTGACGATGGCGGGGTAGGGCTCCGCCTCCACCGTCTGCTTGGCCCCGAAGCCGCCCCCAATCCGGGGCCGGATCACCCGTACCTTGCCCTTGGGAATGCCCAGGGCGGTGGCGATGATCCGCCGGACGTGGAAGGCGATCTGGGTGGAGGGCACGATGTTGAGCCGGCCGTAGGTGTCCAGATAGCTGTAGGCCCGGAAGGTCTCCATCATGGCCTGGTTGTCGGAGACGGTGTGGTAGGTCTCGTCCACCACCACGTCGCAGCCGGCCAGCACCGCCTCCACGTCCCCGCCGGCGCTCTCCTCATGGCAGATCAGGTTGCGCTTCACGTCGCTGCCCTGCTCGTAGAGGATCTTCCAGTCCTCCTCGGGATGGACCACGTTGGGGTTGTCCAGGGCGGTACGGAAGTTCAGCACCGGCTCCAGCACCTGATAGGTCACGCGGATAAGCTTCAGCGCCCGGTCCACCGCCTCCTCGGTCTCCCCGGCCACGATGGCCACCGGGTCCCCCACATAGCGCACCCGCCGGTCCAGGATGTACCGGTCGTAGGGGGAGCCCTCCGGGTAGCTCTGACCCGCCTGGGTGAAGCGGATCCGGGGCACGTCCCGCCAGGTGAGGACACAGGCGACGCCGGGCACCAGCTTGGCCCGGGAGACGTCGATGTCCTCCACCAGGGCGCTGGCGTGGGGAGAGCGGAGCAGCCTGACCACCAGGCAGTCCTTGGGGGCCAGATCCTGGGTGTAGACCGGCTTCCCGGTGACCAGGGCCTGATAGTCCTTCTTGCGCACGGGCTGGTTCACCGCCCGCAGCTGACTGACAGGCTTCATTCCTTGTCACCTCGCTTCAGCCAGGCCTGGATGGCCCGCAGCTGGCTGACATAGCCGGTGCACCGGCACAGGTTGCCCGCCAGATACTCGTTGATCTCCTCCAGGGTGGGATCTTGCAGCTCCCGCTCCATGGCCAGCGCGTTCATGATGAAGCCCGGGTTGCAGAAGCCGCACTGCTCACCGCCCTGATCGGCCAAAAAGCCGCCGAATTCCTCGGCCTGCTTTTGCACCCCCTCCAGGGTGGTCACCTCTCTTCCCGCGCACCGGGCGGCGGGCATATTGCAGGAGAGGACCGGCGTCCCGTCCAGCCATACTGTACAGAGCCCGCAGTTCGAGGTCTCGCACCCACGTTTCACGCTGTAGCACCCCTGGCTTCTGAGAAAGTCCAGCAGCGCCATGTCCGCCGGGATCTCGGCGGCGACTGCCCTTCCGTTGAGGGTGAGGTTCAGCGTCATGCATCTTCTCCTCCTTTGAGCCGCCCCAGGCAGCGGCGCAGCAGTACGCCGGCCAGATGGGCGCGGTATTCCCCGGAAGCCCGGGTGTTGGTGCCGTAGCCCAGGGCCAGTACCGCCCCCCGGAGCGCTTCCTCCGTGGCGGCCTGTACCAGCTCCGCCCGGGCGGGCCTGGCCCCCACAGCACACCGCCAGCCCTCCGGCGTCCGGGCCACCGCCATGGTCAATACCGGCAGATCGGTCTCAGTGTTGCGGAAGCTGGTATAGACCACCTGCAGCGGGGTCTTTTTCACAATAATATGGGTCAGAATGTCATTGTCCTGTTTTTTTGCGGCAAAGTCCGCCAGGGGCACCTCCCCGCCCCGGTACAGGCACACGCCGGTGTCCAGGGCTAAAAAGCAGGTCAGCACGTCGGAGAAGCCGTAGCGGCCCCAGAAGGTGCCCCCCACCGTGGCGCAGCTGCGGAACTGGACCCCCACGATGTGGCGCACGCAGTCCCGCACCGCCCCATGGGTATACCCGTTCAGCCCCGGGTGGAGCTCCAGCTGCCGCAGGGTGACCATGCACCCGATGCGGAAGCCCTCCCCGGTCTCCTCGATCTGGTCCAGCCCCAGGCCGGACAGGTCGATGGCGGTGTTCCACTGGCGCCGGCCCATTTTCAGCCAGCCGGTGCCCCCCAGCACGCAGTTGGCCCGGCTCTGGTTCAGCTTCCAGGCCTCTTCCAGGGTGCCGGGACGGGCGTATTGCTTGAAGTTCAGCATGTAAGGTCATCCTCCTTCACAGGAATGATGAGATATTGGGCGGTCCCCCCGCAGATGCTGCCCTGGGATCCGTCCATCCGGTAGGTGAACAGGCCGGGGCGGCCGGTGTCCAGGGCCTTCAGGGCCTTGGCCCTGGCCTCGGCCTCCCAGACGCCCCCGCCCACGGTGCCCCGGATCTCCCCCCCGGGGAAGACCAGCATCCTGGCCCCGGGGCTCCGGGGGGTGCTGCCCTGGCAGTCCACCAGGGTGACCAGGGCGTAGGGGAACCGGTCCAGAGCCTGGACAAAGGATGCCTCCAACGGGGCCCGGAGCCCCAGGTCCCGGCGGCGGCGCACCAACTCCGCCACCACGGAGACGGCGATCTCCGCCGGGGTCTCCGCCCCGATGTCCAGGCCGATGGGGCTGCGGATGGCGTCGATCTCCGCCCGG
This sequence comes from uncultured Oscillospiraceae bacterium, assembly GCA_964485125.1. Lineage (GTDB taxonomy): Bacteria > Bacillota > Clostridia > Oscillospirales > Oscillospiraceae > UMGS1766. The sequence goes on along the minus strand of CAZAIF010000039.1, from coordinate 5,129 downwards.
GAGCAGCCGTCCCGGGCCAGCCGGTCCCGGGTGGCGGCGGCCTTTCGGCGGCTGCCCATCATGCCCAGGTAGCAGCGGGGCAGCTTCAGGATCTCCCGGGCGCAGGTATAATCCGCCTGGTGCCCCCGGGTCATCACCGCGTAGAAGGTGCAGGGGCCGAAGTCCCCGGATTGGAGCAGGCGGTCAAACGCCCCGCAGCGCAGCTCCGCCTCCGGGGGAAAAGCCCCCGGCTCCAGCGCCTCGGGCCGGTCCTCCAGCACCGTCACCCGGAAGCCCACCGCCAGGGCCGCCGGGGCCAGGGCCCGGGAGACATGGCCCCCGCCGCAGATCACCAGCCGGGCGGTGGGCCGCAGCTCCTGGGCAAAGCGCCGGCCCGGAGGCAGTTCCCCGATGGCGCCGCCGGCCCAGCTCAGCCGCTCCCGACCCAGCTGCCCCGGCTCCAGGGCGCTCTCCAGACGGGCGGGCCGGCCGGAGGAGAGCAGCTCCTTCAGCTTCCGATAGAGTTCAGCCCCCATGCTCCCACCTCCAGCGGCAGACCGCCTCCAGCACCCCGCCGGCCACGGCCAGGGCCTTGTCCGATATGGTAAAGCAGTTTTCCCGCACACAGCGGGCATCCACATCCCCGGCCTTGAAGCCGGCCCGGGGCACCCGGGTGCCAGCGGGCAGGATGCCCCGCAGACAGCCGGAGATGACACTGACTACGGCCTGTCCATCCACCAGGGCCACGGTCTCCCCGGCCTCCACCCGGTCCCCGATGGCCCGGAGGGGCTTGAAGGTGCCGGCGCAGGGGGTGCGCAGCACCCGCTCCACCGTGTAGCCCCCCACGCTGCCGGGGATGCCGGTATTGGGCAGGGCGCTGCCCTCATAGAGGCAGCGGCCCAGGGTGTGGCCCCGCATGGTCTCAATGACACAGTGGCAGTCCTCCCCGGCGGTAAAGCCGGGGCCCACCCCGACCACCAGCGGGGCGTCGGTGATGCGGGTGCCCAGGTTGCGCTTGGCCAGGATGGCGTCCACCACCACCTCCGGCCCCAGCGCCTTCACCGCCCGGCCCTCCGGGTCCGGGAGCACCGGGATCGCTCCGGCGGCCAGCGCCGCCCGGGCCTGTTCCCCGGTGCCGCACCTGCGGGCGGCGACCCCCTCCACTTCACAGCGCCCCATCCAGATGGCCTGGCAGAAAGCGGCCTTCCAGCGCACGGCGGTGGGCTGCTCCAGGTCGGTCATGGCCACCGGGAAGCCGCTGCGGGCCAGCCGCCAGCCGATGCCCGAGGCAATGTCCCCGGCGCCGCGAATCAAAATCAGCAATGTTCTCTCTCCTCCATCCGGGCCACCCAGGCCTCAATCCCCCGCTCCGCCAGCAGTCCGGCAATCCTCCGGCCCCGCTCCGCCATCTGGGGCGTATCCGCCTGGTTGAGCACCGCCAGTTTCTGCCCTGTAAAGTGAGATGCCTTCAGTCCACGCTCCAGCAGGGCGGCCGCCAAAGACTCGTCCACCTGCCGCTGAGGGGAAACTCCCGCCTCCCGCCAGCCGTGGAGGGCCTCCTCCGCCGGCCGGCCCAGGGCAGTCAGGCCCGCCAGCTCGATGAGCAGCCCGGTCCCCGATGGCACCGCCGGTTCGAAAGGCCGGTGGTATTTCAGGGGCAGCCCCCGGCTGCCGTCGGCCTCCACCAGGATATAGTCCGCCTCCAGCCCGCCGTACCAGTTTTCCGGAATGCCGGTCAGCTTGCGCCCGGCGTCGTCGGGGTATCCAGCCAGCACCGCCCGCCCCGGGGCCAGCAGCCGGTTCAGCTCCTCCGGCCCGGCGGGGGCGACGGCCGCCGGGTCACAGCCCAAGTGGGTGGTGGTGGTCAGCACCACCGCCCCGCCCCGGGCGGCCAGATATCCCCCCAGGGCGTAGAGCAAGGTGGTCTTGCCCCCGCCGCCGATCAGGGCGGTCACCCGGGAGAGCCTGGGGGCCAGGGCGTTCAGCAGCCCCGCCCGGTCCAGCACCGCCCCGCTCACAGCCATAGACACAGCGCCTCGCTATATTGTAAAGTGTTTTTCTTTAACAGTTCTTTCACCTGTTCCCGGGCCTCCGGCGGAGCCATCCAGGCCAGGCCGCAGTCGGCAGTGACCACGGTGGGGGTGGGGATAAGCCGTCCCGGAACGCCCTCCGCCTTGGCCCGGCGCTCCATGGCCATGGCCGCGGCGGTGGAGGGAAAGGTGACAATGAATTTTTCCGTTTTCTGTCGCATGGCTTACTCCGTGGCCAGGGTGGCCAGGGCGGCCAGCCCCCGGTCGATCTCAGCTTCCGTATTCAAATGGGAGAAGGAGAACCGCACCGCCCCCTGTCCCCAGGTGCCCAGGGCCCGGTGGGCCAGGGGGGCGCAGTGGAGCCCGGCCCGGGTGGCCACGCCGAAGCGCCGGAACAGCTGGTCGCTGACCGCGGCGGAGTCCCAGTCCCCCAGGTTCAGGCTGACGATAGGGCAGCGCTCCGGGGCGGCGAAATCGCCGTAGACCGTGACCCCGGGGATCTCCCGGGCCCCCTGGTAAAAGCGCCGGGCCAGTTCCCGCTCCCGGCGGCGGAGCCGGTCCGGCCCCTGCTCCTCCAGCCAGTCCAGGGCGGCCCCCAGCCCGGCGATGCCGGGGCCGTTGAGGGTGCCCGCCTCCAGCCGGGTGGGGTACTCCCCGGGCTGGCGCTTGCTGGCGGACTGCACCCCGGTGCCCCCCACCCGGAGGGGGCGCAGCTCCACCCCGGGCCCCACCAGCAGGGCGCCGATGCCCTGGGGGCCCATCAGGCTCTTGTGGCCGGCCAGGCAGAGCAGGCCGATGTGCTGCTCCTCCATGTGGATCGGGAAAAGCCCGCCGGTCTGGGCCGCATCCACCACGAAGGTGAGGCCGTGTTTCTGGCAGAATGCGCCCAGGGCGGCCAGGTCGTTCAGATTGCCGGTCAGATTGGAGCCGTGGCAGCACACCAGCGCCCGGGTGTTGCGGCGCAGGGCTGGCTCCAGGGCCTCCCAGCGCACCCGGCCCTGGGCGTCAGCGGGCAGGATGGTCAGCTCCACCCCCCGCTCCTCCAGCAGGTAGAGGGGCCGCAGCACCGAGTTGTGCTCCATGGCCGTGGTGATGACGTGATCTCCGGGGCGGAGCAGCCCCTGGAGGGCCAGGTTCAGGCTGTCGGTGGCCCCGGCGGTAAAGCACACCTGCTCCGGGGCGCTCAGCCCGAACTTTCTGGCCAGTTTGCAGCGGACGCCGTAGGCGGTGCGCAGGCTGTCCAGGGCGCCTTCATGGCCCCCCCGGCCGCCGTTGCCGCCGGTGAGTACCGCCTGAGCGCAGGCCCGGGCCACCGCCTCCGGCTTGGGCAGGGTGGTGGCCGCCTGGTCAAAATAGATCACGGCCGCAGCACCAGGTCCGCCTGCATCTGCTTCTCCACGATGTCGTACATATTGGTGACCCCGCCCACCGCCAGCCGCTCCTTCAGTCCGCAAAAGTCCAGGCAGGTGCCGCAGGTCAGGATCTCCACCCCCCGCTCCTCCAGGGTGCGCAGGTCCTCCAGGGAGTCGGAGCCCTCACAGGTCAGGTGGGCGCCGCCGTTGTAGAAGAGCACCGTGGCGGGCAGCTCCTCCTGCATGGTCAGGGCGAACAGAAAGCCCTTGATCAGGGCCCGGCCCAGTTCGTCGTTGCCCTCGCCCATATGGTCGGCCCCCACGGCGGCCACGATGCGCCGCTTCTCCGGCCGCTGAACGGCCAGGGCCTTCTCCGGGGCGTCGTTGACCGCCTCGTCCCCCACCGTCATCAGCACCCGGTAGCAGTCGTCGGACTGCTTCTCGCTCTCCACCTGATAGCCCTTCTGGCCGGCCATCTTGGTCAGGTTCTGGACGGCAATCTCGTTGTCCACCAGGGTCTCCACCGTGCCGGCGCCCTGGAGGGACTGAATGGCCTGCTTGGTCTTGACCACCGGGATGGGGCAGGCCTCGCCCCGGGCGTCCACTTGAATCGTTGCCATCGGTATTCTCTCCTTTATCCGCTTGGGTTTATCGTACCATGATCTCGGCATCGTGCCGTTCCACCACCGAGCCGATGGCGGCGGCGGGCAGGCCCAGGGCCCGCAGCTCGTCCACCACCGCCTCCGCCTCCAGCTCGGGCACCGCGGCCAGCAGGCCGCCGGAGGTCTGGGGGTCGAAGAGCACCTCCTCCGCCGCGAAGGGCACGCCGCCGAAGGAAACATGCGCCCCCACATGGTTGCGGTTGCGCTGGGCGGCGGCGGTGAGCAGAAAGGCCTCGGCGCAGGCCTCCGCCCCGGGCAGCCGGGGGATGCGGGCCCAGGACAGCACGGCGGAGTGCTCCCCGGCCAGCATCTCGTGGAGGTGGCCCAGCAGGCCGAAGCCGGTGACGTCGGTGCAGGCGTGGACGGTGTAGCCCCGCAGCACCTGGGCGGCGGAGCGGTTCAGCGTGGTCATGGAGGCCACCGCCGCCGCCAGCCACGCCGGGTCGGCCTGGCCCACCCGGGCGGCGGTGCAGATCAGCCCCACCCCTAGGGCCTTGGTCAGGATGAGCCGGTCCCCGGGGCAGGCCCCCACGTTGGTCAGGATGCGCCGGGGGTCCACGAACCCCATCACCGACAGGCCGTACTTCACCGAGTCGTCAACGATGGAGTGGCCTCCCACCAGGCTGCCCCCGGCCTCGGCCACCTTCTCGGCGCCCCCCTGGAGGATGCAGCCCAGGATGTTCAGGTCCATCTGCTCCGGGAAACAGACGATGTTCATGGCGGTCTTCACCTCGCCCCCCATGGCGTAGACGTCGCTGAGGGCGTTGGCCGCGGCAATCTGGCCGAAGAGATAGGGGTCCTCCACCATGGGCGGGAAGAAGTCCAGGGTCTGGATCACCGCCAGCTCGTCGGAGACGCGGTAGACCGCCCCGTCGTCCCGGCTGTCAAAGCCCACCAGCAGCGCCGGGTCGGGCTTCCCCTTGGGCAACCGGGAGAGCACCCGCTCCAGCACCCCGGGGCCCAGCTTGGCGGTGCAGCCGCCCCCCTTGCAGAATACGACGGACTCTGACATGGCATACCCTCCCAGAATCATTTCATCCTATTGTATCATCCCCCGGCCAAAAGCAAAAGGGGAAAATAAAAAATCCCGGCCCCGAGGGGGCCGG
>CAZAIF010000038.1:0-12416 GCA_964485125.1 uncultured Oscillospiraceae bacterium | reverse complement strand
CGCCGGCATCACCGGCATTGTGCTCACCAAGCTGGACGGCACCGCCAAGGGGGGCATCGCCATCGCCATCGCCCAGGAGCTGGGGGTGCCCGTCAAATTCGCCGGGGTGGGCGAGGGAATTGACGATCTGAAGCCCTTCGACCCGGCGGCTTTCGCCGACGCCCTGATCTGAGGGGGCGCTTTCGGCGTTTTGAACCGGAATTTGCGCCGTGCCTCCCGCCGCTGCGGGAGGACGGTTTGATTTGATACCAGGGAGGATGTGCAAGAGAACATGGCAAGACTGGATGGACGGGCCAACGACGAGCTGCGGCCGGTCAGGATCATTCCCAATGTGAACGAATTTGCCGAGGGCAGCGTGCTGATCGAGTGCGGCAAGACCCGGGTCCACATCACCGCCTCGGTGGAGGACTGGGTGCCCCCCCACGTGCCCGAGGGGGAGGGCTGGGTCACGGCGGAGTACAATATGCTCCCCCGGGCCAACCGCACCCGCTCTAAGCGGGACATCTCCAAGCTGAAGCTCAACGGCCGCAGCGCCGAGATCCAGCGGCTCATCGGCCGCTCCCTCCGGGCGGCGGTGGACCGGAAGAAGCTGGGGCCCCGGCAGATCACCATCGACTGCGACGTGCTCCAGGGGGACGGGGGCACCCGCACCGCCTCCATCACCGGCGGCTTTGTGGCCCTGGCCCTGGCGGTGAAAAAGCTGATGGCGGACGGCGTGCTGGCGGAGAATCCGCTGATCCACAGTGTGGCCGCCGTCTCCGCCGGCATCGTGGACGGGGTCCCTATGCTGGATCTGCAGTACTATGAGGACTCCAGGGCCATGGTGGACCTGAACTGTGTGATGAACGAGCGGGGCGAGCTCATCGAGATCCAGGGCACCGGCGAGGGCCGGGCCTTTACCCTGGAGGAGGAGCGGGCCCTGGTGGAGCTGTGCGCCAAGGGCGTGGGGGAACTGAGCGCCGTGCAGCGGGAAGTGGCAGGTGATGTGCTGTGAAAGCGATTTTGGCAAGCCATAATCCGGGTAAACTGAAGGAGATGCAGCTCTGGCTGGCGCCCCTGGGGCTGGAGCTGGTGCTGGAGAGCGACCTGGGGCTGGACATCCAGGTGGAGGAGATCGGCCGCACCTTTGAGGAGAACTCCTTGCTGAAGGCGGCCACGGTGGCCCGGGCCACCCGGATGCTGGCCATCGCCGACGACTCCGGCCTGTGCGTAGACGCCCTGGACGGGGCCCCGGGGATCAATACCGCCCGCTACGGCGGGGAGGGGCTCACCGACAAGGAGCGCTATATGCTGCTGCTGGAGAACATGAAGGGCCAGATCACCCGGGCGGCCAAATTCGTCTCGGTGGTCACCTGCGTGTTTCCCAATGCGGACATCGTCTCCGCCCGGGGGGAGCTCTTCGGCGCCATCGCCTACGCCCCCATGGGGGCGGGGGGCTTCGGCTACGACCCGGTGTTCTTCGTCACCCATATGAAGAAGACGTTAGCCCAGATGACCATGAAGGAGCGCCAATCCTGCTCCCACCGGGCGGCGGCCATCCGCAGCCTGGCGGTCAAGCTGGAGGAATACAAGGAGAAAAAGCGGAAGGAGGGGATCGAGTGGAACTGACCAGCAAGCAGCGCGCCCAGCTGAGAAGCCTGGCCAACGGTATCGACCCCATTGTGATCGTGGGCAAGGACGGGTTGGGGGACAACCTGATCACCCAGGTCAACGACGCCCTGGAGGCCCGGGAACTGGTGAAGGGCCGGGTACTGGAGACCAGCCCCCTGACCGCCCGGGAGGCCTGCGCGCAGCTCTCCAAGCTGACCCGCAGCGAGCCGGTGCAGGTCATCGGCAGCAAGTTTGTGCTCTACCGGCAGTCCCATCGCAAGGACAAAAAGGACAAGATCGTCCTGGTGAAAAAATAAGTGCCGCCCGGGCTCCGGCCCGGACAGCCAACAAGGCGGGAGGTTCCTATGAAGATCGGAATTTATGGCGGCACCTTTGATCCCATCCACCGGGGGCACATGGCGGCGGCCCGGGCGGCCAGCGGGGCGCTGGGGCTGGACAGGCTGCTGATCGTCCCCGACGGCACCCCGCCCCACAAGGCCCAGGACGCCTGCGGCGCCTCCGGGGGGCACCGGCTGGAGATGGCCCGCATCGCCGCCGACCGGCTGGGCCTGTCCATCCCGGTGGAGGTGCCCGACCTGGAGCTGAGGCGGAAGGGGAAGAGCTACACCAGCGACACCCTGCGCCAGATCCACAAGCGCTATCCCAAGGACGAGCTGTGGCTGCTGGTGGGGACGGATATGTTCCTCACCCTCCACCGCTGGCATGAGCCGGAGGTCATCCTCTCCTTGGCCGGTGTGTGCGCCTTTGGCCGGACGGAAGGGGAGGGGGAGGACGTCTTCGCCCCCCAGCGGGAGCTGCTGGAGCGGCAGTATCACGCCCGGGTGGCTGTCGTCCCCCTGCCCGGCCTGGTGGAGGTCTCCTCCTCCCAGCTGCGGCAGCGGCTGGCGGCGGGGGAGCGCCCCGAGGAGCTGGATCCCTCGGTCTACGGCTACATCCTGCGCCACGGCCTCTACGGCACCCACGCCGACCTGAAGCACCTGGACTGGGCGGACCTGCGGGCCTGCTCCTACTCCATGATCCGCGCCAAGCGGATCCCCCACGTCATGGGGTGTGAGGAGGAGGCGGTGCGCCTGGCCCGCCGCTGGGGAGAGGATGAGGACGCCGCCCGGGCCGCGGCCATCCTCCACGACTGCACCAAATATCTGAATTTGGAGGAGCAGTTGTCATTGTGCGAAAAATATGGTATCATCCTGGATCATATGGAGCAGGGAGCGGTCAAACTGCTCCACTCCAAGACCGGGGCCGCCATCGCCCGCTGGGAGTACGGCATGCCGGAGCCGGTGTGCGATGCCATCTGCTGGCACACCACCGGCAAGCCGGACATGACCGGCCTGGAGAAGATCCTCTATATCGCCGACTATATGGAGCCCACCCGGGATTTTGACGGGGTCGAGAAACTCCGCGCCCTGGTCTATGAGGACCTGGACGCCGCGGTGATGCTTGGTCTGGAGATGAGCGTGGAGGACCTGACCGGCCGGGGCGTGCCGGTCCACCCCAACACACTGGGCGCGCTGCGCTATTTGAAAGGAGAATGACGATGGTAGACGCCATTGTGACCATGACCGCCGCCGTCCGGGCGCTGGACAAGAAGAAGGGGAAAAACCTGCAGGTGCTCAAGACCGGGGAACTGACCACCCTGGCCGACTACTTTGTGCTGTGTACCGCCGGTTCCACCTCCCAGATCAAGGCCCTGACCGACGCCTGCGAGGAGGCAGTGGAGGCCGCAGGCGGCGAGCTGCACCACAAGGAGGGCTTCCGGGACGGGGGCTGGGTGCTGCTGGACTTCTCCGACGTGGTGGTCCATGTGTTCCTGGAGCAGGAGCGGGACTTCTACGATCTGGAGCGGCTCTGGGCCGACGCCGAGAGCGTGGACATCACCCCCTATCTGGAGGACGGGGCGGAGTGAGACGCCCCGGACAAGAGAGAGTAAACTAAATAGAAAGCGTGATACAAGTTGAAGTATGATTTTACCGCCATTGAGCGGAAATGGCAGCAGCGCTGGAAGGAGTCCAACGTCTTCCACGCCGTCACCGGCGACGCCACCCGCCCCAAGTGGTACGGCCTGGTGGAGTTCCCCTATCCCTCCGGCCAGGGCCTGCACGTGGGCCACGCCCGCCCCTACACCGCCATGGACGTGGTGGCCCGCAAGAAGCGGATGGACGGCTGCAACGTGCTGTTCCCCATCGGCTACGACGCCTTCGGCCTGCCCACGGAGAACTACGCCATCAAGATGCACGTCCACCCCGCCAAGGTGACCGCGGACAACATCCACAATTTCCGCAGCCAGCTGGAGATGCTGGGCTACTCCTTCGACTGGGACCGGGAGATCAACACCACCGATCCGGGCTACTACAAGTGGACCCAGTGGATTTTTTTGCAGCTGTTCAAGCACGGCCTGGCCTATAAGACCAGCATGCCCGTCAACTGGTGCACCTCCTGCAAGTGCGTGCTGGCCAACGAAGAGGTGGTCAACGGTGTCTGCGAGCGCTGCGGCGCCCCGGTGGTTCGCAAGGAGAAGAGCCAGTGGATGCTGAGGATCACCGAGTACGCCCAGAAGCTGATCGACGGCCTGGACGGGCTGGACTTCATCCCCCGGGTGGTCACCCAGCAGAAGAACTGGATCGGCCGCTCCACCGGCGCTGAAGTCAACTTCAACACCACCGAGAGGGACGTGCTCACCGTCTACACCACCCGGTGCGACACTCTCTTCGGCGCCACCTATATGGTCATTGCCCCGGAGCACGCCTTTGTGGCCAAGTGGGCGGACAAGCTGGAGAATCTGGAGGAGGTCCGGGCCTACATCTGTGCCGCCGCCTCCAAGTCCGACTTTGAGCGCACCGAGCTGGCCAAGGAGAAGACCGGCGTGGAGCTCAAGGGCGTCCGGGCCATCAACCCCCTGACCAGCCAGGAGATCCCCATCTTCATCTCCGACTATGTCCTGGCCAGCTACGGCACCGGCGCCATCATGGCCGTGCCCGCCCACGACAGCCGGGACTGGGACTTCGCCAAGGCCTTCGGTCTGCCCATCGTCCAGGTGGTGGCCTCGGAGGACGGCGCCGAGGTGGACGTCCAGAAGGCCGCCTTCACCGACGTGGCCACCGGCGTCATGGTCAACTCCGGCTTTATCACCGGCATGAGCGTGGAGGACGCCAAGGCCGCCATGATCGAGTATCTGAAGCGCAACGGCATCGGCCGCGCCAAGGTCAACTATAAGCTCCGGGACTGGGTGTTCTCCCGCCAGCGCTACTGGGGCGAGCCCATCCCCATCGTCAAGTGCCCCAAGTGCGGCTATGTCCCCCTGCCCGAGGACCAGCTGCCCCTGGTGCTGCCCGAGGTGGAGAGCTACGAGACCACCGACGACGGCGAGTCCCCGCTGAGCGCCATGCGCAGCTGGGTGGAGACCACCTGCCCCTGCTGCGGCGGCAAGGCGGAGCGGGAGACCGACACCATGCCCCAGTGGGCCGGCTCCTCCTGGTACTTCCTGCGCTATATGGACCCCCACAACCCCGACGCCCTGGCCGGCAAAGAGGCCCTGGACTACTGGGGCCAGGTGGACTGGTACAACGGCGGCATGGAGCACACCACCCTGCACCTGCTGTACAGCCGGTTCTGGAACAGCTTCCTCCATGACATTGGCGTGGTGCCCTACGCGGAGCCCTACCGCAAGCGCACCAGCCACGGCATGATCCTGGGCGAGGGCGGCGAGAAGATGTCCAAATCCCGGGGCAACGTGGTCAACCCCAACGACATCGTAAAAGAGTACGGCGCCGACACCATGCGCACCTATATCATGTTCATCGGCGACTTCGCCAAGGCCGCCGCCTGGTCCCCGAAGGCGGTGGCGGGCTGTAAGCGCTTTTTGGACCGGGTCTGGAACCTCCAGGACATGGCCGCCGACAGCTTGGACTACAGCGCCGCCAACGAGGCGGAGATCCACAAGGCCATCAAAAAGGTCAGCGACGACGTCGAGGCCATGAAGTTCAACACCGCCATCGCCACCCTGATGGCCCTGGTGAACAGCTTCTACGCCAACGGCCTGACCCGGGGCGACCTGAAGGCCCTGGTGCTGATGCTCTCCCCGGTGGCCCCCCACATCTGTGAGGAGATGTGGCAGAATCTGGGCGGCGAGGGTATGGTCTGCCAGCAGAGCTGGCCCGCCTATGATGAAAGCAAGACCGTGGCCTCCACCGTGGAGCTGGCCGTCCAGATCGGCGGCAAGATGCGGGGCAACATCCAGGTGCCCACCGACTCGGAGCAGGACGCGGTGGTGGCCGCCGTCCAGGCCGACTCCAAGCTGGCCAAGTACACCGACGGGATGGACATCGTGAAGGTGATCCTGGTCAAAAACCGGCTGGTCAACCTGATTTTGAAGCCCAAGTCCTGAGGCGGTTTGGTCTGTTTCGGCCCAAAAGCGGCGGATTGTCAAACTAATACTTGACAGAATCCGCTTTCCAGCGTAAAATATCTAAGTAAGGCTAAGAATTTGGCTGTTCATGCCCTGTTGTCACATAACTCCCTGGGCATTTCGGAGGGAGGGAAATTAGATGTCTGAAGTCCGCGTCAGAGAGAATGAGTCTCTGGACAGCGCCCTGAAGCGCTTTAAGCGCAGCTGCGCCAAGTCCGGCGTGCTGGCCGAGGTGCGCCGTCGTGAGCACTACGAGAGCCCCAGCGTCAAGCGCCGCAAGAAGTCTGAGGCTGCCCGTAAGAATCGCAAAAAGTACTATTGATCTCACCCTGAGACCGAGAGGGGCTGCCGCATCCTGCGGCAGCCCCTTTTTGCACCCTCCGGCCCGCCGCCGGGGTCGAAATAGCCCCCCGGCATAAAAGGGGGCCTGCCGCACGGGATGCGGCAGGCCCTCAGCTTGTTTGCAAAGATTCACGGAGGTTGCGCCCGGGAGCCCTGCTGCCGTTTTGGGGCGGGACCGGGGGGATTACAGGTGATAGAATTCCTTCTCGAACTTGTCCTGCTCCTCCCGCTGGATCTCATAGTACCGGTCCTGGATGGGCACCAGATCGGCGATGAAGTTGCCCCCCGGGGCCAGGATGTGGTACCATTCCTGGAGCTGGACGCGGACCTCGTCTTCGGTCATGCCGACGGTGGACATCTGCTTATCGAAGATAGCCAGCCGCAGGATCAGATCCTTGCCGTAGGTATCCTTGATATAGCGCAGGTCGTTGTTGGTCTGCAGCGGCTGGAGAATGTCCATACCGGCGGCGACGAAATCGCCCACCAGGGGGGTGATGTAGCCGCAGGAGTGGAGCTCAAACTTCATGCCCAGGCTGTGGACGTGGTCCACCAGTTCCTTCCAGTACTTGGGGAAGAACTCCCGCCACATGTCGGGGGAGATGAAGGTGGAGCGCATAGTGCCGTAGTCGTCGTCGAAGATCATGATCTCGGGCTTCATGTACTCGGCCGCGCAGGAGGCCACTTCCTTCTTGTACTCCAGCATGGCCTGGAAAAAGCCGTGGACGGTCTCCGGCTCCTCGTAGAAGGCACACAGGGCGTCCTCAAAGCCGATCAGGCAGTGCATCCGCTCGAAGAAGCCCACCAGGCTGCGCACCTGCAGCACCTGCTTGTCCCGATCCAGGCCGGCCAGGGCCTCCTTAGTATAGCCCTCCCAGTCGAAGGCCCGGACCTGCTCCGGGGTGGGGACGACGGAGGGGAAGTCCTCCAGCTCCTCCAGCCGCCGGGTGCCCGGGGTGATGGTGGCGCCCCCCAGGGGGTCGTCTCCGAACTCGGACCAGGAGCAGCCGAACCAGTCGAGGCCCAACCGGACGCCGTTTTTTATCTCGCCGCCCACATTGTGCTCGCCGGGGGCGAACACCATGAGCATGTCCTCCGGCTGGACCAGCCGGGAGGTCTCCTCGTGCCGGAGCACCTTCAAATAATCTGCTTTTGACATTGTGATCTCCTCCCATTTTCAATCTTCCGCCCGGACGGGGAGGCCGGTCAGGCCGCCGCTGGGACGGGTTGCCCTGTGGTGGGTACAAAACAGTACTGTCATTCATTATATCGGATCTGGATCGGAGGGTCAACCGGGGCGGGATCACTGGGGATGGCAAAAAGCCGCTGAAAAAATGGTAGAAATATGCGATTGTCCAACCTTCTGGCAGGACTCAGTCCAGCAAGACACAGCTGGTGTAGGTGATGGTCAGCGCCCCGTAATAGTAGGGCAGGCCGGAGCGGCGGCACACGTCGCTGACCATCAGCCCGTAGGCCTCCATGGATGGGAAGGCCCGGTCGGGAAAGCGGCAGGGGGCGTCGGGGCAGGTGCACTGCTCACAGAGAGTGCAGCTGCCCGCCGCCATGGGCAGCAGCCGGGGAAACTCCTCCCGCAGCCGCTCCACCAGCGCGCGGAATTGCTCCTTCTGGAGCTTTTCCGCCTCCATCATGGCCTCCAGGTCGAAGTCGTCCTCCAGCTGGGCGGTGGTCTGGACCAGCACCCCCCGGCGGTATTGCCTGGCCCGGCCGGCGATCTCCTCCAGCGTCCCGCAGTGGGGCGGGCAGGTCCAGCTCCGGCCGTAGGCCTGGCAGCGGTTGCTCTGGCACATCTCCCGCACCTGGGGCAGAAATTCCAGCGCGGCGGTATTGATCTCCCCCACATGGGAGAAGCCGATCTCCCGGGCCAACTCCATCACAGCGTCCGTCGTCATGACGCAGCACACCTCTCTATCTGTCTTTTCACACCGGCCCAGGCCGGTATCCCAGAGATGTCATATCACAGGTGGGCGGCCCTGTCAAGTGAGGGGATCAACTCTGGGGGTTCAGATCTTCCCAGACCGCCAAGGCATTGCGCACACCCGCCTCTCCTGCCGTCCGCAGCTGGTAGCGCAGGGTCTCTCCGTCGTCGAAGAGGACGAAGTGGGCCGTGCCGCCCCCCTGGAAGTAGGTGAAGTAACGTCCGCCCAGTTCCGGGGACCAGTAGACGCTGGGGCGCAGCCGCCCCCGCAGCGCCTGGAGCTCCTGGGGGGAGAGGGGGGTGCCGGACCCTTTCCGGGCCGGGAGGACGAAATCCTCCGCCCGCCGCTCCAGGGCGGCCACCGTCCGCTCCGGGCCGTAGCGCTCCAGGGCCTCCGCAAACCGCCTCCGGAGGGTGCCCCCGGAGATGGCGGAGGAGACCAGCACCCGGGCGCGGGGGCACTGGGCCTGGTATGCCTCCGGCACATAGACCGCCAGCCCCCGCCGGGAGAGGGCCTCGTCCAGCTGCCGGGCCAGGCCGGCGTGGCCCGGCTCCAGGTCGGCGATCACCCCCTGGAACTGCCGGGCGGCGCACTCCCGGACCAGCTGGGCGCAGAACCCGGCGGCGTTCCTGCCCCGGAGAGACGCCCCCACGGGGCAGTAGAGCAGCCCGCCCTGGCTGGGCAGCCTCCGGCTCAGCCGCATGAGCCGGGGCCCGTCCTCCACCCGATAGGCCATGTGGGCCACCAGACTGTGTTCCGTCCCGGCCAGTTTTTCCTCCTGGTCCGGGCTGGCCGCCAGGATCAGCTTGGGCATCTGTCCCATCCCGATCGTTCCCCCTTGTTCCCGGTGATAAAATATAGTATAATCTAGGCTATGAACAACACCGGCCGGGCAGAACCGGCCCAGGAGGCCGCCATGTCTTTTTTCCTGATCCCCCGACAACTCTGCCGCAGCATCTACCGCCTGGACCTGGACCGGCTGTACGCCCGGGGGGTCCGGGTGCTTTTTGCGGACCTGGACAACACCCTGGCCCGCTACGGGGAGGGGGAGCCCTCGCCCCGGCTGCGGGACTGGGCGGCGGCGCTGGAGGAGCGGGGTATCCGGCTCTTTGTGCTCTCCAACAGCAGGAAGGCCACCCGGGCGGACCGGTTCTGCGCTGCCCTGGGCATCCCCTATCTGAAGCACGCGGGCAAGCCGAAAAAGGGCGGCTTTCAGCGGGCCATGGCCCTCAACGGTGTGACGCCGGACCAGTGCGCCATTGTGGGGGATCAGATTTTCACCGACATCTTAGGGGGCAACCGCTCCGGGGTGTTCTCCATCCTGGTCCGCCCGCTGGCCATCGACAACCTGTTCCGGGCGCTCCGCTACGGTGTGGAGACCCCCTTCCGGCTGCTGTGCCGGGACAAGGAGGCGTGGAAATGAGCGCGATCTTCGGGGTGGCGGGCAACTCCGACACCTATACCAATACCGTCAGCAAGTCCTCCGCCAAGGCGCCCCAATGGCTGCGCTCCATCGGGCTGGACGCCTACGAGTACCAGTGCGGAAAGGGTGTCCACGTGGGGGAAGCCACCGCCCGGGAGATCGGGCGGAACGCGGCGGAGGCGGGCATCACCCTCTCCCTCCACGCCCCCTATTTCATCAACCTGGCCAACCCGGATCCGGACAGCCTGCGCAAGACCACCGGCTACATCACCGCCGCCTGCCAGGTGGCGGACTGGATGGGGGCGGGACGGGTGGTGGTCCACACCGGGGCGCTGATGAAGCGCTCCCGCCGCTCGGCGCTGGACATCGCCAAAGCCTCCCTGGCCCAGGTGCTCCGCTCCTGTGACGAGGCGGGCTTCGGCCACATCGCCCTCTGCCCGGAGACCATGGGCAAGATCAACCAGCTGGGGGATCTGGAGGAGGTGCTGGAGCTGTGCACCCTGGACGAGCGCCTGGTGCCCTGTATCGACTTCGGCCACCTCTACGCCCGCACCCTGGGGGCGCTGGACGGGGCGGAGGCCATGGAGCACATCCTGGAGCGGACGGAGCAGGTGCTGGGGGCGGACCGGGCCAGCCGCTTCCACAGCCATTTCTCCCACATCGAGTTCACCCCCAAGGGGGGCGAGTACCGCCACCTCTGTTTCCGGGACGGGGGCTGGGGGCCGGACTTTGCCCCGCTGGCCGCCGCGGTGGCCCGCCGGGGCTGGAGCCCCACCTTTATCTGCGAGTCCGCAGGCACCCAGAGCGAGGACGCTCTGGAGATGAAAGCACGATATACACAGGAGGTCAAAGCAAAATGAACCATCTCAAACAGATCGCGGCCAAGCTGGCCGACTACAAACTGGACGCCCTGCTGATCACCAGCGAGAGCGGCGAGTATTACGCCACCGGCTTCCACGGGGAGGGCTATGTGCTGGTCACCCCGGGCAAGAACTATTACTCCACCGACAGCCGCTACATCGAGGCGGCCGCCGCCATCGAGGGGGTGGAGATGACCATGATCGGGGCGGGGAAGAGCCACCTGGATCTGACCGCGGAGCACGTCAAGGCCGAGGGCATCCGCACCCTGGGCATCGAGGAGGGCTATCTGAGCCTGGCCGACTACAACCGCATCCGCTCCGCCCTGCCCCGGGAGGTGGAGCTGGTGGGGGCCCAGAAGCTGCTCACCGACCTGCGGGCCCAGAAGGACGAGGAGGAGCTGGGCTATATGCGCCGGGCCCAGGCGTGCACCGACAAGGCCTTCACGGAGATTTTGAACTTCATCAAACCCGGCGTCACCGAGAATGAGATCGCCGCCCGGCTGACCTATCTGATGATGTCCTTCGGCGCCCGGAAAAACTCCTTCGACCCCATCGTGGCCTCCGGCCCCAACGGCAGCATGCCCCACGCCATCCCCACTGATCGGAAGATCGGCCAGGGGGAGTTCGTCACCATGGACTACGGCTGCATGGTGGAGGGCTACTGCTCCGACATGACCCGGACCATCTGTGTGGGCGCGCCCACCGAGGAGATGGAGAAGGTCTATTATACCGTGCTGGAGGCCCAGAAGGCGGGCATCGCCGTGGCCAAGGCCGGCGTCCCGGGCTGTGACATCCACAACGCCGCTCACGACGTGATCCGGGCTGCCGGCTACGGGGAGTACTTCGGCCACGGCTTCGGCCACTCCCTGGGCCTGGAGATCCACGAGGATCCGGGAGCCCGCCCTGCCAATAAGGAGCCCATGCCCCTCCACTGCACCGTCTCCGCCGAGCCGGGTATCTATCTCCCGGGCCGCTTCGGCGTGCGCATCGAGGACGTGATCGTGCTCACCGAGGACGGCAACATCGACCTGACCGGCTCCCCCAAGGAACTGATTGTCCTGTAAATTGACAACAAAGGCCGCCGGCATGGGCCGGTGGCCTTCTCCTGTATGGGGCCGCCTGTGCCTTGGAAAATGGCGCGATCAGAGAATGTTGAGGTGATTTCAATGGATCAGGCAATTTTGTACCTTCACGGAAAAGGCGGAAGCCCGCTTGAGGCGGAGCACTACAGGCGGAATTGCCCCGGTTTTGAGATGATCGGAATCGATTATGGTGCATTTCTCCCCTGGGTCGCGCAGCATCAGATCAAATTGGCCTATGATGAGGCGCGCAGACAATACCGCCGGATTTATGTCCTCGCCAACAGTATAGGGGCCTATTTTGCCATGCACACATTACAGCGCTGTGCCATTGCGAAAGCGCTCTTCATATCTCCCATCCTGGATATGGAGCGGCTTATCCTGGACATGATGGACTGGGCGGGGGTATCGGAAGGGGAGTTGAGGGAGAGAAAGGAGATCCCCACTGACTTTGGAGAGCCCCTGTCATGGCAGTACCTGTGTTTTGCCAGGGCGCATCCCATCGTATGGAACGTGCCCACGGAAATCCTGTATGCCGAGGGGGACAACCTTACAGCCCGGGAGACTGTGGACAGATTCGCGGACAGCCATGATGTGAAATTGACCGTCATGGCGCACGGCGAGCATTGGTTTCACACGGATGAACAGCTGGCTTTTTTAAATAATTGGATGAGCAGGGCGGTGCAGTAGCGAAAAGCGCCCGGTTTTCTGAGCCCTCCTCCGGGAATCTCATGCCGTGAACGGAAAAAAGACAGGCCGCCC
>CAZAIF010000037.1:0-12417 GCA_964485125.1 uncultured Oscillospiraceae bacterium | reverse complement strand
GGGCCGGGGAAGTTGCCCCGGGCGATTGAAAAACATTTTCAGAGATGGTAAAATGGGCTCAGAGAAGCCTGCATACCTGATTCAATCTCAAATTGGAAAGGATGGGTCGGAAATGGACAAGGAAAAATTTCAGGCGGTACACCAGTGGGTGAAGGACGAGCTGAAGAGCAGCGTGGACTTCTGGCTGAAGTATGGCATGGACCGGGAGCACGGGGGGGTGTACACCTGCCTGGACCGGACGGGGAAGATCTACTCCACCGACAAGAGCGTGTGGATGCAGGGCCGGTGCGGCTGGATCTTCGCCTTCCTGTGCGCCAACTACGGCAAGCGGCCCGAGTGGCTGGAGGCCAGCCGCAGCTGCCTGGACTTCCTGGAGGAGCACTGCGTCAACCATTCTGCCGGCGGGCGGCTGTACTTCACCGTCACCGGGGACGGCAAGCCCCTGCGCCAGCGCCGCTACTGCCACTCGGAGAACTTCTACACCATGGCCAACGCCGAGTATTACGCCCTGACCGGGGAGCAGGTGCGCATCGAGCGGGCCCGCCGGGCCTATGAGATGGTCTACAACCTGAACCACGGCCTGATCCAGGACCCCACCGGCCTGGGCCCCAAGACCATCCCCGAGACCCGCCGGAGCCGGGCCTTCGGCGACCCGATGATCTACCTGAACGTGACCAACATCATGCGCCGCTGCGACCCGGAGCGGAAGGAGCTCTACGACCGCCGGGCGGCGGAGTGCGTGGAGGAGATCCTGAAGTACCACTACAAGCCCGAGCTCAAGTGCGTGCTGGAGACGGTGGGGGCGGACGGCTCCCTCCAGACCGACACCACCGCCGGCCGGGTGGTCAACCCGGGCCACGACATCGAGGGCAGCTGGTTCATGGAGGAGCAGGCCAACCTGACCGGGGACGCCGGCCTGAGCCGGACCGCCCAGACCATCTTCTTCAACGCCATCGAGGCGGGCTGGGACCAGGAGTACGGCGGACTGCTCTACTTCATCGACTGCATGGGCTGCCCCCCCGAGGCCTATGAGCACGACATGAAGCTGTGGTGGCCCCACAACGAGATCCTGATCGCCTCCATGATGTTCTACCGGGACACCGGGGACGAGCGGTTCCTGGACTGGTTCTACCGCACTGCCGGCTACGCCAAGGCCCACTTTGCCGACCCGGAGCATGGCGAGTGGTACGGCTATCTCCGCCGGGACGGCCTGCCCACCATGCCCCCCTGCAAGGGCAGCACCTTCAAGGGGCCCTTCCACGTGCCCCGCAGCCTGATTATGGTGGACAAGATGATGGATCAGGTGGAGGCCAAGGCCAGCCTCTGAGCTTTACCGCGTAAATCCCTTATGGCCGGGCGGGGCGCCCCCCCGCCCGGGCCAGGAACGGAACAAGGAGGTTCCCCATGACGGATCAGCCCCAGGGCGAGAACATCTTCGCCCTCATCAGCAACGGCTACTACCATTTTACCGCAGCGGAAAAGAAGGTGGCGGACTATGTGCTCAGCCACAAGACCGCCGTGCAGTATATGTCCATCTCCGAGCTGGCGGAGGAGTGCGGGGTGGCCGAGGCCACCGTGTCCCGGTTCTGCCGCCGGCTCAAGCTGAGGGGCTATAACTCCTTCAAGCTGGCCCTGGCCAAGGCCACCGCCCAGGAGCCTGGCTCGCAGGTACCCGCCCTGGAGGGGCAGGAGGAGGAGCTGGACCCCCAGGACAGCATTTCCGAGCTGTGCCGCAAGCTGTACACCGCCCAGGTGGCCGCCATCGGCCAGAGCATGGCCCTGATCCGGCCCGAGGTGGTGGAGCGGGCGGTGGACCTGCTCCGGGGGGCGGAGCATGTGTTCTGCATGGGCCAGGGAGGCTCCATGATTATAGCCCACGCCGCCGCCCACCTGTTCTCCACCGTCTCCCCCCACTTCTTCTTTGTAGAGGACTCCCACCTCCAGGCCTCCACCACCGCCCTGCTCACCCCCCGGGACGCCATCCTCTTCTTCTCCTACTCCGGCTCCACCAAGGACATCGTGGATCTGATGGGGCTGGCCCGGAAGCGGGGGGCCAGGACCATCCTGATCACCCGGTTCTCCAAGTCCCCCGGGGCGGCCCAGGCCGACGTGGTGCTCCAGTGCGGCTCCAACGAGGGGCCCCTCCAGCTCAGCAGCGTGCCCGCCAAGATGGCCCAGCTCTATGTGGTGGACGTGCTCTACAACGAGTTCATCCGCCGGGACATGGAGGGGGCCCGCCTCTGCCAGGAGCGGATCGCCGAGGCCCTGGCGGAGAAGCATCTGTGACGGCGGCCGCCTGTGGGAAACGGCGGGACGCGTTTTTCGACAAAAGGGATTGCTTTTGATCATCTGGTTGATTTGGAAGGGGCGGTGCGCTGATGTTCCGGCAAGTGTTTGACCCGGAAAACCTGTTCTGGCGGCTGATCAGCCGCGGGGTGGACTTTGCGGGGCTGAGCCTGTTCTGGGCGGCGCTGTGCCTGCCCATCGTCACCATCGGCCCGGCCACCGCCGCCCTGTACTATACCGCCGTGCGGATCTTCCGCCACAAGGGGGACGGGGCCTTCGGCATGTACTGGCGCTCCTTCGTCCAGAACCTGCGCCAGGGCATTCCGGCCACCCTGATCTTCCTGCCGGTGATGGCGCTGCTGATCTACGGCTATCTGATCATGTATGCCAACGCGGGGGCCGGCATGGGTACGGTGATGTACATGGCCTACTATGTGGTGCTGCTGGTGCCGGTGGGGATGTTCTGCTATCTGTTCCCCCTGATGGGCCGGTTTGAGATGGGGCTGGGCGGGCTGTTCCGCAACGCCCTGGTGCTCTCCCTGCGCCACCTGCCCTCCACGGTGGTCATCGTGCTGCTGACGGTGCAGATGGTGTCCTTCGGGGTGCAGCTGTGGTGGCCGGTGTTCTTCGCCCCGGTGCTGTGCGCCCTGCTGTCCTCCCTGTTCCTGGAGCGGATCTTCGCCAAGTATCTCAGCGCGGAGGACCGATCCGCCCTGGATGAGCGCCCCCCGACGGAGGACGAACCGAAGGACGGGCCCCCGGAGGCGTGAGGGAAAGCCCTAGGCCCCATGGGATCACAGAACGCATATAACAAAGCGCCCGCAGTCTCCCGGCTGGAGACTGCGGGCGCTCTGTTGTGTTTGGTGCGGTCCGCCCCCCTTCGCCGGCGGGAGACGGCCGGGCCGCCCCTTTCTCTCCGCCGCCGGGGTGCTCCTCCAGGGCAGTCAGACCAGCGCCCGGAGGGCCTCCTCCAGCGTCTTGCCGCTGTCCAGGAAGGCGGCGGCCACCTGCTGGGCCTCGGCCTCCCGCTGCTGCCGGGCGCACTGGGCGTCGGCCTGGGCCTGCCGCTCCTCCAGCGCCTTCTCCTTCCGCTTCAGCGCCTGGAGGGCGGCCCGCCTGGCCTTGAGGGACTGGCTCAGCTCCCCGATCTCGGCGCTGAGCGCCGCCATCTCCTGCTCCACCGACGCTCGGGCCGCGGCGATCTCCTCGGCGCCCATGGCCTTTGTCCAGGTCTTTTTGTTCCGGCTTCCCTTGGGTCTCGGCATGATACCGACCTCCGTTTCCAAAATCTCATTGCCTGCCTCTATGATACCCCGGCCTGTCCCGCGCAAACCGTCGTTTCCTGGGGAAAAGGCCGCCGGGACGTTTTTTTCTCCCGCCCAGCCTGGACGGGCGGGGAAGAAGGAAAAGCACGGCACGGGGGCGGGGGAGCGGGGAACGCCCGTGAGGGGGGGGGCGGAAGGGCGGAAACGTGAAACGGCAGAGCGGCGGGGCAGGCCGGCAGGCTTGTTTGAATCCGGAAAAGAAGCCCGCGGCGGCGCCTCCACTTTTGTGAAAATACCCCCTATGCAGCGGGGCCCGGGGCGTATTATAATGGTGATGTTGCTGTATGCCCTTGCGGCCTGACGGGCCGGGGAGGGGGTGCGGCCTTGAAGTTAACAATTCCCAAACAGAACGTAAACAGGGGGGAACAGCTTCCTGATAAGCTGAATGGAGCGGCCGCATGGAACGGCGCGCCGCCTCCCCCCCCGTCCGCCCCGGGGCCCGTGGGGGTCCGCCGGCGGGGCGGAAGCATATCCGCCAAAGACAGAAAGGATTTTTGCCCTATGAAAAACGAGTGTGTCATATCAAACCTGTGGCCGGCCCCGGCGGCCCCCAGAGGGCGGGCCTGATGCGGGCACGGATCATCGGCACCGGCAGCTGCCTGCCGGTACGGGCGGCCGGCAACGAGCTGCTCTCCACCCTGGTGGACACCAGTGACGAATGGATCCAGACCCGCACCGGCATCCGCCGGCGGCACATCGCCTCGGAGGGGGAAAGCACCCTGACCATGGCGGCCCAGGCGGCCCGCCGGGCCATGGAGAACGCCGGGGTTGGGGCGGAGGAGATCGACCTGATCCTGGTGGCCACCTGTTCCTCGGATACCCTGGTGCCCAGCACGGCCTGCTGCGTCCAGCAGGCCGTGGGGGCGGTCAACGCGGTGGCCCTGGATGTGAACGCCGCCTGTTCCGGCTTTGTTTTCGCCCTGGGCATGGCGGACGCCTACGCCCAGACCGGCGCCTTCTCCACGGCGCTGATCATCGGGGTGGAGACCCTGTCCCGGTTCGTGGACTGGACCGACCGCTCCAGCTGCATCCTGTTCGGGGACGGGGCCGGGGCGGTGGTGACCCGGGCGTCGGAGCGGGGGGTCATCGCCATCACCCAGGGCAGCGACGGCGGGGGCAAGGACGCCCTGTCGGTCAAAAGCCGGGAGATCCGCAACCCCTTCCTGCCCGGCACCGGGGAGCTGGACCACCTGCATATGAAGGGGCCGGAGGTCTTTCAGTTCGCGGTGCGGACAGTGCCCCAGAGCATCCGCGCCACCCTGGCGGCGGCGGGGCTGGCCCCGCTGGACGTGGACCTGTACTTCCTGCACCAGGCCAACGCCCGGATCAACCGGCAGATCGCCCGGCGCCTCCAGGTGCCCGAGGAGCGCTTCCCCCACAACATCGAGCACTGCGGCAACACCTCGGCGGCCAGCATCCCCATCCTGCTGGACGAGACCAACCGGGCGGGGCTGATTCCCCCGGGGGCCACCCTGATGCTGGCCGGCTTCGGCGCCGGCCTGACCTGGGGCAGCTGCGCCCTGACCTGGGGCTGACCCCGCCGGAGCGGGAGCGCGGCGGGTGGCGCCGCACCGGCAGCCAGGAGCGGGAGATCCCTGCCTTACGCCCTGGCCCTGTACGGGCGCGGGAAGCGCCGGGAGGACTGAGCCGACTCAGTTCACATCCAAATCAGACAGCGAGGCCCTGCCCCCGAGAGGGGGCAGGGCCTCGCCGCGTGTCGAACAAGTTCGACACGCTGGGGTCTGCTGCATACTGCAGCAGGCCCTTTTTGTGGGAAAAGAGAGGGTTACGCCCATGACAGCCCCGTTTTGTGGGGGCGGCATTTCCCCCATTTACTCCCCCTGCCCGGGCTTGGAGCGGCTGAGGTCCAGGGAGCGGATCTTTTTCCGCAGGGGCAGGATGGCGGAGGGGGCGACGGACAGCTCGTCCACCCCCATCCGCAGGAAGGTCTCGGTGAGGGAGAGATCGGCCCCCAGCTCGCCGCAGATGCCCACCCAGCAGCCGTGCCGGTGGCCGGCCTCCACGGTGTGGCGGATCATGCGGAGCACCGCCGGGCTGTGGGGGTCGTAGAAGGCGTCCAGCTTGGGATTCTGGCGGTCGATGGCCAGGGTGTACTGGGTCAGGTCGTTGGTGCCCAGGGAGAAGAAGGAGACCTCCTGGGCCAGCTCCTCGGCCAGCATGACGGCGGCGGGGGTCTCCACCATGATGCCCAGCTCCACCTCCCCGGCGGCGATGCCCTGGGCCTCCAGCTCGGCGCGGCACTCGGCCAGCACCTCCTTGGAGTCCCGGACCTCCCGGACGGAGATGATCATGGGGAACATGATAGACACCGGCCCGAAGGCGGCCGCCCGCAGGATGGCCCGCAGCTGGGCCTTGAAGATGTCCCGGCGGGTCAGGCAGATGCGGATGGCCCGGAAGCCCAGGGCGGGGTTCTCCTCCCTGTCCAGCTGGAAGTAGCCGGCCTGCTTGTCGGCGCCGATGTCCAGGGTGCGGATGATGACCTTCCGGCCCGCCATGGTCTCCACCACCCGCCTGTAGATGGCGAACTGCTCCTCCTCGGTGGGGTAGGTGCCGCTGTGCAGGTAGATGAACTCGGTGCGGAACAGGCCGATGCCCCCGGCGTCGTTCTGGAGGGCCAGGCCCACGTCGGCGTCGCTGCCGATGTTGGCATACACCTGGATCTCCCGGCCGTCCAGGGTGACGTTGGGCTTTTTCTTCAGCCCCAGGAGCAGGGCGGCCTGCTCGGCGCCGGCGCGGCGCTTGGCCTCCATGGAGGCCAGCAGGTCCGGGGCCGGGTCTATATACAGGCAGCGGTTACAGCCGTCCAGCACGGCCGTGCGGCCGTCCCAGCCCTCGTCGATGTCCACCCCCACCAGGGCGGGGATGCCCATGGTCCGGGCCAGGATGGCGGTGTGGCTGTTGGTGGAGCCGTGGCGGGTGACGAAGCCCAGCAGCTTGCTCTTGTCCAGCTGCACCGTCTCGCTGGGGGTCAGGTCGTCGGCCATGAGGATGAAGGGCTCGTCCCAGCCGGGGCCTTCCCCGGCGCCGGTCAGGATGTTCAGCAGCCGGTGGGTGATGTCCCGGATGTCAGTGGCCCGGGCCTGCATATAGGCGTCGTCCATGGCGGCGAAGGTGTGGGCGAAGTTGTCCCCGGTGACGCTGGCGGCGTGCTCCGCCGTGGCCCCCTGGGTCTCGATGATCCTTTTGACCGCGTCCAGATAGTCCTCGTCCTCCAGCATCATGGAGTGGATCTCGAAGATGGCGGCGTTGTCCTCCCCCACCTCGGCCAGGGCGGTGTCGTAGAGCTGGGCCAGCTGGGTCTGGGCCTCCCGCCGGGCGGCCTCAAAGCGGGCCAGCTCCTCCTGGGGGGTCAGGGCAGAGACGGCGGCCACCTGCAGGGCCTGCTTGCGGTACAGGCGGATCCTGCCGATGGCGATGCCGTTCAGGATGGATTTTCCGGTGGCGACTTTCAAGTGGTTCACGCCCCTTTCTCTTTTCCCCGGCCCCTTACAGGTTGGCGGACAGGAATGCCCGGATGGCCCCGGCGGCATCGGCCTCGTCGGCCCCCTCTACGGTGACGGTGACGGTGTCGCCCCCCCTGACCCCCAGGCCCATCAGGGCCATCAGCTTGGTGGCGCCGGCGGACTTGCCGTCCTTTTCGATGGTGATGGCGCTCTGGAAGCGCCTGGCCTCCTTGACCAGCAGGCCGGCGGGCCGGGCGTGGATGCCGATGGGGTCGGTGATGGTGTAGGCAAACTGTTTCATAACTGGTTCTCTCCTTTTCAAAGAATGGATGACGTCATTGTATTACAGCCCCGCCCCGCCGGAAGGCCCGGCAGGGCGGGGCCGGCGCGGAAACCTTGTCCCTCAGCCCCGGCGGCGCAGCAGCACCATGGACTCGTAGGGCCGCAGCTCCATGGTCTGGCCCGGCCTGGGGTCCGGGTAGTTGGCCAGCAGCACCCGGCAGCCCTCCAGCCCCTCCGGGCAGGTCCAGCGGCAGGGCTTGGGGTAGAAGTTGCTGATGCAGTACAGCTCCTCCCCCTGCCGGCGCCGCCGGTAGGCCAGCACCGAGGGGTGTCCCTCGTCCAGGGGGGTGAAGTCGCCGTAGGCGATCACGTCATACTCCTTGCGCAGGGCCACCAGGGCCTGGTAGTGGCGGAAGATGGAGTCCGGGTCGGCCAGCTGCTGGGCGGCGTTGATCCGGGTGTGGTTGGGGCTGACGCCGATCCAGGGGGTGCCGGCGGTGAAGCCGGCGTTCTCCCCCCCGTCCCACTGCATGGGGGTGCGGGCGTTGTCCCGGGAGTGGACCTTCAGGATGTTGTAGGCGCTCTCCTCGCTCATCCCCTTGTCCCGGAGGATCCGGAAGTGGTTCAGGCTCTCCACGTCCCGGTACTGGTCCAGCCGGGTGAAGCCGGCGTTGGTCATGCCCAGCTCCTCCCCCTGGTAGATATAGGGGGTGCCCCGCATACAGTGGATCACATTGGCCAGCATCTTGGCCGACTGCTTCCAGTATTCCCCCTCGTCCCCGAAGCGGGAGACCGCCCGGGGCTGGTCGTGGTTGCACCAGAACACCGCGTTCCAGGCGTCGTGGGCGGCCATGCCGGTCTGCCAGGAGAACAGGATGTGCTTGAGCCTGGCGAAGTCGGCGGGCACCAGCACCCATTTCTCGTTGCCCATGAAGTCCACCTTCAGGTGGTGGAAGGAGAACACCATGTTCAGCTCCCCGGTGTGGGCCCCGGCGTAGGAGAAGCAGTGCTCCATGGTGGTGGAGGACATCTCCCCCACGGTGACGATGCCCTGGCGCCGGCCGAAGGTCTCCCGGTTCATCTCCCGCAGGTACTCGTGAATGCGGGGGCCGTCGGTGTAGAAGCGCCGGCCGTCCCCCTGACCGTCGTCCAGGAACTCCCCCTTGCTGACCAGGTTGATCACGTCGAAGCGGAAGCCGTTCACCCCCTTGTCCAGCCAGAAGCGCAGGATGTCCTGGAGCTCCCGGCGCACCTGGGGGTTATCCCAGTTCAGGTCGGCCTGGGTCTTGTCGAACAGGTGGAGGTAGTACTCGTCGAACCGGGGCACATACTCCCAGGCGGAGCCGCCGAACTTGCTCTCCCAGTTGGTGGGGGGGCCGCCGCCGGGCTTGCCCTTGCGGAAGATATAGTAGTTCTTGTAGGTCTCGTCCCCGGCCAGGGCCCGCCGGAACCAGGCGTGGTGGGTGGAGGTGTGGTTGAACACCATGTCCAGCATCAGCCCGATGCCCCGGCGGGCGGCCTGGCGGGAGAGCTCCTCGAAGTCGGCCATGGTGCCGTAGCGGGGGTCGATGTCCCGGTAGTCGGCCACGTCATAGCCGTTGTCGTTCTGGGGGGAGGGGAAGAAGGGGGTCAGCCAGAGGCAGTCCACCCCCAGCTCCTTCAGGTAGTCCAGCTTGCAGGTGACCCCCCGCAGCTCGCCGAAGCCGTCCCCGTTGGTGTCCAGGAAGGACTTGGGGTAGATCTGATAGACGACGCTCTTTTTGAAATCCTGCATGGGGAGCACCTCACTGATAGGAGATCACCGGGGTCTGGGCTGCCACGGCCTCCATCCCCGAGGAGAAGGACAGGGACCTGCCCGCGTCGTCGGTGACGATGAAGGCGGTGACGGTGGGGTGGCCGGCGGCGCGGATCTTGTCCGCGTCGAAGGAGATCAGCGGATCCCCCGGGTGGACCCGGTCCCCGGTCTGGACGTGGAGCGCAAAGCCGTCGCCCCCCATGTCCACGGTGTCGATGCCCACGTGGATCAGCAGCTCGATGCCGTTGTCCAGCTGCAGGCCGCAGGCGTGGCGGCTGTCCTCGATGACGGAGCACACGGTGGCCTCCGCCGGGGAGCGGACCACCCCGCCGGTGGGCTCGATGCCCACCCCCTCCCCCAGGATGCCCTGGGAGAACACCTGGTCCGGGATCTCCTCCAGGGGGAGCACCCGGCCGTCCAGGGGGGAGCGGATGACCCCGTCCTGGGCGGGGGCGGCGGGAGCGGCGGAATCGGTCCCGGCGGACTCCAGGGCGGGGGCGCTGGAGTCATCCTCCCCGGCCCCGGCCAGGCCCCGGTCGGCCTTGGACAGCCTGCGGCCGCCCACCGCCAGGGTGAGCACGAAGGGGACCACGATGGCCACCGCCATGGCGATCAGGAAGCTGACCCAGAACTGGGGCTTGATGGACAGGATGCCGGGCAGGCCGCCCACGCCGATGGAATAGGCCTCCACCCCGGTGCCGATGGAGATCACCGCGGCGGCGCCGGAGCCGATCATGCCGCAGACCAGGGGATATCCGTACTTCAGGTTGACGCCGAAGAGGGCGGGCTCGGTGACCCCCAGGTAGCAGGAGATGCAGGCGGGGATGTTGACCTGCTGGGCCCGCTCGTTTTTGCGCTGGAGCACGCTCATGGCCAGCACGGCGGAACCCTGGGCGATGTTGGACAGGGCGATCATGGGCCAGAGGATGGTGCCGTCATAGGAGTTGACCAGCTGGGTGTCGATGGCGTTGGTCATGTGGTGCAGTCCGGTCATGACCAGGGGGGCGTAGAACAGGCCGAACAGGGCGGCGAAGAGCCAGCGCACGTTGGAGGTCAGGCCCATATACACCACCGAGGCGATGGCGTCGCCGATGCGCCAGCCGATGGGGCCCACCACGGTGTGGGCGATGATGACCGCCGGCACCAGGGAGCAGAAGGGAACCACGATCATGCTGATGACCTCGGGGCAGTGCTTTTTGAAGAACTTCTCCAGCCCCACCAGCACGAAGCCCGCCATCATGGCGGCGATGACCTGGCCCTGATAGCCGATCATTTGGACCTGGGCGAAGCCGAAGTCCCACACCGGGATGTCCGCGGCGGGGGTGGAGGCCACCGAGAAGCCGTTGAGCAGCTGGGGGGAGACCAGGGTCAGACCCAGGATAATGCCCAGGATCTGGGTGGTGCCCATCTTCTTGGTGATGGACCAGACGATGCCCACCGGCAGCATGTGGAACACCGCCTCGCCGATAAGCCACAGGAAGTTATAGGTGCCCGCCCAGAACTGGGACACGTCGGCCAGGCTCTGGGCGCCGTCGTTGAAGAAGTTGATCTCGCCGATGATGTTGCGGAAGCCCAGGATCAGGCCGCCGCAGATCAGGGCGGGGATCAGGGGGGCGAAGATCTCCCCCAGGGCCCCCATGATCCGCTGGATCAGGGACTGGTTGGTCTTGGCCGCGGCCTTCACCGCGTCCTTGCTGACCCCCTCGATGCCGGCCAGGGCGGTGAACTCATTGTAGAAGTTGGCCACGTCGTTGCCGATGATGACCTGGAACTGGCCCGCCTGGGTGAAGGTGCCCTTCACCGCAGGGATGGTCTCGATCTGCTTGACGTCGGCCTTGCCCTCGTCCAGCAGCACGAAGCGCATGCGGGTCATGCAGTGGGAGACGGCCTGGATGTTCTCCTTGCCGCCGATGTACTGCAGCAGCGCCCGGGCATCTTGCTGATACTTTGCCATACAGCAGGTTCCTCCTCATCTCTTCCGGCGGGGATTTTTTGTGCACAATCCACATCCGGTTCCTTATAATCCATATCATATCCTTCTTGTTTGAACAAGTCAATCAGCCAAATGAATGAAGCTGAAATCAATTTTTTGTGCATCTGGCCCAGATTTGCCGTTGACTTTCCATTAGATACGCGGTATGCTCATACCAGAGTAAACTCGGCTTATTTAAACAAGAGGGGAGGGGCGGCGATGCCCCGGCAGAAATATCGGCAGATCTACGAGGCGCTCAAGCGGCGGGTGGAGGACGGCACCTATCCGGTGGGCCATCTGCTGCCCTCGGAGCACACGCTGATCGGGGAGTTCGGCTGCTCCCGGAATACGGTGCGCCGGGCCATCGGCGAGCTGGTGCGGGAGGGCTATGTCCAGACCCGCCAGGGCTGGGGGGTGTGCAGCATCTATCACCCCATCGAGGCCACCTCCTACACCATGAGCCTGATCGAGTCCTTCCAGGAGTCGGGCCGGCGCATGGGGCGCTTCAGCGCCACCCGGGTGGTGCAGTTCTCCCTGTGCACCGCCGACGCCGCCCTGGCCCGGGCTACCGGCTTCCGGGAGGGGACCGAGCTGTTCTACCTCCAGCGGGTCCACGACGTGGACGGCGTTCCCCGGATCTTCAACCACAACTACTTCCGCCGGGACTGCATGCCCGGCCTGTCCCCGGCCATCGCCGAGGGGTCCATCTACCGCTATCTGGAGCAGGAGCTCCACATGGCCATTGTCACCGCCAAGCGCACCATCACCGTGGAGCGGGCCACCCCCCTGGACGAGCAGTACCTGGATATGGAGGGCTGCAACTGCCTGGCGGTGGTGAGCAACCAGGTGTACAACAGCGACGGGGTGATGTTTGAGTACACCCAGTCCCGCCACCACCCCAAGGTGTTCCGCTTCCAGGACAACGCGGTCCGCCGCCCCGCCGGGGAGTGAGGGCGCCTGCCTATATTCTCTCCTGAATTGGGGGAGGTTAAACCCGGACGCTCGGTCTGACGAAAAAGGCGCCGCCTTTTTCGTCAGAGGGGATGGCGCGGCGGACAGGACTCGATTGCCCGGGCAAAAGTCGCCCTGTCCGCCGCGAGCGGAGTCATTTTCGAGGCGCATGTCCCCGAAAATGACTGGATTTGACTTTGTTCCGTCCTCAGCGGAGGACGGAATTCTGTGAAACGCCTTTTCCCGAAGCTTTTCAACATGCACAGCGCCCCCGCCTGCGGCGGGGGCGCTCAGTCTGTCGAGAAACCCGGTTTACGCATATAGGTAGACCGGGTTTCTGGT
>CAZAIF010000036.1:0-12426 GCA_964485125.1 uncultured Oscillospiraceae bacterium | reverse complement strand
GTAAATGCCCAGCCGAGATTGATCTTTTTCGACAAGCTGGGGCGGGCGCACCGTGACACGGTGCGCCCGCCCTTTTTCTTCTCACTCTGCCTTGCCCTCCTGTCCCTCCGCTTCCCGCTGCTTCTTCCATTCAGCAAATTCCCGCTGGCCTTCCTCGCTCTCGCAGAAAGCAAGGATGTCCGGCATGATACAGCGGGCTATCGCCTCAATCTTGTGCCAGGGGATGTCGGTGTGGATATGAAAAAAGAGAAGGAACGCAAGCCATAACCGAGCGATTTGACAGATGAACAGTGGGCGGAGATCGCGCCATTATATACGGGGATGCGAAATTGTAGATGGAGCAAGCGGGAATTGACAAACGCTGTGCTGTATATCGAATATCGAAAGCAGTCTGCTGGCGGGCTTGGGGCGGAGGCTGGAACAAGCTCAGTCTGCTGCTCCAGTGAGGGATGCCGCCACCACGCCTTCTCACACCGACCAAAAAGCCCGGCGCAAACAACAGGAAAAGAAAATTACCTTGAGGCACAAGGCGGATGATCATGAGGATACACCCACAAGGGAACCATCTATGTGAATATTTTTCAGGCAAGCAGAGGAAAATATTGGATAGGAGATGATAGCCCATTGCAAGTGAATGTACGTGAAAAAAGTAAAGTAGTAGAGCTGTGGCTCACCCGAGAGGAAAAGAATGCCCCAGCGTTTCGGGAATCATTGAAACCCATCTACCAGCAGTACAAGGCACAAAAGTATTTGGTGGCGGTATTCCTGTCGGGAGAGGAAAACCTGTACAAGCAGACCCGAGATCTCCTGCTCTACAACCGTCGGCGGTCAGCAGAGAAAGAGGTGCAGAGGCAAAAGGAAATGCAAATGGAACCGGCGATGACACAGTGAGACATGGGGGAGGCAGTTCGCACTGCCTCCCCCGAATGTTTTCACATTATGGTTTCTAAAATTCCAATGCACAATAAATCTTAGATCTGAAGAGAGCCAATCCTATTGGTAGCGTGCAGGAGAGAAACTAAACTCCAGCAGGATGTGCTGAGATACTAGGGCGTAGAAATGTGACATATCGAATGCATCGTGAAGGTGTGTATATGAGGATAGGATTGACTTCCGTCCTCGTTGTCACTGGGGATGCGGAACACAATGTGTTGGCTATGGCAACTGCCATGGAGCAGAACTGTGGGGTGTGTGATTTGCTAGCCCTTGTTTGATAAAAGTCAACGTGCTCAAATGCCGGGCCTTTTTCCGCCATAGAGCGTTGATTTTCATTGCAATCCACAAAGGATTGGGGCGTCAAATCGCCATGTCTGGCGAAAAAATTTCTCGCCATTGGTCACATTTCTTATTTTCAAACAAGGCCTACTCGAATTGTGGGCAGCCTCCTGCTTTTTATTTTCCCCTTGCAATTTCTCAAGAATCAATATACAATGTTATCTACAATACGAAAGGTTGAAATAAACCATATTGTTGGAAGGAGCATGTCATGAACCAAGAACCCATGCAGCAGGGGGAAATCCTGCTCTATGACAACGGCGGCCAGAAGGAGTTTGTCAGTGTGGTATTCCGAGACGAGACTTTCTGGCTGACCCAAAAGGCAATGGCGGAACTGTTTGATGTGAATGTACCTGCCATCTCCAAGCACTTGCAAAACATCTACGAAGAGGAAGAACTTACCCGGGATGCAACTGTTTCCAAAATGGAAACAGTTCAAGAGGAGGGCAGACGAAAGGTTCGCCGCACCTTGGATCACTACAATCTGGATGCTATCATTATGGAGCAGCATTTGAAAGGGGATGGAGATTCATGATCGAAACCTTTGACATTGCCGGCTACTGCCGCATCTCGGTGGATGAGGAGCTGGATCGGGATAACGTGTCCATTGAAAACCAGAAGGCCATCATCCAGGACTTTGTAAAACAGAAATTTCCCAACAGCACCCTCACCTTCTACGAGGACCGGGATCGCTCGGGCTATACTTTCGAGCAGCGGGAGAGCTACCAGGCCATGCGCAAGGGGCTGATGAGCCACAAATACGACATCCTGGTGGTCAAGGACTTCTCCCGTTTCTCCCGCCGCAACAGCCGGGGCCTGGTAGAGCTGGAGGACTTGCGAGATGCCGGGGTACGGATCATCTCCATTGGAGACGGCATCGACTTCCCCAACGACGATGACTGGCTGAAAATCCAGTTCCAATTCCTCATCAACGAAATGCCCGTCACCGACACCAGCAAAAAGGTAAAGAACGTCATCAAAAGGCGGCAGGCGGACGGTAAATGGATCTGTGCCGCTCCCTATGGCTACATCGTCAACAACCGGCAGGAGTTTGAGATTGTTCCTACCCAGGCGGACGTGGTACGCACCATCTTTCGCCTCTACAATGAGGAGGGATGGGGGTATAAGAAGATTGCCAACTACCTCACTGACCGAGGCATCCCCACCGCCCGCATGGATGAGCGAGCCAGGAAAGAGGCCGATGGGGCGGAGTACCATCGGGAAGTGAAGCAGAGTTGGTCCCTGGTGACAGTGCAGGGCATCCTGGACAACGACTTCTACATTGGCACCCTGCGCCAGGGGAAATATACCCGCAAGAAGATCAACGGCAAGGATGTGCGTCAGGATGAGAGGGAGCATATCGTCATTGAGAATCACCACCAGGCCATCATCGACTACCGCACCTTTGCCACCACCCGGGCTCTGCGGGAAAAGCGCACCACTTCCAACTACCGAGGAGTAAAAAAGTACGACAATGTGTACTCTGGCTTTCTGGTGTGCGGGGACTGCGGCAGCCCCATGTTTGCCATGAGCCGCAAGGACATGAAAAGCGCCTACACCTGCGGCACCTACCATCGCCGGGGGCGGGCCGGATGTACCTCCCACCACATCCGGGCAGACAAGCTGGACGAGTTGCTGAAGAGCTATGTCCGGCAGGTGATGGATCACTCCTCTGCCATGCTCCAGCGGCTCAATGAGGACTTGGCCCGGGAGCAGGAGGATGTGGAGGAGACGGAGCAGAGCGCCGACCACCTGGCCGAGGTGCTGGCCGACCTCCAGGAAGAACTGAAGGTGACCAAACGCCAGCGTATCCGGGATCTGATGAAGCACCCAGAGCAGGAGGAGCTGTTGGAGGAGACCTACGACGAGCTGGAGGCCGACCTTCAGAAGAGGATCGAGGGCATCAGTCACCAGATTGATATGCTCTCAGACAAGCGCAACACCATCATCCAGGTCAACCGAGCCGCCCGCACCGCCATGGAGGTGTTTGAGGACATCATCAGCAAGGACACCCTGGAGCGCAACGACCTGGAGCTGATCATCCGGCAGATCAAAGTTTACGAGGATCACCTGGAGATTTATCTACAATCAGATGTGGATGCCATACTCCGCTCGGGGACTTTGGAGAGCGCCGTAAATTTTAAGCAGGGCATGGGGCATATCTCATCGGTCACCATCGTTCAGGGGGCAAACAAGCACCTGGACAAGGTGTTCCATGCCAATGTTATCAGTGACGGTGACCCGCTGGAGATCTACACCGATCGGGACGGGGAGGTCATCTTCCGCAAATACTCCCTGATGGGGGGCATCAGCGACTTCGCCGCCCAGATCTGCGACACCGTCTACAAGACCACTGGCCGCCCCGCCCTGGTCACCGACCGGGACACGGTGCTGGCGGTGTCCGGCGCCCCAAAGCGGGAGTTCGGGGACAAGCAGATCTCCAGTGACCTGGAGAACGTGATGATGGGCCGGGGGGTGTACCAGCAGCGCTCCCAGGACGCCCCCATCCCCATCGTCACCAGCAGCGACTCCCTCTCGGTCTCGGTGGCCGCCCCTATCCTGGCCCAGGGAGACGTGCTGGGGTGCGTGGTCATCGGCAAAAAACCCGGCGACGCCCCCACCGGCGAGACGGAATACACCCTGACCCAGACCATCGCCGGCTTTCTGGGGCGACATATGGAGAGTTGAGCCACCCCCAGGCAGACAGGACGGCGGCGGCCCGGATTTCACCGATCCGGGCCGCCGCCTCGTCGTGGGGGAGAAAAAAATTGCACTTTATCCCGCCTTGTGCTATGATGGAGCATATGAATTCACCGCCCAGGCCTTCCGCAACCCGGGCCCAGAAAGTTGAGGAACCCATTATGGAAAAGAAAACCACGCCGAAAAAAGCAATGCTCTCCGGCATCCAGCCCAGCGGTGAGCTGCACCTGGGGAACTACCTGGGGGCCATCAAGACCTGGGCGGAGCGCTCGGAGCAGTTTGACTGCTATTATTTCATGGCCGATATGCACACCATCACCGTCCGCCAGAACCCCGCCGACCTGCGCCGCCGGACCCTGGAGCAGCTGGCCATCTACATCGCCTGCGGCCTGGACCCGGAGAAGAACACCCTCTTCGTCCAGAGTCATGTTCCCGCCCACGCCCAGCTGGCCTGGGTGCTGAACTGCTACACCATGTTCGGCGAGCTGAGCCGGATGACCCAGTTCAAGGACAAGGCCGCCAAGCACGCCGACAACATCAATGCCGGCCTGTTCTCCTACCCCGCCCTGATGGCGGCGGACATCCTGCTCTACCAGCCCGACTACATCCCGGTGGGGGAGGACCAGAAGCAGCACTGTGAGCTGACCCGGGACATCGCAAAGCGCTTCAACGGCATCTACGGCGACGTGTTCAAGCTCCCTGAGCCCTACATCCCCAAGGAGGGGGCACGGATCATGAGCCTCAACGCCCCGGAGAGCAAGATGAGCAAGTCCTTGCCCGAGGGCTGCGTGTTTATCATGGAGAAGCCCGAGGACATTATGCGCAAGTTCAAACGGGCCATCACCGACAGCGACACCGAGCGCTGCGTCCGCTTCGACCCGGCGGCCAAGCCCGGCGTGTCCAACCTGATCAACATCTACTCCGCCTGCACCGGCAAGACCCACCAGGAGATCGAGGCGGAGTTCGAGGGCAAGGGCTACGGCGCCTTCAAGCCCGTGGTGGGCGAGGCCGTGGTGGAGACCCTCCGCCCCATCCGGGAGGAGGCCCAGCGGCTCATCGCCGACAAGGCCTATCTGACCAATCTGCTGCGCCAGGGGGCGGAGAAGGCCGGCTATGTGGCCAACAAGACCCTGCGCAAGGTCTACAAGAAAGTGGGCTTTTTACAGCTTTGAGCCAAAAGGTGACCGCTCTCCGTATCCCTTCGGAGGGCGGTCACAGTCCCATCAACAGCACCAGGGCCAGCACGATGAGCCAGTCCTCGTCATCGCTCTCCAGGAAGAGGTAGACCAGCACCAGGATCAGCAGGATGTCCCCCTTGTCAAACCGGTCCAGATGGAGGGCCTTCAGAATGCCGTCCAGCTTGAGGCCCCCGGAGTCGCCCCCCAGCAGGGACTTCAGGATGCCCCCCTGCTTTTCTCCCCGGCCCTCCCGGCCCTCCCGGCCCTCCTCCGCCCCGGCGGGCACATAGTCCCCGGTGGGAATATAGCGGTTATACATGGCCGTCCTCCCGGAACAGGGCCATGGAGGCCCGGATCACCCGGGACAGCCGGGTGATCCGGATGGCCTTATCCACCTTCTCCTGGCTCTCCTGGCGCAGGAAGGGCTTCAGGGCGTCAAGCAGCGCCTGCTTCTCCTCATGGCCGGACTGGTACTCCCGCACCAGGGGCATCAGCCTCTGGAACACGCTGGGGTCGATCCCCCCCAGCAGAGACCCCAGGGAGGAGAGGCCGTCCGCCCCCTCCCCCGCCGGATGCTCTGTGGGCGCCGGCGGACTGTCCTCCTCCGGCGGACCGCCCGGCGGCTCCTGGTTCTGACCCTGCCCCAGGCTGCTGGCCAGGGCGCTGATCTGTTCCATGGCCTCGGGAGAGGAAAGGATGGCGTTTAATTTGTCCTGAAACTCACTCATCCCGCTCCCCTCCTCTCAACGCTCATTTCCCCAGCTTGCCCTGGAGCTGGGCGATCAGCCGGGCGCCCTCCTCGGTGGAGGACAGCCCCCGCATCAGCTGCTCCAGCTGGGCCGTATCCCCCGCCTTGGCGCTCTGGGCCGCCTGGCGCAGGCCGCCGCTGCCGGCGTTGAGCAGCTCCGCCAGCCGCCGCACCTCCGGGGAGGACAGCGCCTCCCGCAGCCGGGCCGTGTCCCGGAGCAGCGCCTGGGCTTCCGGGGTATTCATGGGCTCGTTCCCCTTTGCCATAACCTTCACCGCCTTTCTGGGATCATTTTCAGTATATGCGCCGCCGGGGCGGATGTGACGGCGGGCGTTTTACCGCTTTTTTCAGGAGGTCCCT
Organism: uncultured Oscillospiraceae bacterium; assembly: GCA_964485125.1. GTDB lineage: Bacteria > Bacillota > Clostridia > Oscillospirales > Oscillospiraceae > UMGS1766. The sequence goes on along the minus strand of CAZAIF010000036.1, from coordinate 6,165 downwards.
ATGAAAATCCTCATCTTTTCCGACTCCCACGGGGACCGGCAGACCATGGTGCTGGCCGCCGAGGACCACCGGCCCGACGCCGTCTTTCACCTGGGGGACTGCTGGCGGGACGCCGAGGACCTGGCCTGCGCCTTTCCCGACCTGCCTCTCTACCAGGTGCCCGGCAACTGCGACTGGGGTATGTCCGACCTGCCTGACGTCAAGCTGGTCAGCCTGGACGGGGTCAAATTCATGCTCTGCCACGGCCACACCTTCGGGGTGAAGGGGGGCTACTCCGCCGCCGTGAACCGGGCCCGGCAGGAGGGAGCAGACGTGCTGCTGTGCGGCCACACCCACATCCCCCGCTATGAGGACTACGGCGGGCTCCAGCTGCTCAACCCAGGCAGCCTGAGCTATGGACACACCTATGGACTGATCACCGCCCAGCGGGGGCTCGCCCTGTGCAGCGTGCGCACCCTGGAGTGATAAATATCGAGCCTTGGAGGAGGACTGAATATGCTGCTGGCCATCGATGTGGGCAACACCAATATTGAATTCGGCTTTTTCGACGGGGAGACCCTGCTGGGCTCCTTCCGCACTACCACAAAAGGGAGCCAGACCTCCGACGAGCTGGGGCTGACCCTGTGCGAGTATCTGGAGCACTTCCACTGGCGGCCGGAAGAGGTGGAGGACGTGATCATCGCCTCGGTGGTGCCCGGGATCATGCACGCCCTGAAGCGGGCGATCCAGAACTACCTGGGGTGCCGGCCCCTGGTGGTCAATGAGGACGTGCTCCCCACCCTGGGCTATCTGGGCGGCGCCACCACCAACGACCACGGCGCCGACCGCAGCGTAGCCTGCATGGCTGCCGTGGCCAAGTACGGCGCCCCGCTGCTGGTGCTGGACTTCGGCACCGCCACCACCGTGGACGCGGTGGACGCCCGGGGGATCTATGTGGGGGGCAGCATCTGCCCGGGCATCCGGGTCAGCATGGACGCCCTGGCCCAGAACGCCGCCATGCTCCCCCATGTGGAGCTGGACCTGCCCTCCACCGCCCTGGGCTATGACACCGTCGCCCAGATCCAGATCGGCGTGGTGGGCGGCTATGTGGGCAGCATGGAGTACCTGATCCGCCGCACCAAGGCGGAGATGGCCGAGCCCGACGAGACGATCAAGGTGGTGGCCACCGGCGGGCTGGCCGGCTTGGTGGCGGATCACACCGACCTGATCGACACGGTGGACAGCGAGCTGATCCTGGAGGGGCTGGTGCGCATCTACCGGGAGCACAGGGCCAAAAACAACTGAACCGGGACGGCAAGACGGGCGCGCTGCTTTTGGCCGCACGCCCGTCTGATTGGTTCTTCTGATGTAATTCAATAGAGGGGCAGCCCCCCGGTGAGCTGATCCGCCCGCTCCGCCGCCAGGGGCTCAAAGGCCAGGGCGGTATAAGTTGGCTGGCCGTGGAACTCCGTCATCCCTGCGTCCTGGATCAGGGCGGTGGTCACCCCCGCCGCCCGGGCCCGCCGGTCCAGCTCCAGCAGCTCCTCCTCCGAGTCCACATAGACGCAGATCTTGGCCATGCCGTAACGGAACCAGTCGGTCAGGGGGCTCTCCTCCCCCGCCGGGGCCTCCAGGTAGACACAACCCTCCGGGGATGAGCGGAGCTGGCCTGTCCGGCCCTCCTTCAGGATGGCCTTGAGCACCGCCTCCACGGCGGCGTGGCTGGCCTGGGCGGCGATCTTGCCCTTGCGCATCTTCAAATCCCGCCGGACGATCAGCATCTGCTTGCTGCGGTAGGCCATCTCAACCCCTCACTGCACCAGCACCGGCAGCAGGATCTGCCGGGGCAGGTCTGCCGTCAGCACAAAGCGGCGCTCCTTGGCCCGGACCACCGGCAGGTCGGTTTGCAGGAAGGCGTCCAGGGTGTCCAGCATGCGGAAGCCACGCCAGCAGTCCCGGTAGTGCATGGGCACGGTGACCGTGGGCTGGAGCTGGTCCATGATCTGGTGGGCCTCGGCGGCGTCGATGGTGAAATAGCCCCCCACCGGCAGCATCAGCAGGTCGGGCTTTCCGATGGCGTCGATCTGCTCCTGGGTGAGCAGGCGGCCCTGATCCCCCATGTGGACGATGCGCAGTCCCTCGCCCTCGATCACCAGGATCTTGTTCTTGCCCCGGTGGGCGCCGTCGTGGTGGTCGTGATCCCCGGCCATTTCCCGCAGGGTGAAATTCAGTCCCCGGCCGCTGCACAGCACACACTGGGCGGCGTTGTGATCGGTGTGGTCGTGGCTGACGTGCACGTCATCCGCGTTCAGATCCGGCAGCCGCAACCCCGGGACCGAGCCCACGGAGTAGGGGTCCAGCACGATGCTGCTGCCCGCCAGCTCCACCTGGAAACAGGAGTGGCCATACCATGTGATGATCGCCTGATTCAAATGAACATCCTCCTCTTCGGCATTGTTCCCGCCCAGGGGCGGAGGCCGCAAAAATCCATAAAAAAACGGCTTTGCCAACGCAAAAGCCGGGAAAAGACAGAGACCACACGGCACGAGATCCGGCAGAGTGGCGCCGGACGCATGGACAGGGGCGGCAGGCCCAGCAAAAGGAACGTCATGGGAAATCTGAAATCTTCCTGCACAAATTCCTTAAATCTGTCTAAAATGATACCATATTTTCGGGAAGATTCAAGCAATCTACTTTACGAAAGCTATTTTCTCCATCTGGCTGTATTCTGACCTCATCAATCTTTTGAAAATTGGGCATTTTGTTTTGGGATTTTTGGCGCTATCCTGTTGACACAGACGTCAGGAGGGATCCGCCATGCACACCATCCAGCTGCGGCGGCTGTGCCAGAGCGCCGTGCTCGCCGCCGTCATCTATGTCTTCACCGCCTATCTCCACGTGCCCAGCTTCAACGGCTATACCCACATCGGGGACGGCTTCCTCTATCTGGCCGCCTCCCTGCTGCCCGTCCCCTACGCCGCGGCGGCGGGGGCGGTGGGGGCGGGGCTGGCCGACCTGTTCAGCGGCTACGCCATCTGGGCCCCCGCCACCCTGGTCATCAAGGCCCTCGCCGCCTTCTGCTTCACCAGCCGGGCCCCCTCTTTTCTGTGCCGACGCAATCTCTGGGCCCTGCTCCCCGCCGCCGGGCTGTGCGGGGCGGGCTACTACCTCTATGAGTGCGCCGTCACCGGCAATTTCGCCGCCCCCGCCGCCGGCATCCCGGGATATCTGATCCAGTCCGCCCTGAGCAGCCTGGTCTATCTGCTACTGGGCCGGGCTCTGGACCGGGCGGGGCTGAAACGGCGGCTTGCCCCGGAGGGACAAATGGGGTAAAATAGAGCTTGCAAGTTCCGCGCCCCGGCGCGATCGATTCAACTGGAGGCATCGTTCCCATGACCATCACCTATCCCGTCAAGCGGGGCATCTATGTGAATATGACCAACCGCTGTCCCTGCGCCTGCACCTTCTGCCTGCGGCAGAATGGCCCCGGCGTCTACGGCTCCGACCCCCTCTGGCTGGAGCGGGAGCCCACCGTCCAAGAGGTCTGCGACAGCCTGGAGGGCTGGGATCTGGAAAACCGCCAGGAGGTGGTCTTCTGCGGCTACGGAGAGCCCACCGAGCGGCTGGAGGACCTGCTGGAGGTGGCCAAATACCTGAAGGCCCGCCACCCGGAGCTGTCCCTGCGCATCAACACCAACGGCCTGTCCGACCTGATCTGGCAGAAGCCCACCGCCCCCCTGCTGGCGGGACTCATCGACACCGTGTCGGTCAGCCTGAACGCCACCGACCCGGAGGAGTATCTGCGCCTGACCCGGAGCAAGTTCGGCCCAGGCTCCTATGAGGCCATGCTGGAGTTCACCCGGTCCTGCGTTCGGTACGTCCCCCATGTGGTGATGACGGTGGTGGGGGAGCCGGTGACCGCCCCGGAGGAGCAGGAGCGGGCCCGGCAGATCTGCGAGAGCCTGGGGGCCACCCTGCGGGTGCGGCCCTACGAGAGCTGAACCGGACAGAAAACAGGAAAAAAGGGCTCTGCGCCCCCGAAAAGGGGGCGCAGGGCCCATGTCTTTTCCTCAGTCCTCGGCCAGCTCTTTTCCCCGGTGGGGCTCCACGAAATGGGTGCGGGCGTAGTCCCACAGCAGCTGGGAGCCCTCCCCGGTGCGCTGGTTGCGCCGGAGCACCTGGCTGAGGCGGATGCCGTGCTCCAGCCAGCTCTTGCCCTGGGAGGCGTCGTTGAGCATGGTGGGCTGGATGCAGTCCAGGGTGCGGGCGAATTTGGCCTCCGGGGTCTCCCGGGCCTCGAACTCGTCCCAGAGGGCCCGCATCTTTTCCCCCTGGTCCTGGGGCAGCAGGGCGAAGATCCGATCCGCCGCCGCCAGCTCTCGCTCCCGCTGGGTGGACACCCCGGCCGCATCATAGACATAGGTGTCCCCGGCGTCGATCTCCACCAGATCGTGGATGAGCACCATGGAGACCACCCGGAGCAGGTCGACCTCCTCCTCGGCGTACTCCCCCAGCAGCAGCGCCATGACCGCCAGATGCCAGGCGTGCTCCGCGTCCCCCTCCCGCCGGCTGCCCGAGGCCAGATAATTCTGGCGGGTGATCTCCTTCTCCCGGTCGATCTCCCGCAGAAAGGCAAACTGCCGGTCCAGCCGCTCCATCTGATCCATATCGCATCCTCCTCCGCCCGCCCTTCGGGTGGACTTTTTATTGACTGCATTATAGCACGCCCGAGCCCTTCCCTCAACTCATCCGGGGCCTTGACTTTTCCCGGCCGGGTGCCTAAACTGTTCTCAGAACCGGCCGCTGTGCCGGAGGGGAGGGAGCGCCGTGGGCGGACAGGAAAAAAAGGACCGGGTCATCCTGCACGTGGACGGCAACAACTTCTTCGCCTCATGCGAGTGCCTCCACCGGCCCGAGCTGCGGGAGGTGCCCATGGCGGTGGCCGGAGACCCGGAGAGCCGCCACGGCATCATCCTGGCCAAAAACCAGCTGGCCAAGGCCAAGGGGGTGCAAACCGCCGAGCCCATCTGGCAGGCCCGGCGCAAATGCCCCGGCCTGGTGCTGGTGCCCCCCCACCGGGAGACCTACAGCCGGATCTCGGCGGCCATGAACCGGATCTTCCTGGACTGCACCGACCTGGTGGAGCCGGCCAGCATCGACGAGAGCTATCTGGACCTGACCGGCTCCCTCCACCTGCTGGGGGGCGACCCGGTGGCCGCAGCAGACCAGATCCGTACCCGGGTACGGGAGGAGCTGGGGATCACCGTGTCGGTGGGGGTGTCCTTCTGCAAGACCTTCGCCAAGCTGGGCAGCGACTACAAAAAGCCCGACGCCACCACCTATTTCCCCCGCCGGGCAGTGCCTACGCTGATCTGGCCCATGCCTGCGGGCAATCTGCTCTATGTGGGGGGCAAATTCGCCGCCCAGCTCCGGGAGCTGGGCATCCACACCATCGGAGACCTGGCCCGGGCCGACCCGGCACTGCTGCGATGGAAATTTGGCGCCCGGGGGGAGTCGGCCTGGCGGTGCGCCAACGGCGAGGACCACGAGCCGGTGCGGCCCTACCATGAGGCCCGGGCCGTCAAGAGCATCGGCAACAGCATCACCTTCCGCCGCAACCTGACCGGCGAGCGGGAGCTGCGGCTGGGCTTCACCGCCCTGGCCGAATCGGTGTCCGAGCGAATGCTCCGCCGCCGCCTGTGCTGCCATACGGTACAGATCCAGATCAAGGACCCCCAGTTCCACACCATCTCCCGGCAGGTCACCGCCCAGCGGGGACTCTATCTGGCCCAGGAACTCACCGAGGCCGCCATGGCGCTGGCCAAAGCCCACTGGGATCTCCGCAAGCCGGTGCGGCTGCTCTCCCTGACCGCCAAGCAGCTGCTGCCCCTGGAGGAGGACGGGGAGCAGATCAGCCTGTTCGCCGCCCCGGAGCAGACAGAGCGGCGGCAGCGCCAGGACCGGCTGGAGGGGGCCATGCGCTCCATCCGGGGCCGCTTCGGCAAAGAGGCCATCCGGCGGGGCGGCTTTCTGGACAGCGACCTGGGGCTGGGCGGCAGCGGCAGCAAGCTGGAGGACGAGGACTCTTGAATCCCCAGAATCGCTTGCAGGCGACAAAACAAGGCAGATGCCCGAGAGGACATCTGCCTTGTTTCATGTGTGGGTTTAAAAGGCGCCCCAGATCAG
>CAZAIF010000035.1:0-12554 GCA_964485125.1 uncultured Oscillospiraceae bacterium | reverse complement strand
ATCTGACGATAGGCGCAAGTGAATTTTTGCTCAACCCCGACAGTCTGGAACTATAAAAAGTTAAAATAAAATCTAAAAAGGCAGGAGACAAAAACTCCTGCCTTGAATTTTTAATGACATTTTTCGATTTAAGAGGCGAAATAATAACGTCTTTTGCACTAAAAAATCTCCGCTTTCAAAGCGTTATTATACACAAGGCTGCACGGAAAAATCCGCACAGCCTGCATGGAGAAAAATATAATGATATCTGAAACAATGAATATTTACCCGAGGATATCCGCAAGACACCCGATTTTTTTGTCGGCGAGCGGCGATGACGTAGCGTCGGATATGGCTATCGCATAAAACTCTCCGGCTTTTGCCGCCTGTATACCGCTCTCCGCGTCCTCTACAACAGCGCATTGATTCGGGCGAAGCCCCAAAGCTTCCGCCGCCTTTAAGAAAACTTCAGGGTCGGGCTTGCTTTTGGTTATCATATTGCCGTCCACAACCGCATCGAACAGATGCTCTATGCCGAGTGCTGAAAGTATCGTCTTTGTATTTTTGCTCGATGAACCGACTGCAATTTTTATGCCGTTTTCCTTTAAAGCGAGCAGGGTGCTGACGGCATCGCAAGCAAGGTCGTTTGCACCGAGATTTTTCAATTGCCCCACATATATATCGTTTTTAACACGGCATATTTCTTCTTTCCGTTCCTGCGGCATATCCACGCCCGCATCCTGTAAAATAATTTCAAGGCTGGACATACGGCTGACGCCGCGCAGCTTATTGCCCGTTGAATCGGATATCGCTATACCGTACTTTCCAAGAGCTTTGCGCCATGCGGAGAGATGGAACATATCGGTATGACACAGAACGCCGTCGAGATCGAAAATCACCCCTTTCAATTCTTGCATATATGCTTACCGAAAAATTGTGTCATCTTATGATTGACTTCATTCGATTCCTTCCACTGCGGATGAGTGACGTTGAATACATGCCCCAACCGATTTCCCTCTTCAGGCTGTTCGATATACACATACTCGTGCGGCACCCCCGCTTCGTTCAGTTCCTTCGCGAAAAGTTCGTTCATATCGCGAATAAGGTCGAGCTCTGTAGTCATAAACCACAGCGGAGGCATATTTACATTTTGCATTGTCTTTACAGGCGAACCTATGTATTCGAGAAATTTTTTCTGCTTATAATCGCCGCCGAACATTACTTCTTCGGTAAGCGCGTCGGAGCCGTAACTGCCGCTGTTATGGAATTTTCCGCACGAAATGCCGATCGCCCGAATATCTATACCGGGGTCGGGAATATCCATAAGCTTCTGCAATTCAGGCGAGCAGGCTATTGCCGTTGAATAGAAGCAAAGATATCCGCCCGCGGAATCGCCTGTGATGAAAATATTGTTGACGTCTCCGCCATATTCGCCTATGTGATCTTTTGTCCATGCAAACGCCTTTATACATTGTTCGAGCTGATAATCTACGGTTACCGAAGGCAGGAGATCATAACTTATGTTTACCACAACAAATCCCATAAGCGCCAGGTGGCGGCAAAAATTTTCATTTATGTCCTTTTCACTTGCACAGAAACCGCCGCCGTGGATATCTATAATTACAGGCAGTTTGCCTTGCGCGTTTTCGGGTCTGTACACATCGAGGAGGCCATACGGTTTTTGCGAACGGCCGTCAAATACAATATCGTAATGCGCCTCTATACCGTCGGGAAGGACCTCGTCCTTCATGCGCTCTGTATTCAGTTTCGTCATCAAATCGCGTATGTCCTTAAGGCTTTTTATTTCATCCATAATAAGCTCCTTTAACAGTAAATTATAATTTTGTATCCCACATACCGCAGAATGGATCTACGGGATTTGTTCCCCTGAAGGGACTTCTGCCCATGAGTTTTTCGATAAGCATTTCCCTGCACCTGCTGTTTGAAGAATATGTGTTTATGTAAGTTTTTACGCGCGGAACATCCAACAAGTGATAGGGATTTTCAAGAGAAACGAATATTGTGGGAACATCGTGCATGTAGTGCATGCAGTTCGCCCCCATTGGCTGCGCCCACTCTATGCGCACAGTAGTTTGATTTGATTTGGTTCTTACGTTTGCAATATACAGCATCAGATCGTAACGCCCGATCATTTTTTTATAGGACGGCAACTCGCCCTCTCTCACCTTTGTGGGCCTGTACTTATGCACGGAAAAGCCCTCCGCGCGCAACCTTGCAATAATATCGTCCATAACCCCGTCGGTAACAATATACTGCCCGGCTCCGCCAGGCTTGGGTTGGACGGGAAACAACAGTATTCGCTTATATTTTTCGGGACTCAGAGGCAAAACACCGTCTTCTGCCTTTACAAGGGTTATAGCTTCATCCGCACACTGTCTGCTCCATTCAATATGTTCGGTGCTGCCCACTGTATCGTAATGCCGTCCCTCGGAAACATAAACGTTCTTATCCAACCCAAGCGCCGCTTTCATGGCGAGTACCCTTGTTACGGCTTCATCGAGCCTTTCCCGTGACAGAAGCCCCGACTTTACGCCTTCCAGCATATATTTGTAATCTTCTTCAAAATTACGGCTGAACAGGAATACATCGGCGCCGTTCTGTATGGATGTGGGTACCGCCTTATTGCGCGGCATTGCAAGCGTATAGCCGGCCATTGTGGTGGCGTCCGTTACGATAAGCCCGTTGAAACCGAGCTTATCGCGCAACAGTTTTTTCATGATATTATGCGATAAGCTACCGGGCATAATATCCTCGTCTTTTATATCGGGGCAGAAAACCCGTTCGTAAGCCGGCAGCATAATATGCCCGACCATTACGCTCAGCGCCCCTGCCTCTATACACCTTTTGTAAACTCTGCCGTAAGTTGCGTCCCACTCCTCTGCCGACGAAGAGTTAATACTTGTAACAAGGTGTTGGTCGCGTTCGTCCATGCCGTCGCCGGGAAAATGCTTGATGCACGCGGCAACGCCATATTGTTGAATGGTTTGCACATAAATCTCGCCGAACTGCCCTACTATTTCGGGATCGGAACCGAATGTGCGCGTGTTGGTTATGGGATTGCGGAAATTTTTATCTATATCTATTATCGGCGCAAACGCCCAATTGGCGCCTACCGCGCTGGCCTCCGTGCCGCATATTTCGCCAAGTTTTTTTGCCATCTCCGAATTTCGCGTTGCCGCAACTTCCATTTCAGAGGCAAAATATGTGCCGTCGCTCATAAGCCCGTCCCCACCTCTTTCGAGGTTGGCGGCAAAAAGTGCCGGAACGGGAAGCAAAGCATTGACCTTTTCAATATATTCAGCCACCTGGTCAGAGCGGAGAATGGGGCGGAACATACAGCTTCCGAAGTTCATTACGCCGAGATTGCGCTCAAGCTCTTCATCTGTGCCGTCGTGGAGATGTATGCAGAATATCTGCCCGACCTTATCTTCCGGCGACAGCGAAGATAACGTATCTTCCACCCATTTTATTTTATCGTCGTTTAAGTAAAAAGGCTTTTGCCTTAGTAATTCCTTGTTCATAAAAAGCATCCTGTTGAATTAAATCAGTCTTCCGAATCGGGTTTCGCTTCCTTTCGCCTGAATAAACCGGCAATCTTTTTGGCTGCGGAGGAAAAGAACAGTCTTACAGCCGCCTCGTTTGCCTGATAAGCCGAGAAGACGATTATAACTGTACCGCTGACGATTATGTCTGTCGACGTGGGCGCGTTGCGGAAACATGTAATGGCCACATTGATTATCATCATGGTTATAGACCCGCAGATAATGCCCCACACGATATTGCCGCTGAACTTTGCCAGATATCGGCCGATGAGAACGCCCGCGAGCGCCCCGAATGTTACAAACACAGAAGACATTCCGCTGGGTGCCGCAAACGAGTCGCCTAATGTGGGAGAAAGCACATACCACACGCCGCCTATGCCATAAACGATACCTACTATCACAGAAGTAAGCAACAGATTTTTTACCTGGTTGACGCCGGAGTTGACCGCCAGCCTGGGGTCTGCCGCAAGGGAAAAAGTATCCTTGCCGTATTTGGTTTTGTACAGCAAAAACCAAAGGACAATCAAAACGGCGACAGCTATTATGACGTTGGTGGGAAAGGCTGAAATCTGTTTGATTTCAGAAAAATACGGGTCGATTATCGAAAAGTAAGTAGAAAACCTCATCCCACCGAATGCATTGCAGATAGCTTCATACACCATTACGAGGCCGAGCGAGCTTATCATCATCGGAATACGGGCAAGTATGTTAATCCCGTAACTGAACATGGTGATAATGACGGAAAACACGACGGAGAATATCATTATAAAAGCCACGTTGACCGTACCCATCGTAGACCATGTAAAATGCATCGCAATAATGCACGCAAGCGTCGGCGTCACGCCGGAAGTAAAATCCATCCTGCCGGAGAGCAGAGGAATCATTATGCCCATGCCGAGCATGGCGGTATAACATATCTTATACACCATATTGCTCATAATTGTTGACGTGAAGAACGAGCTCGCTCCACCCAACAGACAGACAAGCGCGACTACGCCGTATGTAACTACCGGCACCGCAAACGGTATGCCGTACCCCTTGGCATATTTCAAAACCTTGGTTTTCATGTGTACCTCTCCTTTTTCTCCGCAGCCGCACGCTGTCGTGCGGCTGCGGTTAAACGGATTTTTAAAAAGACATTCAGCTGTTGTCCGCCACGACTTCAGCAAGCGTGCGGTTGGTAAACGCTTCTATATCGGCAAGTCTTGTACAGCCGAGCAGCGACTGGACATTTTCGGCTGTGATTGCAGGGGGATAAGTATCGAAATCCCAGCTGCCGCCGCCAAGAATATAGGTATTAAAGTCATCGTAATTATCCAAGGTGATTATGTACCAGGAAGTGGGAACATTTATAATGCCGTCGGAATTGGTATAGTTTGCAGCGTCGGTATATTCAACGCCCTGCAGGAAGTTATATATTCTTACAAGACCGACAACAAATCCTTCGATACCTACTTCTGCCTCGGTAAGGACATATTCCGAAAGAGCGTCCTTAGTATTGGGCGTATAGCCTATGGCGAGCATCTTCACGCCGTAATAACCGGATGAAGAATCGTAATACGCAGAGCTGAGCGTGGGAACGATCTGTCCCATGCCGTTTGCAAAACCGAGCAGATAATTAGTGCCGTACGCAGCCGAAGAAGGATCCTTTATATCTGCTTCGAGCTGAGTTAAAAGCGCAGGGACATAATCGGTTATGGGAGTAGCCGCACAATAATAGAAATCGCCCATAGATATGTTGCCGTATGTTTCAGGCTCGGTTTCTATATAGTATTCCATGCCGGCCACTATTTCGTCATGTACGGCGGACAGACTTTGAGGGAACATTATACCCGAACATTTAGCATATTCGAGCCCGCGGGTCTCCATATCTTCAAGTATTATATCCAGCCACATTTTGCCGTATTCGCGCGTGTCGCCAAAGTAGGGATCTACACCGCCGAGACAATACTCTGAAGGATTGCTGCCCACGTGTGTTGCGTCAACATCGGTACTTATGTTGATGTAAGGCACCCCGTCTGCTGCGCAAACGGCTTCCGTCGCCGATGTGGGGGAGCTGTTCAGCAAAATAATTCCATCCACACCCTGGGCGATGAAAGAGTTTACCTCGTCGGCAAGCGTAGTGGTTGCCGAATATACAAAGTTGAATATCGGGTCGCCATTCTCATCAACGATGTATTTGTTGAGGTATTCCGCATAATTCTGAATGAGGTTTGCCTGTTCTGTCGACCACCCGGCATTGTTGTAAACCCCGATGGTTATGCTGTTGGTTTCATCGGCACATCCGGCAAGCGAACCGACGCCGGCGATTGCCACGGTTGCCGCCATCATGGCGGCGAGTGCTTTCTTTGGGAACTTCATCTACATTTCTCCTTTTATATATTTTTTATATTTTAAACCGGCAGCGTTCGTATATACTTAGGCTGACGGATTACTACTATTACCAACCCAAGGAATATGATTCCTTCAAGCAGTTCATAAGCAACGTCTGCGGTGATTATGCCGCTGAGCGGCGACCTGGGTATAAACAGGGTGAGTCCCACATACAAAATTTTAAGAGTAAACGCGCCAACGACCACCGAAGATATCCTTGACTTTGCTCCGCCCGATACCGGCATGCCGCCCAAAATCATGGCAATCATCGTTTCCATCATATATTCTTTTGCATAATTGGAGGCGCCTTCGCTGCCGCCGGGGGTAGGATTATAAGCCATGTACAGTACTGCGCCTATACCTACGCATACGCCGGCGATGAGATAAAACACAAGCTTGGTGCTATGCACTTTTGTGCCTGACTGCATGGACGCAAGAGTGTTATCCGCAATGGAGCGGTGACGTTTGCCTATTGTGGTATATCCGAGCATAATACCGGTGAACACGACAACTAACACCGTAATTATTATCGGAACCGTAGAATCCGAATAAAACGTCGGAATAAAAAACGCTGTATCGAATATCGCTATATCATAGTTCGAAGTCACTTCATTGAACGACGAATCTACGATTATCGCTGAAATACCGCGCAGAAAGAACATGAACGACAGCGAGGCAAACATTGAATTGAGCTTAAAAAAGCGGCACGCATAGTATATTGCGGCATATATCGCCACACCCAACACAATAGCGACACAGAATACCGCGAGTACCTTTAATGCCGGAGCTGCTGTATCTAACGCATTATAGGTCATTATTCCGAACACCGCCGCAAATCCCGTTACACCGCCGCAGGCAAGATCGGATTCGCCGCAGGAATATACCATCGCTGCGCCGCAGCCTATTACAATCAGGGGCAGCGCGCTACGCAGCACCGCCTTAACCGACGTATCATTGAACAGCCTGCCGCCCGTGAGCGCCGCGAACAATACGATTACCACTATAAAAGAGCCGTAGCGGATGACGACCGAGCGGTTATCTTTTACGGTTTTCATGACGTTTTTCATGCCTTCAGAGAAAGACGTTGACGCCATCTGGTTTCCCTCCTTAAATCATATATTTAATAATTTCGGTATCCCTCAGCTCAGGACTGCGGTCAAATTCGCCTGAAATTGCGCCGTCCTTCATGACAAGAATCCTGTCGCACATGCCTATAAGTTCGGGCATCTCTTCAGATATGATAAGAATGGCATATCCCTCTTCTTTGAGAAGGTACAGCAGTTGGTACATCGTCGTCTTAACGCCCACGTCTACGCCGCGGGTAGGCGAATCGAAGATGAGTATTTTGGAATTGTTGCCTATCCATTTTGCAAATGCAACCTTCTGCTTGTTGCCGCCCGAAAGCTCGTTTACAAACTGTTGCTGCCCCGTACACCGTATGCTAAGAAAATCTATCTGGCTTGCGGTAAAATCTTTTTCTTGTCCGGGAAGAATAAATCCGAATATCGACAGCATGTCATAGGCGGATATACAGATATTGTCCCTTATATTTTCCGGCAGAATCAATGTTTCAAAGTCGCGGTTTTTGGCAATATACCCCACGGAACACGAAAAAGCGTCCTGTATGGAGTTTATCTGCCTGTCCTCCATCTCTTTCGGGTAATCGAAAGTTTTTAATTGGATCCCTTCGGGGGCCTTTTTCGTGCGGTATATCCTGATATCTTCGTGAGTGAGTTCTTTAATTTCCTCATCGGTTTCGCCGGGTTTAAGCGCGCCGCCCGAAAGCGTGCGTTTTTTGAAAAGTTTCCCTAAGCGCGCTCCCGTCATGCGGAAATAGTTGTATGCCCTTACGGAGTGAAGCTTGCGCTTTTCCTTTTTAGTCAGCGCGCGTATGCAGTGAGCCGTAACTTTACCTTCGGCTATTTGTTCCATCCCGAACAAAGCCTTGCCGAGCTCGTGCATGCCCGAATCGGAAAGACCGCCAACGCCGAGTATTTCGCCCTCGTGCAGTTCAAGATTGACGTGCTTTACAGCACCGCTCTTTAACGTAAGATTTTCGGCGCGGAGCATGACGGTATCCTTATGCGAGCCGTCGAAATCGGCGCGGTAGAAATTACCCGAGATTTTGCGGCCGACCATCGTTTCTTTAAGTTTATCCTCTGAAAATTCTTCCTTGGGGATATTTGCGATAAGGTTGCCGTCGCGCAGAACCGTAACGCTGTCGCACACCGCCATAAGTTCGGGCAAGTCATGCGAAATAAACAAAACGGCACGGCCCCTTTCCTTTAAATCCTTTATTATTTTATATATAAGCTCGCGCCCGTCCTGAGAAAGGGCTGTTGTCGTTTCGTCGATTATAAACAGCTGCGGGTCATAATACAGGGCACGGGCTATTTCCATTACCTTGCGATGCTCGAACGAAAGACTCGACATCTTTGCGGTAGGATCGAGGTTTTCAAACCCGACGAGGGCAAGAGCCTTTTTGGCCTCCTCCTTCATCTTCGCCGTGTTGATTATAGGTCCGCGGCAGAAAGATTTTTCATCGCCGAGGAAAAGATTGTCCATAATGCTGAGGGCGGCTATCGTACCAACCTCCTGCACTATCATACAGATTTTGTTATCGCGCGCGTCGTTTACCGAAGAAGGTTTGTAGCGACGGTCGCCTATATACATTTCCCCTGCCGTTACGGTATGTATGCCGGCAATCATGGAAGAAATTGTAGATTTACCGCTTCCGTTCTCACCTATGAGTCCGCGGATTTCGCCCAGCCGCACATCCATATCGACATTATTGACGACGACGTGATCGCCGAACTTTTTAGTCAGCCCTTTGACTGTAAGAAAAATTTCGCTCACGGTACCCCCCCTTTATTCTCGACTTAATATATTTCAATTTCCCGCTTTGTTATCTTAATTTTAAAAATTTATTATCGTGAAAACAAGAGAATTTCTTAGCCTTTTAACAGCAAAATTTTAATCTGTTTTTTGTTCATTTTGTTGACTTTATGCTTTATATTAACTACAATATAATTAAATTTGTAATATTTATTATTTTTTTGTTTAATTAACACATATATTCCCGATTAAAGAGGTCAAATTATGGAATACAGGCACGAACTGATTAACTTCCCCGCCAACCTGCCGATGAAATTCTTCCTACATAAAATAGGAGACGTTCCCATGCACTGGCACCGCTCGCTTGAACTGCTGTATGTAGCCGAAGGCAACGTACAGGTAATGGTTGGCACACAGAGCTATAACCTTGGCGTGGGCGGGCTTATTCTGATAAACATGAATACGCCGCACAGACTGAAATCAGACGCCGCCGTTCTGCTTGCCGTGCAGTTCAAATCGGAACTTTTGACCTATGTTCCGCCGAACTCACCGAGAATATTCGACTGCGTATGCACAAGCGAAGACGCCGACGACGGAAAGTTTTTTCCTCTGAAAGAAACGCTCGCCAAAATTCTGCTGTATAATTTGGAGCGCAGGCAAAACATGGTTCTGCTGAACACCTCGCTGTGTTACAAGCTGGTGTATGAACTGTTTTGTGGTTTTGCCGTGCCGGAAAAGAAAGTTTCCACTTTTAAACCTGACGAAGAACTTATAAATGTCCTCACACATATAAATACCAATTACAGTAGAGAACTGAATCTGACAAACCTTGCAGAAATGATGCACTTTGCCGTGCCGTATTTTTGCAAATTCTTTAAGCAACACATCGGTATAACCGTGGGAGAGTACATTCGCACCGTGCGGTTGAATCACGCAACCGAACAGCTTGCAACTACTTCAGATCCCATCGAGAAGGTTGCCGAAGAAAATGGCTTCCCCAACACCAGAGCATTTTCTGACGCATTCAAAAAAATACACAGAATAACGCCCGGAGAGTGGCGAAACAGCAACAAAGCCGGACAGAATTCGCTGTACACCCTGGACCAACTGACCGGTTATTCCAATACCGACACAAATATATTGGCAAGCAGTATATCTGAATTTATAAAAAAATACTCCCCCCATGAGGTGAGTACCAACACAAAACCTGCCGCGACTCCGCAGGAATACATATATGCCGACTGCCTTCAGCAAGGCAAAATGTTTTTCAGGCGCAATCTTTACTTTATAGGAATTTCACACATACACGAACTGCTTTTCGACGATATAAGGCGCGAACTTACAGAAGCGCAGAAGCAGATAGGATTTAAGCTTGTAAAGATGCACGGCGTCTTTGACGACTGTATGATGGTTTATAACCAATCAAACGGCAAACCGTTATACAATTTTGACTTCATAGACAAAGCTTACGATTTTTTGCTTTCATTGGGGCTGAAACCTCTTGTACAGCTGTCATTTATGCCCTCGCTGCTCGCAAAAAATCCCAACAAAACTACATTTTACTACAAGACGATAACTTCTCCACCTTCTGATATTAAAAAGTGGCATGCGCTGGTCAAAGAATTTTGTTTACACCTCATCAACAGATATGGCGAAAACGAAGTGAGTTCGTGGATGTTTACTGTATGGAACGAGCCGAATTCCTGGCTAAAACTGTTTGGCTTTGAGTCTGAAAACGATTTTCTACAGCTTTACAAAAGCTCTTATACTGCAATAAAATCGGTAAACAAAAAATTCCGAGTCGGCGGTCCATCGGCGTTGTGCTTATACGGAAAAAACAACGACTGGATATTCAGATTCTTAAAATTTTGCACCGCAAACGAATGCCTTCCTGATTTTGCCGACATCCACTATTACGACGTTGATTTATCTTTCTCCGCGTTAAACAGCGATGAGTCCGCCAGAGCAACGCTATCCCCCACCACTTCAACTTATCGCGCTTTCATCAGAAACATGAAAGCAGCCATGAACGACTCCGGCTTCGGAAATATTCCGATCACGGTAACTGAATGGAACTCTACAAGTTCACACAGGGATCCGCTTTCCGACACATGTTTCAAGTCGTGCTATATAGTCAAAAACCAGTTAGAGACGCTGGATGAAGTTTATGCCGGATACTGGTTGCTGTCTGATTTCCACGGAGAAATTCCGCTGAACAGCAAAACCTTTCACGGCGGCCTTGGAATGTTCACGACAAACGGCATCAAAAAGCCCGCTTATTACGCTTATTTATTCTTGTCGAAGCTAAAACCCATCATAATTGAGCGCGGAGACGGATATATAGTCACACGGGACGGATTTAAAAATGTGACAATACTTTGCTACAACTATTATCATTATTCTGAAATATACGCGCAAGAAGCGGGCATCAACACGAGCTATACCGACAGATACTCTGTATTTCCCGATAACAGTGAGAAGACATTGTCTTTTGAGCTTAAAATGAGCGGAAAAGGCGAGTTCATACTGACTGAAAGTTATGTAAACAGAACACACGGGTCTGTATTCGATGAATTTGTCCGCATGGGAGCGGTAGAGCCGCTCACCCAAAATGATGTAAGTTATCTCGCCAAAGCAAGCGCACCGGGACTCAAAAAACGCGTTCTGAAAAGCAACGAAGACAAACTTATTTTTTCGGCGACGCTCGAACCGTTTGAAATACGCCTGATTGAGATATCTGAAATCCAAAAGAACTAACTAACGTGGTAAATTTTACCCACCTTTTCGACGCAACTTTGCATGAGCTAATGACACGTTAAATCGCTTCATCTTATAATGTCACAAGGCGGGTTTCCCGCTTGTTTTAAGCGAGCGGCAGGCAATGAGCGGCATACGCAAATTGCCTGCGAACGGGAAAGAGTTAAGCGGCGTGGCGGCAAATTTTGCCGCCACGCCGCAACGATTTGCAGGACAGAGCGAGCGCAAGCCGAAGGCGGGATATATCCCACCTGCTTATCCTGCTTACGGCATCGGTTTTTGTAGCACATTTATCCCACCTTCAAGATGCCGTTTTTTATGCTGTATAGCTCAGTTTTTCGTTAATCGCCACATATATGAGGGACAATTATTCCTACCCTTCATTATTTTGCGAAAATTCATACGCATCTATATATCGCACGACAGGCTTTGGCTCATCACTTTCGCACCTTTCCATTATATAATCTTCAGACGCATTATCTGTAGTATTATCTATATCCGTTGCGGAAGAAAGAGTTTCGCCATTATTAGTCGCAACACCAAGTCTTTTTAAAATACAGACAACCAATGCCAACAGACATTGAATAACCATGATCGCCACGCCCGTTATCAGCATAATAATGCCTGCTGTTTTGAACGGTCCTTCATCCAAACAGAAGAAAATACCAACAAGTATCAGCATAAAGCTTATAAATATCACCAGCGCGCAAAGACACATTAACAAATTCCTTTGCCAGCTTTTAAGCTTTTTATCGGGCATCAGTGTTTGAACGAAATCGACATAAGCATAAACTATCGGTTCAAGAATAATTTGCAGAACAATCTCCAAAAACAACGACATTTGGCATTTACTCCCTGATGTTAGATTAAATGAACGATCTTACATTATGATTCGAAAGCTCAACTATATTATAGTCGCATAACCTAATATCGTCAAGGGCAGTTTGATTTTGTCTGTTCCTTCAATGTAGGATTACAATAGATGTGAGACGAAGAGTATAAAAAAAGAGTAACAAGTTCTGATTTTGTGATATAGTTTAATCACCA
>CAZAIF010000034.1:0-12727 GCA_964485125.1 uncultured Oscillospiraceae bacterium | reverse complement strand
CCTATGCAAGAAAAGCTCCTTTTCTTGCATGACACTATCCTTTTTCGACAGACTGGGGGGACCACATATGGTGGTCCCCCTTTTCTGTTATTCTGTTTAATTTATATCAGGCCGGTCATACCAGGAGGCCGCCCGGAGCAGCCGGAAGACGACGATGTACATGAAGATGACAAAGGCCGGGAACACCGGCAAGGCCACCCCGCCGCCGATCATGGCCCGGCGCCGTAGAAGCCGTGGAAGAAAACCGGCGCCGCGAACGCCAGGGCCATGTTTTTGACCGTGCCGGAGTGGCTGCCGTAGCCCTGGCACAGCTTGGCCAGGCCGTAGAACACTCCCATGAACACCGAGAAGCCCAGGAAGCCGAACACGGCGCAGGCCATTACTGCGCCTCATTATACATCCGGGCAGGGGTGCTGTCAGTCTCTTTCTTTCGGAATCGGAAGGAATCAGCCCTTGCCCCGGCGCCGCCTGAGATTGGCGGAGATGTCGCACAGGGCTTCGGCGGCCTCGGCGTCACAGCGGCGGTTCCGGGCCAGGTCCCCCAGGGAGACCATGCCCACCACGCTGCCCCCCTCCACCACCGGCAGCCGCCGCACCTGCCGGGCGGCCATCTGCCGGGCGGCGGTGTGGACGTCGTCCCCGGGGGCGGCGGTGGCCGGGGCGAGGGACATGATGTCCCGCACCGGCACCCGGCTGGGGTCCTCCCCTGCGGCCACGCAGCGGGTGACGATGTCCCGGTCGGTGACGATGCCCAGCAGCGCCCCGTCCTGGCCGCAGACGGGCAGCGCCCCCAGGTCGTGGCGGCAGAGCAGCCGGGCGGCCAGGGCGGCGCTCTCCTCCGGGGTGATAGAGACGACTGCGGTGTTCATGAGGTCCCGGACATGCATGATGAAACTCCTCCATTCCGCCGCCCACGCGGCGTCAATCGCATTGCGTTGACCGGGCGAAGCGAATCCCCGGCAGGGGTGCAAAAAGCCGCCGGGGCCCGGATACCTCTAGTGTACCCAGGCCCCGGCGGTCTCATACCCGGGGCGGCGGCGGGCCGTGGGCCCCTTGGGGTCACGGCAGGTCGTTTTGCTCCATGAGCTGGAAGGTGAGGTCGAAGGTCTCCCCGTTGCGGTAGACGGTGACGGTGATGCTGTCCCCCACCGCCATGCCGGTCAAATTCACGTCGCTGACCTGATAGACGCTCTGGCCGTTGACGGCGGTGATGATGTCCCCGGGGGTCAGGCCCTGGGCCCAGGCGTCGGAGGCCGGGCTGACGGTGGCCACATAGATGCCGCTGATCTCATTGCCATCCTGGTCCCCGGCGGTGACCGCGTAGCAGGTGATACCCATCACCGGGTGCTCCACTTCGCCGTAGGCGGCCAGGGCGTTGACCACCCGCTGGGCGGTGGTGGTGGGGATGGCGAAGCCCAGCCCCTCCACGGTGGTCTCGCTGCTCATGATCTTCATGTTGTTGATGCCGATGACCTGGCCGTAGATGTTGATCAGCGGGCCGCCGGAGTTGCCCGAGTTCAGGGCGGCGGTGGTCTGGATCAGGGACATGGAGTAGCCGTTTACCGTCACGCTGCGGTTCAGGGCGGAGACGATGCCGTTGGAGAAGCTGCCCCGATAGTTGATGCCCATGGGGGTGCCGATGGCGAAGCACTCGTCACCCACCACCAGCTCGTCGCTGGCGCCGAACTCCGCCGGGGTCAGCCCCTCGGCCTCCACCTTCAGCAGGGCCAGGTCGCTGTTGGCGTCCTCACCTACCAGCAGGGCCTCATAGACCTGGTTGTCGGCGGTGGTCACCTGGGCGTAGCTCTGAAGGGCCACCACGTGCTGGTTGGTCAGGATGTAGCCGTCCTCGGAGAGGATGATGCCGGTGGCGTAGGCCCCGCTGTCGTCGCCGTAGACGGTGATGGTGACCACGCTGGGGGAGACCCGGGCGTAGATTTCCTGATAGCTCAGCGCCTCCAGCCCCTGGGCGGAGTGCAGCTCCAGGGAAAAGGAGACCTCTCCCTCATAGCGCTGGATGTCGCTGGGCCCGGTCTCGTCATCGGTCTGGGCCGCGCCGCTGTCCTCCCCGCCGTCCTCCTGGCTGGAGGGCGGGTCCACGTTGACGGAGAAGTCGTCGTCCCCCGAGTAGTTGTCCCCGGCGGAGAAGCTCCAGCCGGCGGCGGGGACGTCGTCCCCCAGGAGCAGCACGGCGCCGAAGCCCACGCCGCCCACCACCAGGGCGGCGATCAGGACGATCAGCAGCCCTCGGAGATGGTGGCGGCGCTTCTGGGCCGCTGCGGGCGGGGCGGGGGAGGGATCACCCGGCTGGCCCTGGGGCGGCCAGGCCTGGCCGGCGCCGGCGGGGCGGGCTTTCTGCTCCTGCCGGGGCTGGCCGGGGCCGGGGGTGGGCTCCCAGTTCCAGGGGTCGTCCCGGCTGTCGCGGCGGCGATAGATTTTTTCCCGGTCCTGCATGGGCGTCTCCTCCTGCATCAGCGTGTGATCCAGCCGTCAGCCGGCCAGGGTCAGGGTGAACACAAATTCGGTCACCCCGTCCTGACTGGTGACGGTGATGTTTTCCTTGTGGTTGTTGAGAATGGTCTTGACGATATGCAGCCCCAGGCCCACTCCGTCCTTGTCGATGCTGCGGGAGCGGTCCGACTTGTGGAAACGGTCGAAGATCATGCTCAGCTCCTCCGGGGGGATGGTCTCCCCCTGATCCTTGACCGAGATATAGGCCTTGGGGCCCTTGGTGGTGATGGAGATGGAGATGGTGGTGCCCGGGGTGGCGAACTTGGCGGCGTTGTCCAGCAGGTTGTAGCACACCTGGGTGATGCCGTCCGGGTCGCCCCAGACCAGCACCGGGCTGTCGGGGATCTGCACGTCCATGTCCAGCTGACGGCCTTTGATCTTGCCCTCCAGGCTGATCATGACCTGGACCATGGTCTCGCCCACATCGAACTCCACCTGGGTCTGGACCGACTCCCGGGCCTGCAGGGCGCTGACGTCCAGCATCTGCCGCACCAGCCGGCTGAGCCGTGCGGTCTCCGAGGAGATGACCTGGAGGGAGTCGTTGACCTTCTCCGGGGGGATGGTGCCGTCCAGAATGCCGTTGGTGAAGCCGGAGATGGTGGTCATGGGGGTCTTGAGCTCGTGGGAGATGTTGGCCACGAACTCCTGGCGCCGCTTCTCCGAGCTGGCCAGGGAGTCGGCCATGGCGTTGAAGGCGGTGGCCAGGTCGCCCATCTCGTCCTTGCGGCCGCAGTCGGCCACCCGCACGTCATACTCCCCCATGCCGAACCGGCGCACCGCGTCGGCCATCTCCCGCAGGGGTTTGACCTGCTGGAGGGAGAAGATGGAGCTGGAGATGAAGGCGATGCACAGCACCACCACGGCGATGAAGAAGAAGATAGTGGCCAGCGTCTTCCACAGGGCTATCAGCTCCCCGGCAGAGGTGGTCAGAAAGACCAGAAAGGCCACGTTCAGATCCTCGCCGGACTGGTAGTAGATGGGCACGCCGGCGGCGAAGTACAGGTTGGGGTAGATGCCCAGATCGGACATGCCGGAGTACTGGCCCTGGGACACCAGCTGGTCCACCACGCTGGAGGAGATGGCGCGGCCGGTGTAATCCTCCATGTTCTGCCCGTCGGCGATGTAATAGAGCACGCCGCCGCTGGGGTCGCAGATCAGGATGTCGGAATCGGCGATAATGGACAGGGTGGGGCCGTAGATCTTGAACCCGTCCTCCGCCAGGTCATAGCCCTGGTTCAGCACGTTCTGGGTCAGGCCGGCCACATAGGTGACGTTGACGGCCATGGTCTGCTTTTTCTCTTGGACCATGTAGCGGTAGCTCAGGGTCATAAAGGCCGCCGCCAGCAGGGCGAAGGAGATCAGGATCATGCCCGCGGTGAGCAGGAAATGGCGCCGGAAGAGGGTGCTCTTCATGACGGCTCGACCAGCTCAAACTTATAGCCCACGCCCCAGACCGTCTTCAGGCTCCACTGGTCGCTGACCCCCTCCAGCTTTTCCCGCAGCCGTTTGATGTGCACGTCCACAGTGCGGCTGTCGCCGAAGTAGTCAAAGCCCCAGACCTCGTCCAGCAGCTGGTTGCGGGTGAACACTCGGTTGGGGGAGGAGGCCAGGTGATAGAGCAGCTCCATCTCCTTGGGGGGCGTATCCACCCGCTTGCCGTCCACCAGCAGCTCATAGGAGTCCAGGTTGATGACCAGCTTGTCGAAGACCAGCTTTTTCTCGGTGTGACCGCTCTCTCCCTCGCCGTAGCGGCGCAGCACCGCGTGGATGCGGGCCAACACCTCTTTCATATCGAAGGGTTTCACGATGTAGTCGTCGGCCCCCATCTCCAGGCCGTTGACCTTGTCCTCGGTCTGGCCCTTGGCGGTCATCATGATGATGGGGGTCTTGCTGCTCTCCCGGATCTTGCGGCAGACGGCCCAGCCGTCCATCACCGGCAGCATGATGTCCAGCAGCACCAGGTCGGGGTTCCAGGCGCGGAACTCCTCCACCCCCTTGCCGCCGTCCGGGGCGATGCGGGTTTCGAACCCCTCCTTCTCCAGGTAGAGCTGGAGCAGCTGGGCGATATTGTTGTCGTCCTCGACGATGAGCACCTTTGTTGCCATGCACAGCACCTCTTTTTTTGCATAGTTTTCAGCGTATGAAACAATTGTACTTCAAATCCCCAAAAGGCGGTGAATTTTTTGTAAATACTTCAATTGCTAATCGCTCCGCTCCGGCGCCCGGCCTCCGCCCAGGGCGGCCAGTCCCCGCTCCAGGGCCCGGCGGACCAGCGCCCCCTCCCCGGGAGCGCGGAGATAGGCCCGGGCCAGCTTCACCAGGTCCCAGGCGAGCGCCCGGGGCCGTGCCTCCTCCAGGGCGGCCAGGGCCAGGGCGGCCAGCACCCGGTCCTCTCTCCCGGCAGCGCCGGCGCCGGCCCTCTGCCGGGCCAGCTGGATCAGCACCGCCGGGTTGCCCCGGTCCAGCCGGGCGGCGGTCTCCGGTTTCGGAGTGCCCAGCAGGGCGTTCAGCGCCCAGGCGAAGGGGGTGATCCGGGCGGGGAAATCCGGGACGGGGGGCAGGGGGGGCAGCGCCAGGGGCGAGAAGTCCCCCGGCCGGCGCCGGGCGCGGCGCCACCAGTCCCTGCTGAGCTCAAAGGCCAGCCACCGGCCGCTGGGGGTGCACCGCTCCAGCTCCGGGGGCAGGGGGAGCCCCTCCGCCAGCCGCTCCGGGGCGATCCCAAGCGCCTGAGGGTAGGGGGAGACCAGCCGCCCCTCCTCCGGGGAGAAGGTCACCCGGGCCGGCGGCGCGTCGAAGCCCAGGCCCCGGGCGGAGCGCTCCAGGGCGGCGGCGGCGGCCCGGGCGGCCTGGGCGATGGGGCCGGGGGCCATCAGCTCTTGACCGGGTCGGACTCCCGCACGTCGATGCGGAACAGGTTCTGCCCCGCCAGGGTGTGGTTGATCTCGATGTCGTAGTTGATCTCCAGCCTGCCCCCCTCCGGGCCCAGGGTGGAGCGGAGCCTGCGGGCCAGGATGCCCACCTCCATGCTGCCGTAGGGGGTGTCATAGAGGGACATGTGGCGGCGGCCCTCCTCAAAGACCATCTCCGAGCTGACGCTGCCCATCCGCAGCAGGGTGACCCGCTCCGGCTCCACATGGAAGACGGTGGTGGTGCCCGCCATGCCGGTCAGCTCGCTCTCCTCGTAGGACAGCCGCAGGGCGCCCTCCGCCTCGGTCAGCTTGCCCTCGGTGACCAGCTCGATGTTGTCGCTCTCCATCCCGGCGTAGTGCTGGGCGCCCTGGATGGTGATCATCACGTCTTTTTTCATCATAAAATATCATGCTCCAGAAAGAAAATAGGAGAGCCCGGCCGGCGGCCCGGCTCAGTAGTTTTCAATGGCGATCTGCTCCACTGGCTCGGTGACCTCCCGGCCCAGGAAGATGGAGGCCAGGTCGTGGAAGCTCTCCACGCTGTCGCTGACGTACCAGCGGCAGCCGCCCCGCCGGGCCGGGTCCGCCCGCATGTCCTGCCCCTCCAGCCAGCGCTGGACCTGGTCGGCCACACAGGCCCCCGAGTCCAGCAGGGTGACCTGGGGTCCCATGAAGCTGCCGATGACCCGGGAGAGCAGGGGGTAGTGGGTGCAGCCCAGCACCAGGGTGTCCACCCCGGCCTGGCGCAGGGGAGAGAGGTACTCGGCGGCCACCGTCTCGATGACCACGTCTCCCGGAGCGGTGCGGCCGTTTTCCACCAGGGGGACGAAGAGGGGGCAGGGCTGGGCGAACAGCCGGGCGTCCGGGTTGTGCCGGGCGATGACTGTCTCATAGGCCCCGGTGCGGATGGTGGCGGGGGTGGCGATGATGCCGATCTTCCCGTTCCGGGTGGCCTGGGCCGCCCGGCAGGCGGTGGGCTCCACAACCCCGAAGAGGGGCACCTGCTGGCTCTGGGCCAGGGTGTCCAGGGCGATAGAGGACACGGTGCCGCAGGCGATGACGATGGCCTTCAGGTCGAAGGTGCGCAGGAAGCGCACGTCCTGGGCGGCGTAGCGGAGAATGGTCTCCCGGGAGCGGGTGCCGTAGGGGACCCGCCCGGTGTCTCCGAAATAGATGATCGCCTCGTTGGGCATCCGCTTCGCCAGGCGGCGCACGGCGGTCAGGCCGCCCAGGCCGGAGTCGAACACGCCGATGGGCCGGTTGTCCATGTGTGGTTACCTCCATTGTCTGCACTTTGGGCAGACTTTATTGCTCGGCCGCGCCCCGCCCAGGGGAAGATGGGCCGGAGCGGCGGGCCGTCCTGTCTTTTAATGTCTTATCATACCATAAGAAGCGGTGCAAGTAAATCATTTTTGCGCCTTTGTCCCGCGGCGGGCCGGGACACATTTGACTTTTTGAGAGAATAGATTATAATATAATAGGCATACCGGCCCGGTACGGAGGCCGGGCCCATGACGGTCCTTCGGAAGTGAGGAGGGATGTTCCGTGGATCTGCATTTGACGGCAAAGCAGTTCCGGCGTCTGCTGGATATGGCCTATATTGGAAACTGGGTGCTCAACTCCGCCCGGGGGGATGACCGGTTCCGGGACTATGACGAGGTGGAGTCCCTGCTGTTCGCCAAAGCCGCCCAGGAGGGGATGCCCGCCCTGGCGGAGGTGTGGCAGGGGGAGGTGGTGCCCTCCCGGGCCTTCGCGGAGGGGGGCATCCACGAGGCCATCGCCGACTACGAGGACGCGGTGTTCTTCGACATCCTGGCCGAGGAGCTGGCCCGCCGGGATATGGACGACGCCCCCATCGACGAGACCAATTTCGCCGAGCTTACCCGCCGGATGGACGCCTATATGGCCGAGTTCGAGGCCCACGGCACCGATCACGTCCAGGTGGAGAGCGACCTGCTCTGATGCTGGAACATTTTGCCGCAGAACAGCACCTGTTCTGCGGCGTTCTTTTGCCCCCGGGAAGTTACAAAAAAGTTACAATTCCCATCTTGACGAACAGGGGCGGACATAATATGATATACAAAGCCCTTTTCTGCATTGATAATTGATATATGTGGGCGCCCCGAAGGAGAGACGGGGCCGATCAAGGAGGATCATGGACATGGATCATTTGGACGCCCTGGAGGCGCAGAGTATTTATATCCTGCGGGAGGCATACAAGAAGCTGGGCAAGCTGGGCATGCTCTGGAGCATCGGCAAGGACTCCACCGTGCTGCTCTGGCTGGCCAAGAAGGCCTTTTTCGGCCACTGTCCGTTTCCCTTCATCCATGTGGATACCACCTTTAAGATTCCCGAGATGATCGCCTTCCGGGACAGGGTGGCCAAGGAGCTGGACCTGGACCTGATCGTCCACACCAACACCGCCGCCATCGAGGCGGGGATGAACCCCCGGGACTACCCCAAGCTGGTGTGCTGCAAGGCCCTCAAGACCGACGCGCTCCAGCAGGTCATCAAGGAGTACGAGTTTGACGGCCTGATCGTGGGGGTGCGCCGGGACGAGGAGGGCAGCCGCTCCAAGGAGCGGGTGTTCTCCGAGCGCAACGCCAACGACGAGTGGGACTACACCAACCAGCCTCCGGAGCTGTGGGACCAGTTCAAGACCGACTTCCCCAAGGGCAACCACATCCGGGTCCACCCGCTGCTGGCCTGGAGCGAGATCGACATCTGGGAGTACATCCGCCGGGAGAATATCCCCATCATTGACCTCTATTTTGCCAAGGACGGCTACCGCTACCGCTCCCTGGGCTGCGCCCCCTGCACCGGCAAAATCAAGTCCAACGCCACCACCGTGGACGAGATCATCGAGGAGCTGCGCCACACCACCACCGGTGAGCGCGCCGGCCGGGCCCAGGACCAGGAGGACGCCTATGCCATGCAGAAGCTCCGCAAAGAAGGATATATGTGAGGGAGAGGGAGCAGATGAATACCGAACGTGAAATTCTGAACATTGTGGTGGTGGGCCACGTGGACCACGGCAAGTCCACCTTCATCGGCCGGCTGCTCTATGACACCCACTCCCTGCCCCAGGGCACGGTGGACAAGGTGATGCGCATCTCCAAGGAGAGCGGCAAGCCCTTCGAGTATGCCTACCTGCTGGACGCCTTCGAGGAGGAGCAGAAGCAGAACATCACCATCGACACCACCCAGATCCAGTTCCAGACGGCAAAGCGGGATTACGTCATCATCGACGCCCCGGGCCACAAGGAATTTTTGAAGAATATGATCTCCGGCGCCGCCGACGCCGAGGCCGCCTTCCTGCTCATTGACGCCCGGGAGGGGGTCCAGGAGCAGTCCAAGCGCCACGCCTATCTGCTCTCCCTGCTGGGCATCAAGCGCTGCTATGTGCTGGTGAACAAGATGGACCTGGTGGGATACAGCCAGGAAGTCTTCGACCAGATCCAGCGGGATATGGAGGAATATTTGAACGCCCTGCATGTCCACCCCATCGGCTATATTCCCATCTCCGCCTTCGAGGGCCAGAACATCACCCAGTCCAGCGAAAAGCTGTCCTGGTGGCACGGTATGACCGCCCTGGAGGCCATGGACTCCATTGAGAAGGAGAAGGGGCTGGAGCACCGGGCCCTGCGCTTCCCGATCCAGGATGTGTACAAGTTCGACGACCGGCGGATCATCGCCGGCCGCATCGAGTCGGGCATCCTCTCCGCCGGGGACGAGATCACCATCTTCCCCGAGGGCAAGACCACCCGGGTCAAGACGGTGGAGTACTGGGCCCCCCGGGACAAGAAGAGCACCGTCCGGGCCGGGGAGAGCGTGGGCATCACCGTCACCGACGAGTTCTTCAACAAGCGGGGCGAGCTGATCACCTTCGCCAGCCAGAAGCCCCTGATCTCCAACACCTTCCGGGCCAACCTGTTCTGGATGGGCAAGGAGCCCCTGGTCCGGGGCAAGAAGTATAAGCTCAAGCTGGCCACCGCCGAGTGCGAGTGCGAGCTGGAGCAGATCCTGCGGGTCCTGGACACCGCCACCCTGGACGGGGGGGCCAAGGACCGGATCGACCTGAACGACGTGGCCGAGGTGGTCATCTCCTGCAAGGACACCCTGGCCTTCGACACCTTTGCCGATTGCGCCGTTACCGGCCGGTTTGTGCTGGTGGACGGCTATGACGTGGCCGGGGGCGGCATCATCATGGCCGCCGAGGAGCCCAAGAGCCAGATCACCGGCACCTCCTTCCGTTATCCCGGCGGCCGGGTCAAGTCGGGCATCTTCGACGAGTATTTCTACGACTACAACAAGCTGGAGATCGTCAAGGCGGAGGCCCCCACCGCCGTCTACGGCGTGGGAGACGAGCTCCCCCTGTCCGGCCTGAGCTACGACTACCCCCGGTATATGGACATCCTGCTGCTCAAGAAGGGCAAGGCCATTCTGGTCCGGGACAGCCGGGTGGAGCGTATCGACGAGCTAAAGAATTACAGCTATAACGGCCTGCCCGTGGTCAACGGCCGGGGGCTGGAGATCCAGATCGGCAGCGAGGAGGAGGCCGTCCGCTTTGTCCGGGAGAACGCCGTGGCCCAGGAGCAGGACCGCAGCGGCGGCAACATCGCCGAGTTCCTGAACCGCTGGCTGAAGTTTGAGACCTACCGCCAGATCTGCTGCATCAGCAGCCACGACGACGCGGAGAGCGCGCTGCCCAACTCCAAGTAAAGCAAAAGACAAGGCGCGGACCTGTATTTCGGCAGGTCCGCGCCTGTTACTTTTGTCAGCATGTTCTGCGCCGTGCTTGGCGGAGCAGCAGCAGGGCGGCGCAGGCGAAGAGAGGGATGCTGATCCACTGGGCGGTGGACAGCCCCCACCAGATCCCCCGCTCCGCATCGCCCCGGAGGAACTCGTCCCCGAAGCGGAAGGCGGCGTAGAGCAGCAGATAGAGGGGGAGCAGCGCCCCCCGCCACCGCTCTTTTTTGCCCAGCTGGTGGAGCAGGAAGAACAGCCCCAGGTCAAAGGCGGCCTCCAGCAGCTGCACCGGGAAGCGGCGCACCCCGTTGGCCCCGGGGGACAGGGCCCGGGTGTAGACAAAGCCGACGGGGCTGGCCGCCCCGTAGCAGCAGCCTCCCAGAAAGCAGCCCACCCGGGCGAAGCAGTGGAACAGGGGGGCGGCGGGGGCCAGCAGGTCGGCCCAGGGGGCCAGGGGCTTTTTCCGCAGCCTCAGGGCCAGGGCGGCGGCCAGGATGCCGCCCCCCAGGCCGCCGTAGAAGACGGAGCCGGAGAAGCTGACCCGCAGGGCCTCCAGCAGCCCTTGCCAGCTGGTCTGGCGGAAGAGGGCGGGCAGGGTGTCCCGGTTGACCAGGGCGTAGAGCAGGTGGCCGCCCAGCAAAATGCCCACGCAGACGATGAGGCCCAGTACGATGGCGTCGTTCTCGTCCAGTCCCCGCCGCCGGGCGGCGCGGCACAGGTACCAGCCGGCGGCCAGGATGCCCGCCACCGCCATCACGGCGTACAGGGGGATGACCCGGCCGAAGAGCACAAAGTAGGGGAACAGGGGAATCACCTCCGGGAGAAAAAACATCCGTGTACGCGTCGGTACACGGATGTCCGTGGGAACAGGCGGGAAATGGGTTCGCTCAGGCCGCGGCGGCCAGGGAGCCCAGCACCACCAGACCGCAGGCGACGCAGACGATGCCCAGCACGGCGAAGGCGGTGCCGATAATGCCCAGCACCAGGCCGGCGGTGGCCAGCCCGGAGGCGGAGCCGGTGGCGGCGATGCTCATTCTGCGGCCCTTGACGCCGAAGACGATGCCCAGGATGGCGCAGATGGTGGTGAAATACTGAACCACGGGCAGGAAACCGCCCACGATACCCAGAATGCCCAGGACCAGCGCGGCGATGGAGAAGCTCTGGCCGTTGTTGACTTCATTGTTCATACGCTCTTTACCTCCCAAAGGTTTGGATGTGCTAAGTATAGCATAGATCGGGGAAAAAGCAAGCGGGGAAGCGTTTCCTGTCAAAAGCGGGGACGGCGGCGGAAGATGCAAGCCAAAAGACGCCCCCGTCCGAACAGGGCGGGGCCGCCGAATGCCCTCCGCCGTGGGAGAGACGTAAAAAACACCGGTGTGCCTGGGCACACCGGTGTTTTCCTCACATGACGGGTTATGCGCCTCCCGCCTGGGCGGCGGCCAGGGCCTCCGCGTCGGCGCGGCGCTTCTGCTCGATGGACTCCTGGAGCATCATGTCCTTCACCTTCATGAGCCGGATGGTGGCGTTGCGGTCGTTCTCCTCCAGCTTCATGGAGATGTATTTGATGCTCTCCTCGGTCTGGGGGATCATCACATACTCCAGGGCGTTGACCCGGCGGCGGGTCTTTTCGATCTCCTCGGCCAGCAGCTGGGTGGTCTTTTCGATCTGGGCCAGCCGCAGCATGTCCTGGAACACCGAGGACAGGGCGTCCACCGCGTCGTCCAGCTCGCAGCTGGTGGTGGCGAAGCCGTAGGGGTAGATGTCCCCGGCGGCGCTGCCCCGGGTGCTGAAGTGGTACTCGGGGACGGAGACCGACATGATGTTCCGGGTGGTCAGGTCCAGCTCCACATTCTGCTTGGGGTAGAGCAGGGCCTGCTCCAGCATCTCGCCGCTCATCAGGGCGGAGGCCACGGTGAAGGAGGCGTGGGCCCGCTTCAGGCCCTCCTCCACCCGCTGCCGGACCGCCCGGTTCTCCCGCACCACGTCCAGAAACTGCTTCATCAGCTCGTCCCGCTTGTCCTTGAGCAGCTTGTGGCCCCGGACGGCGGTGCGCAGGCGCCCCTTGAGCCGGGTCAGCTCCATACGGGTGGCGCTCACAGTGGTATTCGGCATGGGATGACCCCCTTACTCGGCGTCTTTCTTGGGGAGGTACTTGGCGATGTGCTCCTCCTTGATGCGCTTGAGCTCGCCCACCGGCAGGATGCTCAGCAGCTCCCAGCCCAGGTCCAGGGTCTCCTCGATGGAGCGGTTCTCCTCATTCCCCTGGGCCACATAGCGCTTTTCAAACTCCTCGGCGAACTTGGCGTAGAGCAGGTCGGTGGCGGACAGGGCGGCCTCGCCCAGGATGCTCATCAGCTCCTTGGCCTCCTTGCCGGTGGCGTAGGCGGCGAAGAGCTGGTTCATGGTGCCCGAGTGGTCCTCCCGGGTCTTGCCGGCGCCGATGCCCTTGTCCTTCAGACGGCTCAGGGAGGGCAGCACGTCCACCGGGGGCACGATGCCCTTGCGGTACAGCTCCCGGCTCAGGATGATCTGGCCCTCGGTGATATAGCCGGTCAGGT
>CAZAIF010000033.1:0-12877 GCA_964485125.1 uncultured Oscillospiraceae bacterium | reverse complement strand
ATCGCCGTGGGCATGGCCACCAACATCCCGCCCCACAACCTGCGGGAGGTCATCGACGCCTGCGTCTGCGTGCTGGATGACCCGGAGGCCGACCTGAACGACCTGATGCAGCATATCAAGGGCCCCGACTTCCCCACCCGGGGCATCATCATGGGCCGCAGCGGCATCCGGGCCGCCTACGCCACCGGCAGGGGCAAGATCGTCCTCCGGGCCCGCACCGAGTTCGAGGAGTTCGGACACGACCGCATCCGCATCATCGTCACCGAGCTGCCCTATCAGGTCAACAAAAAGCTGCTGGTCAAGAGCATCGCCGACCAGGTCCGGGACAAGCGGCTGGAGGGCATCTCCGGCCTGCGGGACGAGTCCGACCGGAACGGCATGCGCATCGTCATCGAGATCAAGAAGGACGCCAACCCCCAGGTGGTCTTAAACCGGCTCTTCGCCCAGACCCAGCTCCAGAGCTCCTTCGCGGTGACCATGCTGGCCCTGACCGACGACCAGCGCCAGCCCAAGATTTTCTCCCTGCGCCACATGATCGACGAGTACCTCTCCTTCCAGGAGGAGGTCATCACCCGGCGCACCATCTACGACCGGCGGAAGGCCCAGGAGCGGGCCCACCTGCTGGAGGGCCTGCTCATCGCCCAGGCCAACATCGACGAGGTCATCAGGATCATCCGGGAGAGCTACGACGACGCCAAGGAGAACCTGATGGCCCGGTTCAGCCTGGACGAGATCCAGGCCCAGGCCATCCTGGACATGCAGCTCAAGCGCCTCCAGGGCCTGGAGGAGGAGAAGCTGCGGGCCGAGTACGAGGAGCTGGAACAGCGCATCGCCTACTATGACCAGCTGCTCAGCGACGAGGGCATGCTCAAGGGGGTGCTCAAGGAGGAGCTGCTGGCCATCCGGGACAAGTACGGGGACGACCGCCGCACCGAGATCATGGACGTGGAGGACGACCTGGACATCGAGGACCTGATCGAGGAGGAGGAGTGCGTGTTCACCCTGACCCAGGGGGGCTATCTCAAGCGCACCCCGGTCAGCGCCTACCGCACCCAGCACCGGGGCGGCAAGGGGGTCAGCGCCCAGACCCTGAAGGAGGAGGACTATGTGAAGAAGCTCTTCACCGCCTCCACCCACGACTTCATCCTGTTCTTTACCAACATCGGCAAGGTCCACCGGCTCAAGGGCTACCGGGTGCCGGAGGCCGGCCGCACCGCCAAGGGCACCCCCATCGTCAACGCCCTGCCCCTGGAGAGCGGGGAGGCGGTCACCGCCATGCTCCACGTGGACAGCCTGGAGCAGAAGGACCGGTATCTGCTGCTGGCCACCCGGATGGGCACCGTCAAGCGGATCACCCTGGGGAGCGTCAACACCGCCCGGAAGAGCGGCATCCGGGCCGTCAGCCTGGAGGAGGACGACGAGCTGATCTGCGCCGCCGTCACCGACGGCAGCGCCGACGTGATGCTGCTCACCCACGAGGGCATGGCCATCCGCTTCCACGAGTCCGACGTGCGCTGCATGGGCCGGGACGCGGTGGGCGTCCGTGGCATCAGGCTCCGGGAGGGCGACTGGGTCGTGGGCGGCGAGATCGTCCAGGAGGGCAAGCTGATCTTCTCCGTCACCGAGAACGGCTACGGCAAGCGCACCGACCCCGGGGAATTCTCCGTGCAGAACCGGGGCGGCCAGGGGGTCAAGGGCTACCAGTGCACCCAAAAGACCGGGCCGGTGGCCGGGGTGGCCATGGTGGCAGGAGAGGAGGATCTGATGATGATCTCCGACGACGGCACCATCATCCGCACCCCCGCCGCCGACGTCAGCGTCATCAGCCGGGCCACCCAGGGGGTCAAGGTGATGACCGTGGCCGACGGGGTCAAGGTCATCGGCCTGGCCGTGGCCGAGAGCGAGACGGAAGACGAAAGCGAGAGCCAGGAAAAGGCCGCCGGGGAGGCGTCCGCCCAGCAGGGCGGGGAACTCCAGACCGCCGAAGCGGCCGAGACCGAGGAGTAAACAGCAGGGGCGGCTTTGCCGCCCCTGTTTTAAACCCAGCGCTCCTTGAAAAAGGGGCCTTCTTTTACCGCACCGATTTGAAAAGTGAGGTTAAGACCATGTCCGACCACAATTTTTACGACTCCCTGGTGGAGTTTGCCGCCACGGGGCCGCTGCGGCTCCACATGCCCGGCCACAAGGGGAAGGGGCTGCCCATGGGGGAGTGGGACGCCCTGGCCCCCCTGGACTTCACCGAGCTGCCCCCCACCGGCGACCTGTACGGGGACGGGGACGACTGGCTGGAGGAGTCCCAGCGGCTGTGGGCCTGGGACTGGGGGATGGACGCCGCCTTTTACTCCACCGGCGGGGCCACCCAGGGGATCTTCACCCTCTTCGCCCTGTTCACCTCCCCCGGGGACACGGTGCTCATCGACCGGGTGTGCCACAAGAGCGTCCACAACGCCATGGCCCTCTTTGACCTGCGCCCGGTCTGGCTCCCGCGGCCCTGGGCGGGGGAGTGCGCCGTCACCGGCCCTCTGGAGCCGGAGGCGGTGGAGGCGGCCCTCCGGGCACACCCGGAGACAAAGGCCGTGCTGGTCACCAGCCCCACCTACTATGGGGTGCTCAGCGATGTGGAGGCGCTGGGGGAGATCTGCCGCCGCCACGGGGCAAAGCTGCTGGTGGACGGGGCCCACGGGGCCCATCTGCCCCTGGTTCTGGCGCAAGAGCCTAACTGCCTGCTGGGCCGCAACCCCTACCGGGGGGCGGACGGGGTGGTGGTCTCCGCCCACAAGACCCTGCCCGCCCCGGGCCAGACCGGAGTGATCTTCGCCAACGGGGTGGGCATCCGCCGGCTGCGCCGGGCGGCGGGGCTGACCGGCTCCAGCTCCCCCTCCTTCGCCATGCTGGCCGCCCTGGACAAGCTGCGGCCCTGGCTCCACCGGGAGGGCCGGGGCTCCCTGCGGCGGGCGGCCGCCTGGTGCGCCGACCTGCGGGAGGGCTACCCCTGCCTGCCCCTGGCGGGGAAACTGCTGGACCCCTGCCGTCTGACGCTCCAGGTGGAGGACGGCTTCGCCCTTGCCCGGCGCCTGGCAGATGGGGGCATCTATGTGGAGATGGCGGACCGCTTCCATGTGGTGTGCATCCTGACCGCCGCCGACTCCGAGCGGGACATCCTGCGGCTCCGGCGGGCCCTCAACCTGCTGGGGCTGAAGGGCAAATCCCCCTTCCTGCCCGACCTGGAGGCGCCCCCCCTGCCCGAGGCCGTCCTGACCCCCCGCCAGGCCCGGTTTGCCGCCGCCGAGCGGGGGCGGCTGGGGCCGGCCCTGGGGAAGACCGCCGCCGAGGCGGTGGCCCCCTATCCCCCCGGCGTGCCGGTGGTGGCCCCGGGAGAGGTGTTCAGTGAAAAAATTCTCGCTTATTTATACAAACTGTGTTATGATAAAAATAGCACAGTTTTGACGGTGGAACCGTCTTAAATTGGCCCGGAAACGCCGCGGGATACCGCCCTGGCGGAAGGATCCGGCGTGTGGAACAGGAGGCGGCGGAATGGAACAGCAGCATATGCCCTTTCACGCCACCATCCTCACCGGCGCCCCGGAGGCCCGGCACCGGCGGGGGCTGGAGCTGGCCCAGGAGCTGGTGTGCTCCGCCCCGGAGGGGACGAGGAAGCCCTGCGGGGTGTGCCGGGACTGCCGCAAGGCGGCGGAGGGCATCCACCCGGACGTGATCCCGGTGGAGCGGTTCATGGAGGAGAAGGACATCGGCCGGGAGATCAAGATCGGCCCCATCCGGGCCCTGCGGAGCGACGCCTTCATCCGGCCCAACGAGGCCGCCCGGAAGGTCTACCTGATCGACAACGCCCAGAACCTGAATTTGAACGCCCAGAACGCCCTGCTCAAGCTGCTGGAGGAGGGGCCGGCCTATGCCGCCTTCCTGCTGATGTGCGACCGCAGCGGCGCCCTGCTGGAGACCATCCGCTCCCGGTGCGCCCTGGTCCGGCTGGAGGAGGGCGCGCCCCCGGAGGACCCGGACGCCGCCGCCTTCGCCCGGCTATTGGGGGGAAAAGAGGGGGACGAGCTGGCGAGATGCGCCTTCCTGGCCCGGCTGGAGCTGGAGAAGCCGGACCGGCAGCGGCTGGAGGAGTTCCTCACCGCCCTGGCCGCCCTGCTGGACGACGCGGTGCTGGGGGGCGTCACCGGGCAGTTCCAGTGTCCCGAATCCGCCGCCCTGGCCGCCCGCCTGGGCCGCGCCCAGCTGCTGGAGTGGGCCGGGCGCTGCCGCCGGGGGCTGGAGATGCTGCCCTTCCACGTGGGGGCAGGCCACCTGCTGGGCTGGCTGGGGGCCGGGCTGTGACCCTGTCCCAAGCCGGGCCCAATGTCTGCAAGGAGAACTGATCTATGACGGAAATCATCAGCGTCCGCTTCAAAGAGGGCGGAAAAGCATACTATTTCAATCCCAACGGACTCACCATCGCCCCGGGGGAACAGGTCATCATCGAGACCAGCCGGGGGATGGAGCTGGGGTCGTGCGTGGAGGGCAACCGGTTCATCGACGAGATGGAGCTGGTATCCCCCCTGCGGCCGGTGGTGCGCAAGGCCACCAAGGCCGATCTGAAAACCCTGGAGCAGAACAAGGAGAAGGAGAAGCGGGCCTTCCAGATCTGCCAGCGGAAGATCCAGGAGCACGGGCTGGAGATGAAGCTGGTGGAGGTGGAGTACAACTTCGACGGCAGCAAGATCCTCTTTTTCTTCACCTCCGAGGGCCGGGTGGACTTCCGGGCCCTGGTCCGGGACCTGGCCGGGGTGTTCCACACCCGCATTGAGCTGCGGCAGATCGGCGTCCGGGACGAGGCCAAGATGCTGGGGGGCCTGGGGGGCTGCGGCCGGCCCTACTGCTGCAGCACCTTCCTGAACGACTTCCACCCGGTGTCCATCAAGATGGCCAAGACCCAGAGCCTGTCCCTGAACCCCACGAAGATCTCCGGGGCCTGCGGGCGGCTGATGTGCTGCCTCAAGTATGAGCAGGAGGCCTATGAGGACGTGCTCAAGCGCACCCCCAAGCTGGAGAGCCTGGTGGAGACCCCCGACGGGGTGGGCACCGTCAACGCGGTGCAGATGCTCCGGGAGAAGGTTAAAGTGCGGCTGGACGACGACCCGGACAAACCCCGGGTGTACTCCAACAGCGAGATCACCGTGATCCGCTCCGGCAAGGGCAAGCGGCCCGAGGGCTATGAGCTGCCCGACCCGGCGGAGCGGGCCCAGCGCCTGCAGGCCCTCCACCTGCGGGACGCGGCCAAGCGTGCCCAGGCCGCCGCTGCCGCCCCCCAGGCCCAGCCCGGCGGGGCGTCTCCCCTGGCCGCCCCCGAGGGCGGGGAGAAGGGCGAAAAGGGCGAAAAGGGCGGGGGAGAAAAGGGCGAAAAACGCCGCCGCCACCGCTCCCGCAGGCGGGGCTCCGGCTCCGGCGCCCAGGGCCAGGGGGGCAAGCCCGAGGCAGCGCGCCAGAGCCCCCAGAGACCCGCCCCTCAGGCAGCCCAGCCCGGCCAGGGGGAGGGCGGCGAAAAGGGTGAAAAGCGCCGCCGCCGCCGCTCCCGCCGCCGTGGCCCCCGCCCCCAGGGCGAGGGGGGCGCGCCCAAAAACCAGGAGTGACATGACCATAGAAACCCCGTTGGGACGCAGCGCGTCCCAACGGGGTTTTTGCCTGATTCCCTCGAGAAAATGCGCAGCATTTTCGAGAATTTCAGTAGTAGGCCCAGGGGCAGCGCTCCAGCGCCTGGATGAACTGCTCCGAGCCCGCCATAAACAGGGCGAAGATCATCATCACGATGAGCAGCACCACCGAGCCGGCGCTGAAGGTGAACTGAAAGCGCCTGGTGGGGATGGCGCTCAGCAGCACCTCCGCCCCCAGCATCAGGAACATCACCGGCCAGAGCCGGAAGATGAACTGGAAGCTCATGTACCCGGTGAACAGGTGCACCAGGAACAGCACGCCGAAGAGGACCAGCATACACCCCAGGGTGAGGGTGCCAACCTTATGCGTCCGCATGGCCGTCCCCCTCCTCTCCGCTCCGGCCCTGGCCGGGATTCACGGGGCCGCTCTGGGCCGGGGTCTGGCCGCCCGTCTGCCAGGGGTCGCCCTGGGGGGCGGCGGGCGTCTGAGCCGGGCCGCCGGGGGCGTTGGAATTTCCCTGTTCCGGGGCGCGGTACACCGGGGCGGCGGGGGGCCGGTCACCCCAGGGGTCCCGGGCGGGGCCGGTATAGCCATGGGGGGGCGTGTTGGGGCCGGCGGGGCCGGCGTTCCAGCGGTTTGCCTCGTCCTCCTCCCGGTTCATCTCCCGCTTCTTGCCGGAGATGAGCCAGACGCCCAGCAGCAGCACCAGCACCCCCAGGGCGATCCGGGGCAGCCGGTAGAGGAAGTTGGCCAGAGGGCCGGAGAGGTACCAGCCCACCCAGGAGAACAGGTTCTCCCAGAGCAGGAAGTAGCCCAGCACGATCAGCACCACCGCGGCGATGTGCCGGTATTTCCGGTTCCAGTGGACGCCCAGGGTGAAGTCCTCCCAGATATACCGGTCCTCCAGCTGGCAGAACTCCTCCAGGGGCATGGCCCGCAGGTTGTGGGTGTGCAGAAAGCTGTAGAACCAGGTCACCAGGGCCAGCAGGGAGAGGGCGGAGAGCTGGAGCATCAGGGGCAGGATGAACAGGCCGAAGAAGAAGACCATCAGGCTGATCCCCTGGCGGTAGAGGCCGAAATACATCTCTCCTGCCCCGGGCATCAGGGAGAGGCAGAAGGTCCAGAAGCGGTTTTTCTGATTATTCATTGCGGTTTCCTCCAAAATCAAAGTTGGTGAAGAGCTGGGAGAGTTTCTGGTTCAGGTCCCGATAGCCCTCCTCCACCTGGTCGGTGAAGGCGCCGAACCGCTGGGCGGTGGAGGTCAGGGCGGGGTTTTGCTGGGCGGACTGGGACAGATTGCCCAGAGTGCTGCCTCCGGAGAAGAGGAGGACCAGGCAGGCGGCGGTGGCCAGGGCCACCCGCAGGCAGTAGTCCACAAACTGCCGCTGCCGGGAGGTTTTTCCCATCCTTCCCCGGGCCTGTTCCGCCAGGGTTTGGGCCTGGGCCTCTGCCTGGGCCAGGATCTCCCCCTTCAGGGTACGGGGGGCGGAAAGCAGGCCCTGCTCCTCGGAGCAGGCGATCAGCTCTTCCAGGGCCTGGTCGCTGAGATAGTC
The DNA here is from genome assembly GCA_964485125.1 of uncultured Oscillospiraceae bacterium. Classification (GTDB taxonomy): domain Bacteria; phylum Bacillota; class Clostridia; order Oscillospirales; family Oscillospiraceae; genus UMGS1766. The sequence continues at coordinate 5,669 of CAZAIF010000033.1, read as the reverse complement.
GAATTCCATATTCACAGTACCTGCTCCTTTCTGATGAGTTTCTTGAGCTGGGCCTTGGCCCGGTACACCCGGGTCTGGACGGTTTTGAGGTTTTCGCCGGTGCCGTCGGCGATCTCCTGGAAGCTTTGCTCCTCCACGAAGTAGAGCAGCGCCGTGGAGCGGTAGGGCTCTTTCAGGCTCTCGCAGGCGGAGCGGAGGGCGTCCTGCACCTCCTGTTCCACCACCTGCCGCTCCGGGTCCGGGGCCTGGTCGGGGACCCAGGGCAGGTCCTCCTCCCCGTCGGGCACCAGCTGGAGTTTTCGGCGGCGGAGGAAGTCGGTACACTTGTTGGCGGCGATCCGGCACAGCCATGCCTTTTCGTGCCGGCCGTCAAACCGGTCCAGCGCCCGCCAGGCCGAGAGGAAGGTCTCCTGGGTCAGATCCTGGGCCTCGAAGTAGCTGCCCACCATCCGGTAGCACAGGGTGAACACCAGGTCCTGGTAGCGGTCGACCAGAAGCTCCAATGTGATGTTTTCTATGCCGGCCGCCTCCTCTCTGAGATGCATCTTCTACCCAGTATAACGCAGCCGGGCCGAAAATGTATTCAATTTTGAATGGATTTTTTTGAGGGGTTATTTTTTGCCCCCTCCTGTCCTCCAGAACATCTCTCCCTGTCCTCCTGAGGAGCGCCAGCGACGAAGAATCTTGCCCCGTAGACCTGGTGCGTGCTGAAAAAGCCTTCTCTTCGCTCAGGATGACAGGGGAAAAGCCCGGGATGACCAGGGGGGCGAGGCCGAAATGGAGGAAGAGAGGAAAACGGCATAGAGAGACGGAACACCGCCCCGGGGCGGCCGTGAGGCCGTCTCCGGGGCGGTTGTCTTATGATCCATGTTCCGGCTTTCCCGTTTTCGTCTCCGTCCAGCAGGGCGGCGCTGTGAAGCGGGGAAGGCGCCGCGGAACACTCACTCCTCCGCGTCGCCCACGATGGCGATGTGAACCTCGTCCAATTGTTTTTGCTCCACGGCGGAGGGGGAGCCCATCATCACGTCCTGGGCGTTCTTGTTCATGGGGAAGGGGATGACCTCCCGGATGGAGTCCTCGCCGGAGAGCAGCATGACCATCCGGTCCACCCCGGGGGCGATGCCCGCGTGGGGGGGCGCGCCGTAGGTGAAGGCGTTGTACATGGCGGGGAACTTCGCCTTCACGTCCTCTTCGCCCAGCCGCACCAGCTCGAAGGCCTTGACCATGATCTCCGGGTCGTGGTTCCGCACCGCCCCGGAGGACAGCTCCACCCCGTTGCACACCAGGTCGTACTGGTCGGCGGTGATCTCCAGGGGGTCGATCTCCCCCCGCTCCGCCTTTAAAAGCACCTCCAGCCCGCCGGAGGGCATGGAAAACGGGTTGTGGCAGAACTCCAGCTCTCCCGACTCCTCCCCGATCTCGTACATGGGGAAGTCCACGATCCAGCAGAACTCATAGCGCTCGGCGTCCATGTGGCCCTCGCAGGCCTGGCCCAGCTTGCTGCGGAGCACCCCGGCGGTCTTCTGGGCGGCGGAGCGCCTGCCGGCGGTGAAGCCGACGAAGTCCCCGGCCTGCAGGCCCAGGGCCGCTGTCAGAGCCTCCTTCTTGTCCTGGAGGAACTTGCTGACGCCGCCGGTCAGATTGCCGGAGTCGTCCACCCTGCACCAGTAGGCCTTTTCCCCGGCCTGGACCTCCACCTCGGCGCACAGCTTGTCGATGGCCTTCCGGGCCAGCTTGCAGCCGGAGACCACAATGGCCTTTACGCACTCGGCCTGGAAGGGGCCGAACTCGGTCTGGGTGCAGATGCCGGTCACGTCCTGGACGGTCAGGTCGATGCGCAGGTCGGGCTTGTCGGTGCCGTAGACCTCCATGGCCTCCCGGTAGGGGATGCGGCGGAAGGGGGCGGCGGAGGCCACATTGTACTTGCCGTACTTGGCGAAGATGGGGGGCAGCACGTCCTCCAGCACCGCGAACACGTCGTCCTGGGTGGCGAAGGCCATCTCCATGTCCAGCTGGTAGAACTCGCCGGGGGAACGGTCGCCCCGGGCGTCCTCGTCCCGGAAGCAGGGGGCGATCTGGAAATAGCGGTCGAAGCCGGCGGTCATCAGCAGCTGCTTGAACTGCTGGGGGGCCTGGGGCAGGGCATAGAACTTGCCCGGGTGCTTCCGGGAGGGCACCAGGTAGTCCCGGGCTCCCTCCGGGGAGGAGGCGGTCAGGATCGGGGTGGTGATCTCCAGAAAGCCGTGCTCGGTCATGGAAGAGCGCAGGGCGGAGACCACGCTGCACCGCAGCACGATGTTGTCCCGCACCGCCGGGTTGCGCAGGTCCAGATAGCGGTACCTGAGCCGGGCGGACTCGTCGGCCTCCCGGCTGCGGTTGATCTCAAAGGGCAGCTCGTTGTGGCGGCAGCGGCCCAGCACGCGGATCTCGCTGGGGACGATCTCCACCTCGCCGGTGGGCATCTTGGGGTTCTTGCTGGCCCGCTCCCGCACCGTGCCGGTGACCTGGATGGTGGACTCCTTGTTCAGGGGCTTCACCACCGCCATCATCTCCGGCGTCTCGATGACCACCTGGGTGGTGCCGTAGAAGTCCCGGACGATGACGAAGGCGAAGTTCTGGCCCACCTCCCGGACGTTTTCCATCCATCCGGCGATGGTGACGGTCTTGCCCGCGTCGCTCAGCCGCAGCTGGCCGCAGGTGTGGGTTCTGGATTGAAACATGGTTGACACCTCATTACAATTTTAGTTTACTGGTCCTGGCTGAAAAAGTCGGAGTTCAGCTGTTTGATGGTATAGGTCTGCACCGGGGAGACGCCGATGTTGTACTCGATCATCAGCCGGGTCAGGGTGTCCCCGTCCACCAGCACGATGTGCTGCCGCTGGGCGGTCTCAATGGCGTGGGGGGAGAATTTGCAGGTGGTGATGAACAGCCCCTTGGAGCCGCCCCGATCCTGGAGCGCCCCGCAGAATTTGTGGATCTCCGGCCGGGAGATGACGGTGTCCGGCGCCCAGCGCTTGGCCTGGAGGTAGATCTGGCTGAACCCCAGCTTATCCTCCTTGATGACCCCGTCGATCCCCCCGTCGCCGGTGCGGCCGGTGACGATCCCCGCATCCTCAAAGGGGCCGCCGTAGCCCATCTTCAGCAGCAGCTGGACCACCAGACGCTCGAAAAATTCCGGGGACTGGGCCATGATCTCCTCCATCAGCTCCCCGGCCAGGGCGGCGTTGAGCTGTCCCATGGCCGCAGCAATGGTGTCCAGGGGGGTGTCCCGGGCCTGGAGGGGCTCCGGCGACTGTCCGGGCTGCTCCGCCTGGTCGGCGGGCTGGGGAGTGCCGTACTGGCCCCCGTTGCGGGCCTGGAAAAATACTGCGAAGGACGGAAAGCGCATCAGGTAGCGGTTGTCGATCTCCAGCCCCGGGGTGTTCAGCGCCCGCCGGCCCTCCTCCGTCAGCTGGTAGCAGCCCCGGGCCGGCCGGCGCACCAGCCCGGCCTTCAGCAGGTAGGTGCCCGCCCAGCTCACCCGGCTGGAAAAGGTGGTCTGGCTGCTGTTGGGCAGCAGCTGGGCCTGTTCCTCCTCGGTCACCGAGAGCTGCCGGGCCGCGCCGTCGCGGATCTCCCGGACCCGGTGCACCTGCCCGTCGGCCAGGGCGGTCAAAAACGCCCGGTAACACTGGTCGTATTTTGGAATCGCCAAAATGGTCACCTCACTCCCTGATCCCTCACAGCCCAAAAAATTCAGGCACCTGCGCCCCGTCCCGGAGGCCCTTCTGGTAGAGGGTCTCCATATCCTCCTCGGTGCGCTTGAGGGTGGACATGTGGCCGATGGTGTCCGGGGCGAGCAGCAGCAGCTTGCCCTGCTGCTCGTACTGTTCCGCCAGGGCCACCCCGTCGTTGTACTTCTTCCAGCGCAGGGAGAGCTGCTCCGCCGCCTTCGGGAATTTGCGGCGCAGCAGGCGGACGCTCTTGGCGTCGTCCCCCTCCCCCCGCAGGCTGTCCCGGGGCCGGGTCAGGATGAGCACCACCTTGTCGCAGCCGTCGGCGAAGGTCTTCGCCACCGGCACCGGGTCCCCCAGCCCACCGTCGAAGAAGCGCCGCCCCCCGATGCTCTGGGGCGGGCAGGCCACCGGCAGGGCGCTGGAGGCCTTGCACACGGCGTAGTTGTCCCGGGAGATATAGCTCCGGTCCAGATAGACGGTCTCCCCGGTGTCCGCGTCGCAGGCCACCGCGTAGAACTGGGCCGGGTTGGCCGCCAGGGCGTCATAATCGAGGGGGTTCTCCCCATCGGAGTTGGACAGGGTGGAGTAGACATAGTCCAGATCCACATAGCTGTGCTTGCGCAGGAAGTTGGAGAAGCTGGCGTACTGCTTGCGGAAGCCGTAGACCATATAGAAGGTGTAGTTGCGCCCCCGCTGGCCCGCCAGGTAGGAGGCCAGGTTGGCGCTGCCGGCGGACACCCCGATGGCGTAGTCGAACTTGATATTCTGATCCAGGCAGGCGTCCAGGATGCCGCAGCCGTAGATGTCCCGGAAGCCGCCTCCCACGTCGATGACACCGATCTTCATCGCCCTTGGTTCACCCGACCTTTCCCCTCACGCCTTTTCGCCCGTTTTTCCCGTCTCATCGTTTTCCCCCGTGCCGGGCTCCCGGATGGGCCTGCCCGCCGGGCGGGCGGCGATGGCGGCGGCGATGGCGGCGACGGCCTCCTCCTGGGGGGCGGTGTACTGCTCGCCGCTGGAGAGGTCCTTCCACTTCACCGCCCCGGCGGAGATCTCGTCCTCCCCCAGGAAGACCACAAAGGGGATGGCCAGCTTGTCGGCATAGCTCATCTTGGCCTTGAACTTCTTCTGCTCGGTGTAGAGCTGGGTGCGCACCCCCGCCTCCCGCAGCCGGGTGGCCAGGGAGATGGCCGGGGACAGGTCCTGGGTCATGGGCAGCACCAGCACGTCGGCGGGGGCGGTGGGCAGGTCGGGGTTCAGCATCCCCTGCTCCCCCAGCACGTAGAACAGCCGGGTCAGGCCGATGGAGATGCCCACCCCGGGCAGGGCCTTGTTGGTGTAGTAGCCGGCCAGGTTGTCGTAGCGGCCGCCGGAGCAGACGCTGCCCACCTCCGGGTGGTCCAGCAGGGTGGTCTCGTAGACGGTGCCGGTGTAGTAGTCCAGCCCCCGGGCGATGGTCAGGTCCACGGCGAAGTTCTCCTCGGGGACCCCGAAGGAGGACAGGTATTTGGTCACGGTATTTAATTCGTCCAGCCCGGCGTCGAAGACCTCATTTCTGCCCCGATAGCCCTCCAGGGCGGCCAAAACCTCCCCGTTGGCGCCCCGGATGGCGATGAACTTCAGGATCTCCTCCGCCGCCTCAGGGGAGACGGCGCACTCCTCCACCAGCAGCGAGCGGACCTTGTCCGGGCCGATCTTGTCCAGCTTGTCCACGGTGCGCATCACCGCCTGGCTCTGCTCCTTCAGGCCCAGCATGGCGTAGAAGCCGTTTAAGATCTTCCGGTTGTTGACCCGGATGACAAAGCGCTTCAGCCCCAGCTGGGAGAAGGTGCGGTAGATAATGGAGGGGATCTCCGCCTCGTTGAGGATGTCCAGAGCGCCGTCCCCGATGATGTCGATGTCCGCCTGGTAGAACTCCCGGAACCGGCCCCGCTGGGCCCGCTCCCCCCGGTA
>CAZAIF010000032.1:2699-12925 GCA_964485125.1 uncultured Oscillospiraceae bacterium | reverse complement strand
CGGGGGGAGTCCGTTGGGAAAAGGGATCGGCCCGCCGGTGGAGACCGGCGGGCCGAAATCTTTGGGATGGCAGGCGATCAGCCGTTGGTGTGGCCGGCCTCGGGGGCGGCCTCCACAGTGTCCTGGCTGTAGGGCAGGGTGATGGAGAGGGTGCCGGAGGCGTCCAGACCGCCGGACTCGATGTCGGCGGCGCTGACCACCACATTCAGGGTGCAGCTCTCACCGGGGGCCAAGGTCTCATCGGACAGGTCGGGGGCGTCCAGGGTGAGCTGGTCGCTCTCGGTATCCAGGGAGATCTCCACGCCAGACAGGTTGGCGTTGGCGGTGCCGTTGTTGGTGATGGTCAGAATGTAGTTGGCCCAGGCGCCGGGCAGGGAGAGGCTCACATTGGCGAAGTCGATGCTGCTGCCGTCTTCAGAGAGGGTGAACATGGTGTCCTCATCGGCGGGGATGGTCTCGGTCTGCTCCGTCATGTCGGCGATAATGTAGTTGCTCCGGGCCAGAACGGAGAGGGAGCACAGCGCATAGTTCTGCCAGGTGTCGGGATGCATGGCCTGGAGCAGCTCCTGGGAGTCCCGGATCAGTCCGTCCACCACCTTGGTGGCGGTTTCATTGGATTTGTCAGGGTAAAAATCCTCGGTGGGGTAGATGTAGCGGTAATACAGGTTCAGCTCGTCGGAGAGCACCACGGTGGAAGCGTCCTCCACGATGGCGGTGCGCTCGTCGGAGGTCAGAGAGGTGATGTCGCTGAGGTCAAACTTGGTGGTGTCCACGGCGTAGTAGTTGGTATACTGGCTCATGGGCTCGTCGGACTGGGTGCCGATCAGGTCGGCCTGACCCTCCTGCAGCCAGGTGGTGGAGCTGATGGTGGAGGCGATCAGGGCATCCCCCTTGACGCCGGTGCGCTGCAGCTGGCAGCTGGTGACCTGGTTGGAGGCCTCGGCGCCGGTGGACAGCTCCAGGGCGGCGGAGGTGATGGCCACGTCCCAGCTGCCCTGGGCGCTGACGCTGCCGCCGGCGGTGATGGTGGTGTGCCAGGCGGCGAAGCTCAGGCTCAGGGCGGAGACCGCCACGGCCCCGGCCAGGGCGATGGCGCAGACTTTTTTCTTCAGGTACATGAGAGCAGACTCCTTTCCATGATACGGATATGTGATGTATGTTTTCCATCCGCTTTTCGGCCGGATCACCTGGTCCGGCCCGAGCGCTATCTCAAGGATAGCGGGGCCAGGTTAAATCGGCGACCAAAGCTCCGTTAATTTTGCGTAATTTCTGAAGAAGGGAACCACGGCGGGATGGCAATTCCATCTAATTTTGGGCAGCGGAGAAAATCCTATTGACAAACACGGTTAGTCAGTGTAAACTGACTGGTAGATTAGGGCCGACTAACGCAATGAGACGGTGTGCCCTTGCGAGGGCCGGCCGCTGTCCGCTTCAGAACATTGTGAGGAAGGGTGCGTTATGATGCCGTTGACACTGGCAACTGTGGGCGAAGAGAACACGATCAAACGGGTGGGCGGAAAGCCCGAGGTGCGCAAGCACCTGGAGCATCTGGGGTTTGTGGCCGGCAGTCCGGTGACGGTCATCAGCGCCCTGGGGGGCAACGTCATCGTCCATGTCAAGGATGCCCGGATCGCCATCAGCCGGGAGATGGCCCAGAAGATCATGATTTGAAGAGGAAACGAGAGCAAAGGAGGCAACCTACTATGAAGACACTGAAGGACACCCGGGTGGGTGAGACGGTCCGGGTGGTCAAACTCCACGGCGAGGGCGCCATCAAGCGCCGTATCATGGACATGGGCATCACCAAGGGCGTGGAGATCTACATCCGCAAGGTGGCGCCCTTTGGCGACCCGGTGGAGTGTACCGTCCGGGGATATGAGCTGTCCGTCCGCAAGGCGGAGGGCGAGATGATCGAGGTGGAGTGATCCTTCAAGGGATGCACCCCCAAAGCACTGGAAAAGAGAGCGCCGGGATTTTCCGCTCTGGCGCTTGCTTTTTGAATGATTGGTTAGCCGGAACAAACCCGGCTGACGGAAAAGAGAGGAGCCTGTTATGAGTCTGCGTATTGCCCTGGCGGGCAACCCGAACAGCGGTAAGACCACCCTGTTCAATGCGTTGACCGGCGCAAACCAATTCGTCGGCAACTGGCCCGGCGTCACCGTGGAGAAGAAGGAGGGCAAGCTGAAGAAGCACAGCGATGTCACCATCGCCGACCTGCCCGGCATCTACTCCCTGTCCCCCTACACCTTGGAAGAGGTGGTGGCCCGGAACTATCTGATCAACGAGCGCCCCGACGCCATCCTGAACATTGTGGACGGCACCAACCTGGAGCGCAACCTCTACCTGACCACCCAGCTCACCGAGCTGGGCATCCCGGTGGTAGTGGCGGTCAACATGATGGATCTGGTCCAGAAAAACGGGGATAAGATCAACATCAAGGAGCTGTCCCGCCAGCTGGGCTGCCCGGTGGTGGAGATCTCCGCCCTGAAGGGCACCGGGGTCATGGAGGCCGCCGAGGCCGCCATCCAGGCCGCCAAGTCCGGCAAGACCATCCCCCAGCACACCTTCTCCGGCCCGGTGGAGCACGCCGTCGCCCACATCGAGGAGGCCGCCCTCCACGACCAGCCCGAGGAGCGCCAGCGCTGGTACGCCATCAAAATCTTTGAGCGGGACGAGAAGGTGCTGGAGCAGCTGAAGATCCCCGCCGGCACCATGTCCCACATCGAGCAGGACATCAAGGCCGCCGAGGAGGAGCTGGACGACGACGCCGAGAGCATCATCACCAACGAGCGCTATCTGTACATCTCCGGCATTATGGGCGGCGTGATGACCCGGAAGTCCACCCAGAAGCTGACCACCTCCGACAAGATCGACAAGGTGGTCACCAACCGCTTTGCGGCCCTGCCCATCTTCGCCCTGGTGATGATCGTGGTCTACTGGGTGGCCATGGGCCCCTTCGGCAGCATGCTGACCGACTGGGCCAACGACGGCCTGTTCGGCGACGGCTGGCACCTGCTGGGCATCGGCTCTGCCGGCTACAGCCAGGACGCCGACGAGTACGGCGAGGCCTCCAATATCGTCAGCGGCTACATCGAGGCCCAGGGGCTGGACGACGTGGCCGCCGCCCTGGACAGCGAGGACGAGGACTATGATCCCTCCGCCGCGGTGGCCGCCCTGGCCGCCATGAGCGGGGAAGTGGACCCCGCCTACAGCTTCACCTACGGCGTGGAGGATGAGGAGACCCTGGAGGTCACCACCGAGACCGCCACCGGTGAGGATGTGGTGGCTGCCGCCGATGTGTTGACCTCCTACAACTGCGAGGAGCCTGACCCTGCCGCCTACGGCGTCTGGGTGCCCGGCATCCCGGTGCTGGTGGAGAGCGGGCTGAACGCCCTGAACTGCGCCGAATGGCTCAGCGGCCTGGTGCTGGACGGCATTGTGGCCGGCGTGGGCGCGGTGCTGGGCTTTGTGCCCCAGATCCTGGTGCTGTTCATCTTCCTGGGCTTCCTGGAGACCTGCGGCTATATGGCCCGGATCGCCTTTATTCTGGACCGGGTCTTCCGCAAGTTCGGCCTTTCCGGCAAGTCCTTCATCCCCTTCCTGGTGGGCATGGGCTGCGGCATCCCGGGCATCATGGCCTCCCGGACCATTGAAAATGAGAAGGACCGGCGGATGACCATCATGACCACCACCTTCATTCCCTGCGGCGCCAAGCAGCCCTTCATCGCCATGATCGCCGGCGCCATCTTCGGCGGTTCTCCTGTCATCGCCTGGGCGGCCTACTTCATGGGTATCGCCGCCATCATCTGCTCCGGCATTATCCTGAAGAAAACGAAGCTCTTCGCCGGTGACCCGGCCCCCTTTGTCATGGAGCTGCCCGCCTATCACATGCCCACCGTGGGCACTATCCTCCATTCCATGTGGGAGCGTGGCTGGTCCTTCATCAAGAAGGCGGGCACCATCATCCTGCTCTCCACCATCGTGATCTGGTTCCTGAGCTACTTCGGCTTTGTGGACGGCGCCTTCACCATGCTGGCTGAGGATCAGCTGGACAGCTCCATTCTGGCCACCATCGGCGGCGCGATCTCCTGGATCTTCGCCCCCCTGGGCTTCGGCAACTGGCAGGCCACCGTGGCCTCGATCACCGGCCTGGTGGCCAAGGAGAACATCGTGGCCACCATGGGCATCGTCTTCGGCGGCGAGAATGTCTACGCCACCATTGCCGCCTCCTTTACCGCCCTGTCCGGCTACGCCTTCCTGACCTTCAACCTGCTGTGCGCCCCCTGCTTCGCCGCCATGGGCGCCATCAAGCGGGAGATGAACAGCGCCAAGTGGTTCTGGGTTGCCATCGGTTATCAGTGTGTCTTCGCCTATCTGGTCAGCCTGTGCATCTACCAGTTCGGCATGCTGTTCACTGGTCACTTCGGCATTGGAACCGTAGCTGCCATCATCATCTTCATCGCCTTTGTCTATCTGCTGGTCCGCCCTGCCGACCGGAAAAAGTCCCTGAAGGGCCAGGCGGCCGCCCGGGTGTAAAGGGGTAACGGATACAGCGCAGCGAATTACAACCTGAGGAGGGATTTCTGTGATCGCATGGATCGTCGCCAACATCGGCACCATTTTGGTGGCCCTGGCGGTACTGGGGATTGTCGTGGCCATTCTCTTGGTGATGCGCCGGGACAAAAAACAGGGCAAGCCCTCCTGCGGCGGCGGCTGCGGCGGCTCCTGTGCCGGCTGCGGCGCCTGCCACTGCACTACCCACAAACTCTGACCTCCGCCCCGGGGCGCCCATTGCGCCCCGGGCGGGGCACACCCCCGCCGCCCCGGACCGGGACGGCAAGCCAACCCGCTGTTTGGACGCCCTGACCGGCGTCCAAACTTCAAAGCAAAGGTTAGCCATAACTAACCATAGAAAGGAGCGCGTATCATGAGCGTCGTCATTCTAGGCGGAAACGAGTGTATGGTCCGAAAGTACAAGGAGCTGTGCCGGCAGTACCGCTGTCAGGCCAAGGTGTTTGCCAAGCCCATCGGCAGTCTGAAGAACAAGCTGGGCTCCCCCGATCTGCTGGTGTGCTTCACCAGCACCATGTCCCACAAGATGCTGCGCAGCGCGATGAACGAGCTCAAGGGCAAGGACACCGTCATCGCCCACTGCCCCACCAGCTCCATCTCCGCCCTGCGGGGAGTACTGGAGACCCACGCGGGGGGCTGAGAGATGCCGGAGGAGCTGGTCATCCGCCACTGCGCGCCCACGCTGGCGGGACTGAAGACGGGCAGCCTGTTCTCCTGCCGCTACGAGACGGAGGAGCGGCTGCGCCGGGACGTGCGGGAGATGAACCGGCTGCTGGTGCCCAAGGGGCTGCGGGTGCTCTCGCTGCGCTACCGGGAGGGGCTGGCGCTGATCTACCTGTACCGCCCGGCCCGGCTGGGCCGGGACCTGACCGTCCCGCTGGCGGCGCGGCTGCTGGAGGAGCGGGGGTATCCCCGGGGCAGCGCGGATCTCTGCGTCATCAAGCTGCTCCACCGGCTCCGGGAGAGCCGGGAATTCCCCCACGAGATCGGCCTGTTCCTGGGCTATCCCCCGGTGGACGTGGCCGGCTTCATCCGCTGGGGCGCCCGGGGCTGCAAGTGCGTGGGGGACTGGAAGGTCTACGGGGATGAGGAGCAGGCCCGCCGGCTGTTTGACCAGTACCGCCGCTGCACCCGGGCCTATCAGGCCCTGTGGCGGCGGGGCAAGACGGTGGCGGAGCTGGCGGTGGCCCAGGGAGCCTGACAAGTCTATATCATAATAATGTGGAAAGGAAGATCACAACCATGCAGATCGCGATCGTCTATTGGAGCGGCACCGGCAACACCGATGCCATGGCCCAGGCCGTGGCCGAAGGGGCCCGGACAAAGGGGGCCCAGGCGGAGGTGCTGCCCTGCGCCGCCTTCGACGCGGCCCTGGTGTCCGGCTATGACGCCATCGGCTTCGGCTGCCCGGCCATGGGGGCCGAGGTGCTGGAGGAGACCGAGTTCGACCCCATGTTCACCGCCTGCCTGCCCGAGCTGGAGGGCAAACGGGTGGGCCTGTTCGGTTCCTACGGCTGGGGGGACGGCGAGTGGATGCGCCGGTGGGAGGACACCTGCGCCAAGGCTGGGGCCGTTCTGGCCGGCGAGGGGGTCATCTGCTGCGGCTATCCTGATGAGAGTGCCCTGGATCAGTGCCGGGGGCTGGGAGCCGCCCTGGCGGAGTAAATACTGAAACGGCGCTGCCCTTCCCCGTCAGGGAAGGGCAGCGCCTTGTTTTTTCGATTTTACGCTTTATTCCACGTTGCCGCTCTCCTGCATGGCCTTCAGGGTGCGCTCCAGCAGATCGTCCAGGCCCCAGCCCAGCAGCTCCGCCCCCTGCTGGATGACCTCCCGGGAGCAGCCTGCGGCGAATTTCTTGTCCTTGAACTTCTTCTTCAGAGACTTCAGCTCCATGTCCCGCACGCTCTTGGAGGGGCGCATCAGGGCGGCGGCGCCGATCAGGCCGGTGAGCTCGTCCACGGCGTAGAGCACCTTCTCCATCTGGTGCTCCGGCGGGATGTCCGCCCCGGTGTTGCCCCAGCCGTGGCTGGCGGCGGAGCGGATCAGGGGCTCGTCCAGTCCATGTTTCCGCATCAGCTCCTGGCTCTTGACGCAGTGTTCCTCGGGCCAGCGCTCAAAGTCCAGATCGTGGAGGATGCCCACCGCCTGCCAGAAGTCGGCCTCCGCCCCGTAGCCCAGCTCCTGGGCGAACCAGCGCATCACATCCCCCACGATGCGCCCGTGTTTGAGGTGGAACTCCCCCTCGTTGTACTGCTGCAGCAGCTCATAGGCCTGTTGAGGTGTCGGTATCATACTGTACGGCTCCTTTCTGCTCGCCGCCGGGACCCTCCGGCTGGGGCGAGGTCTTGGTGTTGAAGATCAGCACCGCCTCCCGCTGCCCGATGGGGCCCAGGGAGTAGTCCAGGGTGCCCTCGGAGTCCAGCAGCCGCAGGGGGATGCGGCGGTTGTAGCGGTCCGGGTGGTCCCAGACCACCTCCACCGAGTTGTCGTCGTAGTTCCCCTCCCAGTGGTAGGGGTCGAAGGCCAGCAGGGCGTCCCCGTCAATGCCGGTGAGCAGGATGTAGTGGCCCACGTCCAGAATGAGCCGCTGGACCACCACGCCCCCCTGGCGCAGGGCATTCAGGATTTCTCCGTCGGGGGCCAGGCTGACCTGGGCGCCGGAGAGAAACCGGGCGGTTACCGGCAGGTGGCCGGTGCCGCCGTAGGCGGTCAGCCAGTTGGCCAGAAACATCATGGCGGTGGCGGAGGTGCCCGTCTTGCCGCTCATCCCCTCGGAGCTGTAGCCGTCCAGGCAGTACAGGCAGATGTTCCGCAGCACCTCCGGGGGGATCTCCTCCCGGTCGAAGAGGAAGCTGATGGCGTTCTCCAGGCAGGCGGGCCCGCAGTCGTATTCGGAGAACTGATAGCGCAGCGGGGTCTTCATTGCGCGCCCTCCACTCTCCCCAGCCACCACAGGGCATAGGCGGCGTAGAGGGCGGCGCCGGTGGGCAGGGTGGCCTCGTCGATGTCAAAGTGGCCGTTGTGGGCAGCGTTCAGGGTGCCGGGCAGCTCTGGGTTCCCGGTGCCCAGATAGGCGTAGGCCCCGGGGACGGCCCGGTTGAACTCGGCGAAGTTGTCTCCTCCCAGGGAGAAGGGCCGGTCCTGGATGATCCGCACCCCGGGCAGGGCCCCGGCGGCGGCCTGGGACGCCTCCCGGCACACCCCGGCGTCGTTGTAGAGGGCGGAGCAGATGCCCGTCCAGACCACCTCCGCCGTGCCGCCGTAGAGGGCGGCGATCTGGGCGGCGGTCTGGCCGATCTTCTCCCTGGCCCAGTCTCTGGTCTCCTGGGTGATGGTGCGGGTGGTGCCCTCCAGCTCCGCCTCCTCGGCCAGGGCGTTGTAGGTGGTGCCGGCGGTCAGCCGGCCCACCCCCAGGATGACCGGCTCCACCGGGGAGGTGCACCGGGCCTCCAGGGCCTGGAGGGCCACCACGATGTGGCTGGCAATGTAGATGGCGTCGGCCCCCAGCTGGGGGGTGGAGACGTGGGCGGCCTTGCCGTGGACCAGGATGCGGAAGTGGTCCACCGCCGCGTTGTTCAGCCCCGGGGTGAGGCTGACGGTGCCGGCGGGGATCTCGTGGGCGGTGTGCAGGCCGAAGACCCGCTCCACCCCCTCCAGGGCGCCATTCTCAATGAAGTCAAAGGCCCCCAGGCCCACCTCTTCCCCGGGTTGGAAGCACAGCCGCACCTCGCCGCCGAAGCGGTTCCGCTCCTCGGAGAGCAGTTTGGCCGCCCCCAGCAGGCAGGCGGTGTGGGCGTCGTGGCCGCAGGCGTGCATCACCCCGTCGTTTTCGGAGCGGTAGGGCACGTCGTTGAGCTCCTGGATGGGCAGGGCGTCGATGTCCGCCCGCAGGGCCACGGTGTGCCCGCCGGGCAGCGTCCCCCGGAGGACGCCCAGCACCCCGGTCTCGCCCACCCGCCGGTGGGGGATCTGCCAGACGTCCAGCAGCTGCTCGATGTACCCGGCGGTGAAGTGCTCCTCCATGGCCAGCTCCGGGTGCTGGTGCAGTGCCCGCCGCCAGCCGGTCAGCTCTCCCAGCATGGCTTGGGCGCGGCGGTAGAGATGTTCGGTCATATGCGCATTCCTCTTTCCCGAAAAAATGGAGCCGCTTCCCCGGTGGGGAAACGGAAAATAAACTGCGTTTATCATATCACCCGAACCAGGGCATGTCAATCCGCTCCCCTCTGCATGGGGGGAATGCACGGGGCGGAAAAGGGGCTTTGCAAAGCGGGCGGAATCGACTATAATAGCAATGACTCATCTATTACACGCTAATGGTCAAAGGGGGTCTTATACCATGCGGGACAGACGGGAGAAGATTGTGCGGGCGGCGCTGGCCGTCCCGCACCGCCATTCATTTTGTTTTCGCCCGGTCAGAGAGGTCAAACCTGAGGCGGTGGCGAACGCGGTTCAGAAATATGCCAAAGGCGTCCGGCCGGAGGATGTGATCCTGCTGATGGACACCACCGTGTTCTCCTCGGGGAAGAGCGGATATCTGTTCACCCGGGAGCAGCTGTATTCCAGCTCCGGCTACGGGGTCAATCTGCCTCTGGAGGGGCTGGAGCGGGTGGAGCCCGACCCCAAGCACAAGGACTGCGTCCTATACACCTATGCGGGCCAGACGGCCAAGAGTGCCTGCTTTTCCATCTATGCCGCCTACATTGCCGAGGTGCTGACGGCGGTGATCGGCGCCCTGGGCCAGCCCCAGGAGGTTCAGGGCAGCCCGGAGAGCTCCGGAGCCCAGACCCAGGGGCACCGGCCTACCGCCCTGGAGCAGGCCATCGCCCAGCGGCTGGCCCAGAAGCGCCAGGGGGAGCAGCCGGGGCAGCGGCCTGCCCCGGCCCCCGCGGGGGGAACAGATCCCACCGCCCAGGGCATCCAGGCCTACCGGGCGGGCAACTATGTCCAGGCCCTGGAGTACTTCCGCCAGGGGGCCGGGCGGGGGGACGCCGCAGCCCAGTTCTGGATGGGCGTCCTCTGCCGGGACGGCAAGGGGGTGTTCACCGACTACGCCCAGGCCATGGACTGGTTCCGCAAGTCCGCCGAACAGGGCAACGCCGACGCGGAGAATGCCATCGGCAACCTGTACGACAAGGGCAAGGGGGTGACCCGGGATCTGGCAGAGGCCTTCCGCTGGTATGCCCGGGCGGCCGGGCACGGCCATGCCCTGGCCCAGTTCAACGTGGGCAACATGTACTATACCGGGGAAGGCGTGACCCGGGACTACGCCCAGGCCCTGGAGTGGTATCAGAAATCCGCCGAGCAGGGCAACGCCAAGGCCCAGAACGGTCTGGGCAACGTCTACTTCTTCGGCCGGGGCGTGGCCCAGGACTATGCCCTGGCCGCCCAGTGGTACCGGAAGGCGGCGGAGCAGGGCCACGTCAGGGCCATGTATAACCTGGCCCTGATGTACGACGACGGGGAGGGGATCCCCCAGGACCATGTGGAGGCGGCCAAATGGTACCGGAAGGCGGCGGAAGAGGGCCATGCCAAGGCCCAGTTCTGCCTGGGTTACTGCTATGACGCCGGGGAGGGCGTGGAGCAGGACAAGGCCCAGGCGGCCCAGTGGTACCGGAAGGCGGCGGAGCAGGGCCACGTCAGGGCCATGTATAACC
>CAZAIF010000032.1:0-2599 GCA_964485125.1 uncultured Oscillospiraceae bacterium | reverse complement strand
ACGGGGAGGGGATCCCCCAGGACCATGTGGAGGCGGCCAAATGGTACCGGAAGGCCGCCGAACAGGGGCACCTCAAATCCCAGTACAACCTGGGCATGTCCTATCTGCTGGGCGAGGGCGTGGACAAAGACCCGGCGGAGGCGGTTCGGTGGTTCCGCAAGGCGGCGGAGCAGGGCCACGAAAAGGCAAAAAAGCGCCTGGAGGAGCTGCGCGGCGGCCAGGAGGGCGGGGGTTCACCCACCCCCGCCCCGGCCCCTGCCCCTGCCCCCGCGCCGAAACCCGCCCCGGCCCCGGAGGAAGAGTCCGACGAAGCGCTGGCCCGGCGGCTGCTGGAGGAGGGGCTGGAGCACTACCGGGAATCCCGGTACAACGCCGCCTTCCGCTCCTTCCAGAAGGCGGCCAATCTGGACCATGTGATGGCTTGGTTCAACCTGGGGACCATGTACGACCGGGGCCGGGGGATCAGCCGCAACCTGGAGGAGGCCTTCCGCTGGTACAAAAAGGCGGCGGAGCGGGGCTGCGCCCACGCCCAATATGACCTGGGCCAGCTGTACTACCAGGGGCTCGGGGTGAACCAGGACCGCCCGGAGGCCTTCCGCTGGTTCCGGGAGGCGGCCCGGCAGGGGCTGCCCGAGGCCCAGGCCATGGTGGGGGTCATCTATCTGGACGGCACGTTGACCGCCCGGGACCGGGACCAGGGCCTCTGGTGGCTGCGCCAGGCCGCCGGAAAAGGGCTGGAGGCGGCCCAAAAGCTCCTGGAGGCCGAGGCCTCCTGACCGCCGCCCCCATCGCACGATGAGACAGACCGCCCGGCGTGCTCCAAAGAGCGCGCCGGGCGGTTTGCTTGTTCTCTGTCTCGCTGTACCGGTGGGAGACTCAGCCCAGCCGGACGGCAGCCCAGTAGCCCTCCTCGATGGCCTGGCGGGCCTTCCGGGCTCTGACGCAGTCGCCCACGGTGTAGGTGTCCAGGCACACGTCCTTCAGGGCCTCCACCGTGGCGGTGTTGGGCCGCATGCCCATGGCGTAGACGATGCCCTCGGCGGGGATGAACTCCTCCCGGCCCTCCTTGTCCAGGGCATAGACCCCCTCTCCCGGGACGACCTTGCTCACCCGCAGGCCGGTGCGGCAGGTGATGGGGGCCTTGGCGAAGGACTGCATCATGCCCTCCTTGTGCATCCAGTTGGCCTCCGGGGCGATCTCGTCCTGCATCTCGATGATGGTGACCTGGTGGCCGTGCTCGGCCAGGTAGAGGCCGGTCTCGCAGCCCACCAGGCCGCCGCCCAGGACGGCCACGTTCCTGCCGAAATTGGCCAGCTTGGTGTATACCGTGGTGGCGTGCTCCACGCTGGGGCCGTCCAGGCCCGGGATCGGGGGCCGGGCGGGGGAGGAGCCCACCGCCAGGATGACCGCGTCGTAGCCGCCGGCCCGGATGAACTCGGGGGTGACGGTGGTGTTGAGCTTTACGTCCACGGCGCTCTTTTCCACCTGGTGGATCAGGTGGTTCTTCAGCCGCATCAGGTCCACCTTCAGCTCGTCGTAGTCGGTGAACTTCAACAGGCCGCCCAGCTTGTCAGTCTGCTCGGCCAGGGTGACGGTGTGGCCCCGCTGGGCCGCGGTGGCCGCCGCCTTCAGGCCGGCGGGGCCGCCGCCCACCACCAGCACCCGGCGCTGCACCCTGGCCGGGGCGGACATCCGGTCGAAGCGGCACTCCTGGGCGGTGCGGGGATTGACGGCGCAGGAGAGCTGGTTGCCGGCGTGAAGCCCGGTCAGACAGTCCAGGCAGCGCAGGCAGGGGACGATGTCCTGGCTGCGGCCATGGCGGGCCTTCTCGGGGAAATAGGGGTCGGCGATGCTCTGGCGGGCCATGGCGATCACGTCGGCCTTGCCTTCGGAGAGCACCTGCTCCGCCAGCTCCGGGGTGTTGATGCCGCCCAGGGTAACCACCGGGGTCTTGACGCCGGCGGCCTTGATGGCGGCGGCGTAGTGGACGTTCACCCCGTGGGGCAGGAACATGGTGGGGTGGGTGTGCACTGCCTGGGCCTCCTCGGTGTCCAGGCCGGCGGAGACGTGGATCAGGTCCACCTTGCCGTCCAGCAGCTTGGCGAAGGCGACGCCCTCCTCCTGGGACAGGCCGCCCTCGATCTCCTCGCAGCCGCTCATCCGGTACTCGATCAGGAAGTCCTCGCCGCAGCGCTGGCGGATGCGGTCGATGACCATCAGGGGGAATTTCGCCCGGTTTTCGATGCTGCCGCCGTACTCGTCGGTGCGGGTGTTGTAGAGGGGGGAGATGAACTGGTCCAGCAGCCAGCCGTGGCCGCCGTGGAGGAGCACCATGTCGTAGCCGGCGCCCTTCAGGATCTCGGCGCAGTCGGCGAAGTGGTCGGCCACCACGTTCATGTCCTCCTCGGTCATGCCGTGGACGTGGTACTCCTCGGTGACCTCATTGCCGTGGATGACGCTGGTCTTGACCTCGTGGATCTCCACCGGGCCCCAGGCCTCCCAGCCCTCGGGGCTCAGGTCGGAGTTGGCCTCGGCGAAGGCGATCATGCCGCCGTGGTTGAGCTCCTGGCTGGCCAGGGCGCCCCCGGCGTGGATGGCC
>CAZAIF010000031.1:0-13326 GCA_964485125.1 uncultured Oscillospiraceae bacterium | reverse complement strand
GCGGCCCGGCCGCCCCGTGAGGGGCGCATGCGGGGTGGGAAAGGAAGAAAAATGCCGCCGGAGAGGGCAGATTAACACTCTATTAACTGAATTTCGGTGTTATTTAGGCCGCAAACTCAGGTAGGGGAACGGTTTGTATGATCCATATCTTCCAGAACGCCATGGAGTTTTGCGGTTTAGGGAGAACCCGGAGCCCTCCGGCGCCTCTGAGACGGACCGGCAGGGCTGAGCGGGCGTATCCTCCCCTTTCACCTTGGGTTCAGGAATCGCTGTTATAATACCGGGGAAAACAGCGAAAGGAGGGCGCGGCATGCGCATCTTGGTGGCGGAGGACGATCCCAGGCTGCTGAAAGCCCTGGTACACATTCTGCGGCAGAATCAATATGCCGCCGACGGCGTGGAAAACGGCGCCGACGCACTGAGCTATGGGGAGACGGGGGAGTATGACGGCCTGATCCTGGACATCATGCTCCCCGGCCTGGACGGCATCCAGGTGCTCCGGCGGCTGCGGGGGCAGGGGATTACTGTCCCCGCCCTGTTCCTGACGGCCCGCACCCAGGTCTCCCAGCGGGTGGAGGGGCTGGATGCCGGGGCGGACGACTATCTGCCCAAGCCCTTCGCCACCGGGGAGCTGCTGGCCCGGCTGCGGGCCAT
Organism: uncultured Oscillospiraceae bacterium; assembly: GCA_964485125.1. GTDB lineage: Bacteria > Bacillota > Clostridia > Oscillospirales > Oscillospiraceae > UMGS1766. The sequence continues at coordinate 12,672 of CAZAIF010000031.1, read as the reverse complement.
GCTCCGCAGGCGGGATACCTACACGCCCGAGGTGCTGACGGTGGGCCCGCTGACCTTGAACTGCTCCACCTATGAGCTCTCCTGCGGGCGGCGGAGCCAAAAACTGAGCGGGAAAGAGTTCCAGGTCATGGAGATGCTGATGGGCAGCCCCCATGCGGTGATCCCGGCCCGGCAGATGCTCTCCCATATCTGGGGCTGGGAGGCGGAGGTGGACACCAGCGTGGTCTGGGTCCACATCTCCAACCTGCGGAAAAAGCTGGAGACCCTCCGGGCCCCGGTCCAGATCCGCTTTCTCCGGGGCGCCGGCTACCGGCTGGAGGTGCAGGGATGATCTACCGGCTGCGGCGGAAGCTGATCTGGATCTCCGGACTGTCGGTGGTAGGGGTATTCCTGCTCATCTTTGCGGCCATCTGCGCCGTGGGCGCCCACCGGCTCAACCAGGCCATGGACCTGCTGACCGACCGAATCGCCGCCAACGGCGGGGCGTTCCCCCAGGTGGACGAGCAGCACCCGCTGCCCGAGGGCGCCCTGCCCGACTTCATCACCGAGGAGACCAGCTTCAGCGTGCGTTTCTTCACCGTCAGGTTTGACCCGTCGGGGGAGGCCGTCTCGGAGGATGTGGCCTCGGTGGCCTCCGTCGCCCCGGAGACCGCCCGGGCCTACGGGGAACAGGCGGTGCGCCGTGGGGCGGAGCGAGGCTGGATCGACGGCTACCGCTACCGGATCTACGACACGGGGGAGGGGACGGCGGTGGTGTTCGTGGACGGCAAAATGAACTGCGCCGTCTTTCGGATGACCCTGTTCACCGCCGGAGCGGTGCTGCTGTGCAGTCTGCTGGCCATCCTGCTGCTGATCTTTCTGCTCTCCCGGCGGGCGGTCAGGCCCGTGGCCGAGAGCTATGAGCGGCAGAAGCAGTTCGTCACCGACGCCGGCCACGAGCTGAAGACGCCCCTGACCCTGATCCTGGCCGACTTGGACATCCTGGAGACGGAGGTGGGGAAACGGGAGTGGCTGGAGGACATCCGGTCCGAGGGCGAGCGGATGCGGGCGCTGGTGGAGGAGCTGGTGACCCTCTCCAGGATGGACGAGGAGGGCGCGGAGCTCCCCCGGGCCCCCTTCTCCCTCAGCGACGCGGTGGCAGACACTGTCTCGGAGTTCCAGCCCCTGGGGGCGGCCCGGGGTGTGCCGGTCCTGGCCTCCATCGCCCCCGGCGTCCAATACTGCGGCGACGAGGGGGCCATCCGCCGGGTGGTGGCCATCCTGCTGGACAACGGGGTGAAATACTGCGACGCGGGCGGCAGCGTCCGCCTGAAGCTCACCTGCCGCCGCCATCCCACCCTCTGGGTGGAGAACGACTGCGCGGAGGTGGAGCATCTGGAGTTGGACCGGCTGTTCGACCGGTTTTACCGCTCCGACCGGGCCAGGACCTCCCCCGGCGGCTTTGGGATCGGGCTGTCCATCGCCAAGGCCATTGTCCAGCGCCACCGGGGCGAGGTGCGCGCCTGCCGGGGCGAGGGCGGACGGATTGTGTTTCGGGTCGTCCTGAGATAGGCCGGGCCGCCGGAGCGGGATGTCACAGATTGTTCACGGAGATTTTACAGGCGGTTTACGGGAACCTTTAGGCTGGCTTTAGGGCCGGGCGGTAAGATGGGTGTGTCAGGCGGGCCCCGCCTGAACAAAACGAATATGGAGGACTGTATGATGAAAACCAAACTTCGCCTGCTGCCCATTGCCATGGTCCTGGCGCTGGCCCTCGGCCTGCTGGCCGGTTGCGGCGGCTCCACCGGCTCCGACAGCTCCACCGGCTCCGACAGCGCCGTCGATACCGACAGCTCCGCCGATACCGACAGCTCCGCCGGCACCGGCAGCAGCACTGACACAGACAGCTCTGACAGCGCGGACAGCGCCAGCGCGGAGGACCTGGTGGCTCTGGTGGCCGCCGTGGACGGGGACACGCTGACTCTGGACGTCTATGAGCCGTCGGAGGAAAGCTACTCCATCAGTGATTACGCCTCGGTGGATCTGGATGCCTTCACCTCCGCCGGGACGGAGGAGACCTATACCCTGGACGGTACGGAGACGGTCTCCGTGGCGGAGGACGGCGCGCTGACGGCGGCGGACGCCTCCGAGATCGTGGAGGGGGATATGCTGGTCATCTATGCGGATGAAAGCGGGAACACCGCCATCGCCGTGTACCACGCCGAATAAACGCATCCCGGCCCGGCGGTCCCCCCCGCCCCGGGCCGGGATTGGAACAACCGCATGACAGAAGCGCCCTGCACCGGTTTTCGCCGGTGCGGGGCGCTTCCAGGTAGTCGAAAAACCTGCTTTGGCCTGATTGCCACAGCAGGTTTTTCGACTACCTGAAGCATGAATATGCTATGATGTCCGGGAAGGGGGATCGCATCATGAATCTGCAGCTCATCGCCTATTTCGTGGCCGCCGCCGCCCAGGCCATGTTCATCAACCAGCCCAACCTGAGCAAGCAGATCGCCCTGCTGGAGCAAAAGGTGGGGGCCCGGCTGTTTTACCGGGAGCACCGTACTGTGCGCCTGACCCCCGCCGGGCAGCGCTTTTACGACCTGGTGCATGACATCCCGGGCCGCCTGGAGGCGGCTGTCCGGGAGGCCGGAGCGGAGGCCTGAGCCGGCCCGCATCCAACCTCACATTTCCCAATCCTCCGAAGAAGGCCCCCCGCAGACGTCTGTCTGCGGGGGGCCTCACTGTCTGAAGCTTCAGGGAGCAGGACTTACCGGTGGGGCACATGCCAGATGTTGTCGGCATAGTCCCGGATGGAGCGGTCGGCGGCGAAGATGCCGGACCGGGCCACATTGATGACGGCCATCCGGTTCCAGGATCGCTGATCCCGGTAGGCCTGGGCGATCTGGGCCTGGGTGTGGCGGTAGCTCTCAAAGTCGGCCAGCACCAGGTACTCGTCGGCGGGGCAGCCCTGGCCGTAGAGCAGCCGGTTGGTCAGGTCGGAGTAGCTCTTGCCGTCGGAGAAGCCCTGGTTGAGCAGGTTCAGCACCTCCCGGAGGGCGGGGCTGGAGTTGTAGTACTCATAGGAGTTGTAGCCCTGGCGGGTCAGCCGGGAGACGTCCTCGGCGTTCAGGCCGAAGATAAAGATGTTCTGGCCCTCCAGCTGCTGGTACATCTCCACGTTGGCGCCGTCCATGGTGCCGATGGTGATGGCGCCGTTCATCATGAACTTCATGTTGCCTGTGCCGGAGGCCTCCTTGCCGGCGGTGGAGATCTGCTCGGAGATCTCCGAGGCGGGCATCAGCTTCTCGGCCAGGGACACCCGGTAGTTCTCCAGGAAGAAGACCTGCAGCTTGCCGGCGCAGACCGGGTCGTTGTTGATCTGATAGGAGACGGAGTTGATCAGCTCGATGATCCGCTTGGCCACTGCGTAGCCCGGGGCGGCCTTGGCGCCGAAGAAGAAGACCCGGGGCACCATATCCATGTCGGGGTTGCGCTTGAGCTCCAGATACAGGTGGAGGATGTGCAGCACGTTGAGCAGCTGGCGCTTGTACTCGTGCAGCCGCTTAACCTGGACGTCAAACACCGCGTCCACGTTCACATCGATGCCGTACTCCTGCTTGACGTACTTGGCAAACTTCTCCTTGTTGCTCCGCTTGATCTTCGTCATCCGTTCCAGCACCTTCTCGTCGTCGGCAAAGGCCTCAAAGCTCCGCAGCTCCTCGGGGTGGAGCAGGTAGCCGTCGCCGATGCAGTCGCAGAGCAGCTGGTGCAGCTCCGGGTTGGCCTCGGCCAGCCAGCGGCGGTGATCCACGCCGTTGGTGACGTTCAGGAACTTCTCGGGGGTGCGCAGCCAGGCGGAGTGGAACACGTCATTGCGCAGGATGTCGGAGTGGAGGGCGGACACGCCGTTGACGGCGAAGCAGGCGGCCACGCACAGGTTGGCCATGCGCACCTCGCCGCCCCAGATGACGGCCATCTCCTGGAGCTTGTTGTTGTCCCCATGGAAGAAGTCCCGCAGCTCGTTGAGATAGCGGTCATTGATCTCGCACAGGATCATCCAGATCCGGGGCAGCAGCTCCTGGACCAGGTTCTGGGGCCAGCGCTCCAGGGCCTCGGCCAGGATAGTGTGGTTGGTGTAGGCCACGGTGTGGGTGGTGATATACCAGGCGTCCTCCCAGCTCATACCGTGCTCATCCAGCAGCAGCCGCATCATCTCGGGGATGACCAGGGTGGGGTGGGTGTCGTTGATCTGGATGACATGCTTTTCGTGGAAGTTGTATAGGGTGCCGTAGTGGGCCAGGTGCTGGCGGAAGATGGACTGGACGGTGGCGGAGACGAAGAAGTACTGCTGCTTGAGCCGCAGGCTCTTGCCCTCCTTGTGGTTGTCTGCGGGGTAGAGGACCTTGGAGATGACCTCGGCCATGGCCTCGCTCTCCACCGCCCGGAGGTACTCGCCGGTGGAGTAGTAGTTCATGTTGACCGGGGCGGTGCTCTTGGCCTCCCACAGCCGCAGGGTGTTCACAAAGTCGGTCTGATAACCGGCGATCTTCATGTCGTTGGGCACCGCCAGCACCGAGGTGTAGCCGCTCTCCTCCACGATGCAGCGGCCATACTCCCAACGGGTCTTCACCGTGCCGCCGAAGCGGACGGTCTCCGCCTCCGCGGGATGGGGCATCAGCCAGGCATCGCCCAGCTCCTTCCAGGTATCCGCCAGCTCCACCTGCTGGCCGTCCACGATCTTCTGCTTGAAGATGCCCAGCTCATAGCAGATGGAGTAGCCGGTGGCGGGGATCTCCAGGGTGGTCATGGAGTCCAGATAGCAGGCGGCCAGACGGCCCAGGCCGCCGTTGCCCAATCCGGCGTCGGGCTCCAGCTCGAACAGGTCGGCGGGCTTGAAGCCCAGCTCGTCAATGGCCTGTTTCAGCTGGGGCAGCACACCCAGGTTAAAGGCGTTTTTCTCTAGGGAGCGGCCCATCAGGAACTCCAGGGAGAGGTAGTGCACCTCCCGGGCGTCCTCTTTTTCGGTTCGGGCGGTGGTGGCCACGCCCAGCTCGGACATGATGTCCCGGATGACCATGGCGCAGGCCTGGAACATGTGCTGCTCCTTGGCCTCACTGATGTCCCGGCCGAAGTTGCGGCACAGCTTCTCCGTAATCAGTTCCTTGAAATCGTCCTTGGTAAAGGTCATATGAGATCCCTCCAGAATAGAAGAAGTATACAAACAATGCGAATCGTGCGGAAATGCGACGAAAAGAATGTAACAAAAAAAGGGCTGCCTGTCAAGAAGTCCCTGAAATATCAGGCTTTTTCGGGATTTCCACGAAAAAGTGTTTTGGAAAAGTGGGAGGGGAAACTGCCGCCCCAACCCTATTTTATACCGTTATGCCCGGATTTGTCCGCCATTACCCCCGGGGAGGAAAATTCCGTGCAGGGGAGCGGGGAGGGACAGACGCAAGGAGCAGGCCGCGGGCACGAGGTCCCGCGGCCTGCGCTCCCTCTGAATGTTGTGTCGTTGTCAGCCGGTGATGAGGCTGTAGACCTCCATATATTCCTGGGCGGAGCGGTCCCAGCTGAAGTCGGCCTCCATGTCCCGGGTGACCAGGCGGTTCCAGGCATCCTTGTCGTCGTAGTACACGCCCACGGCCCGGTAGAGGGCGCCCAGCATGTCCCCGGCATCCACGCTGCCGAAGGTGAAGCCCAGGCCGGTGTCGGTGGAGGGATCGTAGGCGGGCACGCTGTCCAGCAGCCCGCCGGTCATCCGTACCACAGGCACGGTGCCGTAGCGCATGGCAAACATCTGGCTCAGCCCGCAGGGCTCGGCAATGGAGGGCATCAAAAACAGGTCGGCGCCGGCGTAGATGGCGGTGGAGAGGGGGGCGGAGTACATGATGTTGGCGCTCACCTTGCCGGGATAGTTGTTCTGGGCGTTGCGGAAGAACTGCTCATAGCCCCACTCGCCGGTGCCCAGCACCACGAACTGGACATCCATGTCCATAATGCCGTTGAAGGCCTGGCAGATCAGCTCGAAGCCCTTGTGGCCCACCAGCCGGGAGATGCAGGCGATGATGGGGATGTTGGGGTCCTGCTTCAGCCCCAGCCGCTCCTGAAGGGCGGCCTTGCAGGCGGCCTTCCCGCTGTGGTCGGTGCTGGTAAAGGCCTGGACGATGCCTTCGCCGGTGGAGGGGTCGCTGGCCTTGACGTCGATGCCGTTGAGGATGCCCCGCATTTTCCAGCGATTGGCGGCGATGACCCCCTCCAGCCCGTGGGCGTAGAAGGAGTACTGCAGCTCATTGGCGTAGTTGGGGGAGACGGTGGTCACATAGTCGCTGGCGAAGATGGCCCCCTTCATCAGGCACACGTCGTTGTAGAACTTGAGCATGTTCTCGTTGAAGTAGCTCTCGTCCAGCCCGAACAGGTCCTCCAGCACCTCCCGGCCGTAGCGGCCCTGGTACTCGATGTTGTGGATGGTGAACACGCTCCGGGTCCAGGCCAGTGCGGGCTGGCGATAGCGGTCCTCCAGCATATAGATGGGCACCAGGGCGGTCTGCCAGTCGTTGCAGTGGATCACGTTTGGGGACCAGCCGATCTGGTCTGGGGTCTCGATGACGGCCCGGGAGAAGAAGGCGAAGCGCTCGGCGTCGTCGTAATGGCCGTAGATGCCCTGACGCTTGAAGTAGCCCTCGTTGTCCACGAAGTAGTAGGTGACGCCGTCCCGCTCCAGCTGGAACAGGCCGCAGTAGATGCTCCGCCAGGCCAGGCGGACATAGTAGTACTTCAGGTAGGTCATCTGGCTGCGCCAGTTGTCCCCGATGCCCTCATAGAGGGGAAGGATGACCCGCACGTCATGGCCCAGCGCCGCCAGCTTGGGGGGCAGGGAGCCGGCCACGTCGGCCAGGCCGCCGGTCTTGATAAAGGGTGCCACCTCGGAGGCGGCAAACAGGATTTTCATGCTCTTCCGTCCTTTCCGGTTCCGGTCGATTCACCGCGGCCCGGGACCTGCGCGGGCAGATTCCGGGCCGGGGGTGGATTGGTCAGATGATGCTGTTCTTCTCGATGGCGAAGGGATAGCTGGCGTGGCCGGTGAGGGTGCGGTGGGCCTTGATGGTGACGTCCTTGTCCGCGATGACATAGCGGATGTTGGCGCCGTCCTCCACCACGGTGTCCTGCATCAGCACGCAGTTTTTGACCACCGCGTTCTTGCCCACATGGACGCCGCGGAAGATCACGCAGTCCTCTACGCTGCCCTCGATGATGCAGCCGTCGGCCACCAGGGAATGGACGCACCTGGAGCCGGGGGCGTAGTAGGTGGATGGGTCGCTGCGGTCCTTGGTGCGGATGGGGTGCACCTCGTTGAAGATGTCCTCGCTGACCTCTACCTTCAGCAGGTCCATGCTCCGGGCATAGTAGGAGGCGATGGTGGTCAGCCGGGCCACATAGCCGTCGTAGAAGTAGGGCTGAATGTTCAGCTGGTCGGTCATGCCCAGCAGTACGGCGGTGGTGAAGGAGTACAGGTTGTGGGAGGCGCAGTAGTCCACCAGCTCGATGAGCTTGGCGGTGGAGAGCACGTAGACCTTCAGGGACTCATAGCCCTCGGGGGCGTTGGGGCTGTCCAGCACCTCGTTGATGCGGCCGGTCTCGTCCAGCTTGAAGTAGGTGGACATCTTGGGGTCGCCGGTCAGGTTCTTGGTGCACACGGCGGTGATGTCGGCGCCGCTCTTCAGGTGGGCCTGGAAGACGGCCTCCAGGTCGATGTTGCAGGCCACGTCGGCGTCGGCCATCAGCACATAGTCCTGGCGGATGTCCTCCATGTAGGTATAGACGCCGTAGAGCGCCTCCATCTTGCCCCGGAAGTTGCGGGACTGGTTGGTGAAGGGGGGCAGCACCCGCAGTCCGCCCCGCTTGCGGGCCAGATCCCAGTCCTTGCCGCTGCCCAGGTGGTCCAGCAGGGAGAGGCACTTCTCCTGCATGACCACGCCGATGTCCACGATGCCGGCGTTGACCATGTTGGAGAGCATGAAATCGATCATACGGTAGCGGCCGCCGAAGGGGATGGAGGCCACGGTGCGGTGGCTGGTCAGCTCACGCAGATGAGGATTGTCACGATAGGCGAAGAGAATGCCGTGCAGTTGAGTGGTCATTCCTCATCACCACCTTTCGGAGATTCAGTGCACATGGTGCCGTAGGGGATACTGACGCCGGGCTTGAGTTCCACGCCCTCGGCCACGACGACGACGCCCTTGCTGCCGTCCTCGGTGGGCACGCCCACATGGACGGCCACGCTGATGACTACGTTTTCCGCCACGATGGCGTGATCCACCACGGCGCCGGCCTTGATGACGGTGTTGGGCATGATGACCGAGTCCTTCACAATGGCGCCCTTCTCCACCGTCACCGAGTGGAAGAGCACCGAGTGCTCCACTTCGCCGTAGATCTCGCAGCCGTCGGTGACCAGGGAGTCGTTGATGACGGCGCTGCTGCCGGTGATGTGGGGGGGACGGATGGGGTTGCGGGCGAAGATCTGCCATTCCTTGTCATAGACGTCGATGCCGTTGGGGTTGGACACGTCCAGCATGTCCATGTTGGCGTCCCAGAGGGACTGGATGGTGCCCACGTCCTTCCAGTAGCCCTTGAAGCGGTAGGCGGACATCTTCTCGCCGTTGGCCAGCATGGCGGGGATGATGTTCTTGCCGAAGTCGTTGGCGGAGTTGGGGTCGTTCTCATCGTCGATCAGGTACTGGCGCAGTTTGGACCAGGTGAAGATATAGATGCCCATGGAGGCCAGGTTGCTCTTGGGGTGGGCGGGCTTCTCCTCGAACTCGTAGATGGTGTCGTTCTCATCCACGTTCATAATGCCGAACCGGGTGGCCTCCTCCATGGTGACCTCCAGTACGGAGATGGTGGCGGTGGCCTGCTGGCCCTTGTGGTGGGCCAGCATCTGGGCATAGTCCATCTTATAGATGTGGTCGCCGGACAAAATCAGCACATAGTCAGGATCGTATTCGTCGATGAAATTGATGTTCTGATAGATTGCGTTGGCGGTTCCCTTAAACCAGGTACCCACATCGCCCTTCTCCACATAGGGGGGAAGTACATGCAGACCTCCGTCGGAGCGGTCCAAATCCCAGGGTTGTCCATTGCCCAGATAGGAGTTCAGCTTCAGGGGCTGATACTGGGTCAGGACGCCCACGGTGTCGATACCGGAGTTGACGCAGTTGGACAGGGGGAAGTCGATGATGCGGTACTTCCCGCCGAAGGGCACGGCGGGCTTTGCCACATGGCTGGTGAGGGCGTAGAGTCGGGAACCCTGACCGCCTGCCAGCAGCATGGCAACCATTTCTTTTTTCATACTGAAAAATCACCTCTCGAACATTGTATGCAGAAACAGGACAAACTGAACTGGGTCATTTGCTCCCGCTTTTTGCCGGTTTTTTCTTGGTGCTCCTCCTGGCGCCTTTGGCCGTTTTGACCGCCTTTGCCGCCTTCACCGTCTTAGCGCCCTTTGCCGCCGTCTGGCCCGGATCCAGCTTCTTGGCCCGTACCGGGTTTCTGCGGCTGCACCGGAGGATCAGGCCGGAGAGGGGAGGCAGATCCACCACCAGCGACTGATCGAACCCGTGGGCGGGGACGGGCGTGGTTTTCAGGGGCGTCTTGCTGCCCCGGCCCTCGCCGCCGAAGGCCTCGTCGTCGGAGTTCAGCAGCACCTCGTAGGCCCCGGCCACCGGCACGCCGATCCGGTAGCCCACCCGGTCGATGGGGGAGAAATTGACGGCGATGAGCAGCTCGTGCTTTTTCTTATCGCGGCGCAGGTAGATCAGGGTGTTGCCGTTGGCGTCGTTGGGCTCCACCCACTGGAAGCCCTCCCAGCTGTCGTCCATCTCCCAAAGCTCGCTGCGGGAGAGATAGAAGTTGTTCAGCACCCGGAAGAATTCGTGGTGCTTCTGGAACTGGGGATACTCCAGCAGGTGCCAGTCCAGGGAGTACTCATAGTGCCACTCGTTGAACTGGCCGATCTCGGTGCCCATCATGTTGAGCTTCTTGCCGGGCATGGACATCATATAGACATAGAAGGCCCGGATGGTGGCGAATTTGGCCGCGTCGTCCCCGGGGGCCTTGCCCAGCATACTGCCCTTCATGTGGACCAGCTCGTCGTGGCTGATGGCCAGGATGAAGTTCTCACTGAAGGCGTACATCAGCGCGAAGGTCAGGTCCCGGTGGTTGTACTGCCGGAAATAGGGGTCCAGCTTCAGATAGTGGAGGGCATCGTTCATCCAGCCCATGTTCCACTTGAAGTTGAAGCCCAGGGCGTGCTCGCTCTGCTCCAGGGGGCCGGTGACGTGCTCCCAGGCGGTGGACTCCTCGGCGATCATCAGCGTGTCGGGGTGCCACTTGAAGACCAGGGTGTTCAGCTGCCGCAGGAACTCGATGGCCTCCAGGTTCTCGTGGCCGCCGTAGACGTTGGGGACCCATTCCCCGGCCTTGCGGCTGTAGTCCAAGTAGAGCATGGAGGCCACCGCGTCCACCCGCAGCCCGTCCACATGGTACTCGTTGAGCCAGTACATGGCCGAGGAGAACAGGAAGCTCTTGACCTCATAGCGGCTGTAGTCGAACACCCGGGTGCCCCAGTCCATGTGCTCCCCCTTGCGCATGTCGGCGTACTCATAGCAGGGGGCGCCGTCGAACTCGTAGAGGCCGAAGGCGTCCTTGGGGAAGTGGGCGGGGACCCAGTCCAGGATGATGCCGATGCCGGCCTGGTGGAGCTGGTCCACCAGATACATGAAGTCGTGGGGGGTGCCGTAGCGGGAGGTGGGGGCGAAGTAGCCGGTGACCTGATAGCCCCAGGACATGTCCAGGGGGTATTCGCTGACGGGCATCAGCTCCACGTGGGTGTATCCCATCTCCTTCACATAGGGGACCAGCTGCTGGGCGATGTCCCGGTAGGAGAGGAACTCGTTGTCGGCGGTCTTGCGCCAGGAGCCCAGGTGGACCTCATAGATGTTCAGCGGCTTGTGGTACAAGGGCTTCTTGCGCCGCTGGTCCAGCCATGCCTCATCTCCCCACTGATAGCCCGAGATGTCGTAGATCTTGGAGGCGGTGTCGGGCCGGGTCTCGGCGTGGAAGGCGTAAGGGTCGGCTTTGGCCAGGATGCGCCCGTCCTTGGTGTGGACGGCGTATTTATAGATGTCATAGCGCTGCATGCCGGGCAGGAATTTCTCCCAGACGCCCCCGTCCAGCCGGTCCATGGGACAGTTCTCCGGGTCCCAGTTGTTGAAGTTGCCCATAACGGAAACGCTCTCTGCGTTGGGGGCCCAGACCCGGAAGCGGTAGCCGTCCTGGCCATCCACCTGGTCGGGATGGGCGCCCATAAACGTGTAGGCGTCGTCACAGTTCCCGCTCAGGAACCGGGCGAGCTGGGCGTCAAAGCCGTTGAAATTTCTTTTGTTCATAGGGCGTTACCTCCGTCCGTTTGGGGGCTGGAGCGTCCCCATTTCTTATCAAAACTGGAAACAAACGTTTCTTGTGCAAATTATATAACTAATGAATGGATAAGTCAAGTAAAGTTGGACGAAACGTAAAAGGAGATTTTACACAGAATTCTGTAAAAAAAGTGGCGGAATGTAAAACTTTGTGCAGCTTTTTTGAGGTATGCCCGCCGAAGCGGGGACATAAGGTATAGCAGGAGAAGGGAGTGAGCGGCGTGAAAATTTTGATCCTGCGGAAAAAAGTCTGGTCGGCGGTGGGCTGCCTGTGCCTGGCCGCGTGCATGTTCTGGGCGGTCAACTATCCCGCGGCGGTGGGGGCGGCGGCCGCCAGCCGGCAGCTGCCCATCTACTGCGTGGAGCCGGAGGAGGGGGAAAAGAAAATTGCCATCTCCTTTGACGCGGCCTGGGGGGCCGACGACACGGACACCCTGATCGAGATCCTGGGGAAGTACAACGTGCGGGCCACCTTCTTCCTGGTGGGCCAGTGGGTGGACACCTATCCCGAGGAGGTGGAGAAGCTGGCGGCGGCGGGCCATGAGATCATGAACCACTCGGACACCCACCCCTACTTCACCCAGTGCTCCACCGAGAAGATCATAGAGGAAATTGAGACCTGCAACGACAAGATCGAGGCCATCACCGGGGTGCGGCCCACGCTGGTCCGCTGCCCCTACGGCGATTACGACGACAACGTGGTGAACACGGTGCGCTCGCTGGGCATGGAGCCCGTCCAGTGGTCCATCGACAGCTGGGACTGGATGGACACTGCCACCGCCTCCAGCATCTATGAGCGGGTGACCAGCCTGGCCGCCCCCGGGGGGATTATCCTCTGCCACAATGACGCGGAGTATACCCCCGACGCTCTGGAGGACATCCTCAGCACCCTGATCGGAGAGGGCTACACCTTCGTCCCCATCTCCGAGCTCATCCTGACCGGGGAGTACACCATCGACCACACCGGGATGCAGTGCCCGGTCTGATAGCCGGGGCCGCTTTGGGCTGTTCATTTTGGGAAAAGTGTGCTATACTGGCGCCTGTGACCAAGAATTTCCCGGATAAGGACGGAACGCGCCATGAAAGCGACCATCGTGATCCCCAATATCAACGGCAAGGGCTGGCTGAAGGACTCCATTGAGTCGGTCTACGCCCAGACGGAGCAGGATTTCGAGCTCATCGTGGTGGACAACGGCTCCACCGACGAGAGCCTGGA
>CAZAIF010000030.1:0-13974 GCA_964485125.1 uncultured Oscillospiraceae bacterium | reverse complement strand
TGGTGACCCATCGGAGGCTCGAACTCCGGACACCCTGCTTAAAAGGCAGGTGCTCTGCCAGCTGAGCTAATGGATCATACCGATATGCAAAAATCTATCAGAGCGGCGATGGCCGCGGGAACACTTGGCTGGGATGGCGGGATTCGAACCCACGACTGCAGGAGTCAAAGTCCTGTGCCTTACCGCTTGGCGACATCCCAATGCGACAGAAGAATAAGAGAAAAGTCAGACCGATTCATACTGCTATGAGCCGCTCTGACTTTGTCCCTTACTTCTTATGGGGTGGATGAACGGAGTCGAACCGTCGGCCTCCAGAGCCACAATCTGGCGCTCTAACCAACTGAGCTACATCCACCATAGGGATTCGCGGGGGCAATGTGACATCTGAGTCTCACCTGGGAAGGCGGTGGTACGCCTGGAGGGACTCGAACCCCCGGCCCACTGCTTAGAAGGCAGTTGCTCTATCCACCTGAGCTACAGGCGCATCTGGAGCGGGTGATGGGAATCGAACCCACGCGACCAGCTTGGAAGGCTGGGATTCTACCATTGAACTACACCCGCACGCTCGATTGCCAGCTCGAATATATTACCATACTCCTATGACAATGTCAAGAAATTTTCACTTTATCCTGGCAATATTTTATCCCGTCCCGTTTTCCCCCGCCGACTAGAAATGCCCGACCCGGGGCAAACTGGGAATATGAAATGGATGTGGTATTTTTATCTCTACAGTGTGCTGGGCTTTTTGCTGGAGGTGGCCTATGCCCGGGCGGTGGGCGCCCGGAAGCGGGACCGGAAGTGCCATCTGCTGCTGCCGGTCTGCCCGGTCTACGGGCTGGGGGCCACCGCCATCGCCCTGCTGCCGGAGCCGGTGGCCGCCGCACCTGCGCTGCTCTTCGCCGCCTCGGCGGCGCTGGCCACCGGGGCAGAGTACCTGGCCGCCCTGTTCTACGAAAAGGTGTGGCACGTCTCCTTCTGGGACTACCGGAGCCTGCCCGGCAACGTCCAGGGACGGATCTGCCTGCCCTTCTCCCTGATCTGGGGGGTGCTGGGACTGGCGCTGCGCTACCTGTTCCAGCCCCTGGCGGGGCGGCTGGTGGAGGGCCTGCTCGACCTGCTGCTCCTCCCTCTCTCCCTGCTCTTCGCGGCGGACATGGTGCTGACCGGCCATGTGCTGCGCCGGGCCGGGTCCACCGAAGCGCTGCGCTGGCGGCGGGAATAATCCCCCCGGAGGGCGGACATACTGTAGGCAGCGGAGCATTCCGCAATTTGAAACGGAGGAATGAACCATGGAACAGGTCAATCACAGCATCGCATGTTCGGTCAACAGCTGCGCCTACCACGCCGGCAACCAGGGCTACTGCACCCTGAACACCATCAAGGTGGGCAGCTGCACCCCGGAGGTCACCTGCTGCGACAACACCGAGTGCGCCTCCTTCAAGGCTGGCAGCAAGAACCAGTGCCGCTGAGCCACCCTTAAAGGCCAGGGCCTCCGCAAAGGCGCGGAGGCCCTGGTTTTCTGTTTGAAAACGTGCACGGGGAATTCCCTGCACCGTTATGGTAAACTATTCTGCTGTCTCCGTTCCTTTCGGTTCGGACGGGCTGTCCGTCCCGGGGAACTGCCCTTCCAGCCAGGCCAGCAGGTCCTCACGGCGGTTGGGCACCGCCCCGTCCATAACCGCCTCCAGCACGCTTCTGAGGGCCCGGCCCACCGCCGGCCCCGGGGGCATGCCCCGGGCGGTCAGGTCGCTCCCCTTCAGCGCCAGCTGCCTCAGCGACCAGCAGGGCTGCTCCGCCGCCCGGTCCACCAGGGCGGCGAAAGCGGACAGCTGGCCCAGCTTCTCCTCCCGCCGAAAAGGGGACTGGCCCAGCACGTCGGCCCGGCGCAGCTCCAACAGGTCCCGGGTCAGCTCCAGGCCGTGGCGGGCCAGGAAGCGCCGGGCGGCGGGCAGGTCGGTGGGCAGGGTGCAGTCGTGGATGGCGATCAGGCCCTCCACCCGCGCCCGGGTCTGGTTGTCGCAGCGCAGCCGGAGCAGGGCCTGGCGGGCCAGCTGGGCGCTGCGGCGGTTGTGTCCGTAGAAGTGGGAGACTCCCTGGCCGTCCCGGGTGCAGCAGCCGGGCTTGCCCACGTCGTGGAACAGGGCGGCCAGCCGGAGGGCGGGCGTGGGCTCCACCTGGGACACCACCCGGGCGGTGTGGCGCCAGCCGTCGGCGTCGTGGTGGGGGTTGTCCTGGTCGTAGTCAAAGAGAGGGGCCACCTCGGGCACCACCTGGGCGAACACGTCCCGGAACTCCAGCAGCAGCCCGGCCGCCGCCTGTCCCGGGGCGGTCAGGATGGCCTTGAGCTCGGCAAAGACCCGCTCCCGGGCAATCCGGTCCAGATCCCCCCGGAGAACGTGGACGGCCCGGGCGGTGCCCTCCTCCAGGGCGAAGGAGAAGCGGCCGGCAAAGCGCAGGGCCCGCAGGATGCGCAGTGCGTCCTCCCCGAAGCGAAGCTCCGGGTCCCCCACCGCCCGGATGAGCCCCCGCACCAGGTCGGCGCGGCCCCCGAAGGGGTCCACCAGCCCCCGCTCCGGGTGGAAGGCCATGGCGTTGACGGTGAAATCCCGCCGGGCCAGGTCCTCCTCCAGGGTGCGGACGAAGCGGACGGCGTCGGGGTGGCGGTGGTCGGAGTAGCCCGCCTCGGCGCGGAAGGTGGTGACCTCGTAGCCCGCTCCCCCGGCAATGACCAGCAGGGTGCCGTGACGCAGGCCGGTGTCGTGGGTCCGATAGCCCGCCAGGGCGGAGCGGGTCTGCTCCGGCAGGGCGCTGGTGCAGATGTCCCAGTCGTGGGGGGCGCGGCCCATCAGCAGGTCCCGGACACAGCCCCCCACGAACCATGCCTCATGGCCGGCCCGCTCCAGCGCCCGGATCACCTCCACCCCCGCCGGGGGCAGCTTCTCCCAGGGAATCCGGTCCGTCATGGCGCCACCTCCCCCCTCCTGTCAATGATCCAGTATTTCGATCACACCCGGACCTCCCCGGAGAGCACCCGCTGGTAGTCCTCGTAGTTCTTGGCCAGCAGGGCCGGGGTGTCCAGCTCATAGGGACACTTGCCGGAACACTGGTTGCAGTGCAGGCACTGCTCGATCTTCTTCATCTCCGCCTGCATCTCCTCGGTCAGCCAGTTCCGGGAGGGGGCGCGGCGAAGCATCAGGGACATCCGGGCGCACTGGTTGATCTGGATGCCCACGGGACAGGGCATACAGTAGCCGCAGCCCCGGCAGAACTCCCCGGCCAGCTCCCGCTGCTCCCGGGCGATGAAGTCCCGCATCTCCCCGTCCATCTCGGGCACCTCCTCCATGAAGGCCAGCCACTCCTCCAGCTCGCCCTCCCGCTGGATGCCCCAGATGGGCAGCACGTTGTCAAACCGGGCCATAAAGGCCATGGCGGGCCTGGACTGGTTGATGAGGCCGCCGGCCAGGGCCTTCATGGCCAGGAAGCCCATGTTTTTCTCCCGGCTGCGGCGCACCAGCTCCAGCTCCTTGTCCGAGGAGAGGTAGCTGAAGGGAAACTGGATGGTCTCATAGAGGCCGGAGTCCACCGCGTCCAGGGCCACCTGGAGCCGGTGGGCGGTGATGCCGATGTGGCGGATTTTTCCCTGCTCCCTGGCCTGGAGCATACACTCATACATCCCGGTGCCGTCGCCGGGGGCGAAGACCCGGGCGGCGCAGTGGAACTGGTAGATGTCCAGATAGTCGGTGTTCAGCAGCTTCAGCGAGGTGTCCAGCTGCCGCCAGAACTCCTCCGGAGCAGTGGCCATGGTCTTGGAGGCCAGGAAGAAGCTCTCCCGAGGGTAGACGCTCAGGGCCCGGCCCAGCTTCTCCTCGCTGTCGCTGTAGGCCCGGGCGGTGTCAAAGAAGCGCATCCCCCCATCATAGGCCCGGCGGAGGATCCGGACCGCCCTCTCCATCCCCACCCGCTGGATGGGCAGGGCGCCAAAGCCGTTCTGGGGCACCGTGATGCCGGTGGAGCCCAAGGTGATCTGTCTCATGTGCATGGTAAATCCTCCCTCAATGTGTGGGCCTGTCCCCGCCGCCGGGGCGGCGGGGGATCGGTGTCTTGCTGTCCCATTGATTATAGCATGGGGCCTTTTTTGAAGTCAATCGGGGCCTTCGGCCGGAAACGGAGTCGAAAAGGGGCTGCTGCAGTTGCAACAGCCCCGCATTTTGTCATCCTGAGCGCCAGCGAAGGAGCTTTTCCCGGCGGCAGCAGCCGGCGGATTACCTGTGTGTGGATCGGGCGGCCATGTCGGCGGAGCTGTCCAAATTGCAGCGGGACGGGCTGCTGCGCTGCCGGCGCAGCCACTTCACCCTGATCGCCGAAGCCCCTGAGGAGCTGTCCTGACGGGGAAATAGGAATTCCCGGTCCTCGCCCTTGTGGAATATGACCCTGGCCGGCGGGCCGGATCTGTGGTAAAATGGCCGCAATATGGCGTCGAAAGGGAGCTGGTTTTCATGGGAAAGGCGCGCAAGGCGGAGGGGACCTACTATCTGATGTGCGAGCGCACCTGGGTGTATCACATTCTGATGGGGGTGGCCGGGCTCTTCGGGGCCTACACCTACCTGCTGCGGGGCAACGTGTTCTGCAACGCCCAGACCGGCAACGTGGTGCTGATGGGCATGGCCCTGGGCTCCGGGGAGTGGGGGCAGGCGCTGTACTACCTGATCCCCATCTCCGCCTATCTGCTGGGGGCGGTGATCTCCGAGCTGGTGCCCACCCCGGTAAAGCACCACCTGCCCCTGCGCTGGGACACCCTGCTCATCGGCATCGAGATGGCGGCGGTGGCCCTGCTGGGCTTCGTCCCCGACAGCGCCCCGGTGCAGATCGCCCAGGTGACCATCAACTTCATCGCCTCCATGCAGTACAACACCTTCCGTCAGGCCCAGGGGGTGCCCATGGCCACCACCTTCGCCACCAACCACATCCGGCAGATCGGCATCGGCATCGCCGTGGAGCTGAAGCACCGCCGCTCCGGGGACAAGTCCCACCGGCCCAGGCTGCTCCAGCACATCCAGATGCTGTGCTTCTTCGTGCTGGGGGCGGTGGCGGGAACCCTTTGCTGCCGCCTGCTCTCGGGGCGGGCCATCTGGGCGGCCCTGCTCCCCCTGGGGGTGGTCTTTGCCGCCCTGCTCCACGCCGACCTGACCACCGAGCGCGGCCTGGTGGAGCGCAAGCCGGCGGGGCACTGAGGGCTGGCATACCATGCGGCATCCGGCAGAAAAACGCGCGTTGCAGAATCCGATTCTGCAACGCACGCTGTATTTTATTCCACTGTGACCGACTTGGCCAGATTGCGGGGCTTGTCGATGTCGCAGCCCCGGTTCAGGGCCACATAGTAGGCGAACATCTGCAGGGGCAGCACCGCCAGGGAGGGCATCAGCATGGGGTCCAGCTCGGGGATCACCATGATCCCGCTGGCCTGGCTCTCCATGGCCGGCCGGTGGGACTCGGTGGTCAGGGCCACCACGTCGGCCCCCCGGCTCTTCACCTCCACGATATTGCTCATGGTCTTGTCGAAGAGGGCGCCGTAGGTGGCCAGGGCCACCACAAGGGTGCCCTGCTCGATCAGGGAGATGGTGCCGTGCTTGAGCTCGCCGGCGGCGTAGGCCTCGGAGTGGATGTAGGAGATCTCCTTCAGCTTCAGGGAGCCCTCCAGTCCCATGGCGTAGTCGATGTTCCGGCCGATGAAGAAGATGGACTCGTGGTTGAAGTACTGGGAGGCCAGGTACTGGATGTTCTCCTTCTGCTCCAGCACCTGCTCCATGCAGCTGGGCAGCAGCAGCAGCTGGCCCACCAGCCGGTCATAGTCCGCCCCGTCCAGCCTGCCCAGCAGGTCGGCAAAGTAGAGCCCCACCAGGTAGAGCACCCCCAGCTGGGTGGAATAGCCCTTGGTGGTGGCCACGGCGATCTCCGGCCCGGCCCAGGTGTAGAGCACGTCGTCGCACTCCTTGGCGATGGAGCTGCCCACCACGTTGACCACCCCCAGGGTGCGGGCCCTCAGCTTTTTGGCCTCCCGCAGGGCGGCCAGGGTGTCCGCCGTCTCGCCGGACTGGCTGATGACCACCACCAGGGTGTTCTCGTCCACGATGGGGCTGCTGTAGCGGAACTCCGAGGCCAAGGCCACCTCCACCGGCAGCCGGAGCAGGTGCTCCAGGAAGTATTTGCTCACCATGCCCACGTGATAGGAGGAGCCGCAGGCCACCACATAGAGCTTGCGCAGGCCGCGGATGTACTCCGGGGTGATGGTCAGCCCCTCCAGCACCACCCGCCGGTCCTTCAGCCGGGGGAACAGGCACTTGCGCATGGCCTCGGGCTGCTCCATGATCTCCTTGATCATGAAGTGCTCATAGCCCCCCTTCTCCGCCGCCGAGATCTCCCAGTCCACGGTGGAGCGCTCCTTCTCCACCGGGTTGAGCAGGCTGTCGTAGACCTGGATGCGGTCGGCGGTCAGGACGGCGATCTCCCCGTCCTCCATGTAGGCCACGTCCCGGGTGTACTTGATGACGGCGGTGACGTCGCTGGCCAGGAAGCTGCTCCCCTCCCCGTAGCCCAGCACCAGCGGGCCGTCCTTCCGGGCGGCGATGAGCTGGTCGGGGTGGTCCACGCAGATGATGCCCAAGGCGTAGGAGCCCTCGATCTGGCTCAGGGCCTTGACCACCGCCTCCAGAATGTTGTCTTTATAGTAGTAGTCCACCAGCTGGGCGGCCACCTCGGTGTCGGTCTCCGAGGCGAAGCGGACGCCCCGGGCCTCCAGCCGGCGGCGCAGGGGGAGATAGTTCTCGATGATGCCGTTGTGGACCACGGCGATCCGGCCGGACTGGCTGACATGGGGGTGGGAGTTCAGGTCCGACGGCTGGCCGTGGGTGGCCCAGCGGGTGTGGCCCAGGCCCACCTGGCCCCGGACGGCGGCCCCCCCCTCCACCAGGTCGTAGAGGGCCTTCAGCCTGCCCTTGGCCTTGTGGACCTGGAGCCCCCGCTCCGGGTCGTACACCGCGATGCCCGCCGAGTCATAACCCCGGTACTCCAGCCGGGACAACCCCTCCAGGAGGATGGGGGCGGCCTCCTGGAGGCCCACATAGCCGACAATTCCACACATAAGCATTTACCTCCAGAAAAAACGCTAGAATGAAAAGAGGAACACCGCCCCCGCGGCTTGTGAGTTCACTTGGTGCCGAAGATCCGATCCCCGGCGTCGCCCAGGCCAGGGACGATGTAGCCGTGGTCGTTCAGCCGTGCGTCCAGGGCGGCCACATAGAACTCCACGTCCGGGTGGTCCTGCTCGATCCGGGCCACTCCCTCCGGGGCGGCGATGATGTTCATCATTATGATATTCCGGCAGCCGTGATTCTTGATAAACTGGATGGCGGCGCTGGCGCTGCCGCCGGTGGCCAGCATCGGGTCCACCAGCAGCACCATCCGCTCGGAGATGTCCTGGGGCATCTTGCAGTAGTATTCCACCGGCTCCAGCGTCTCCGGGTCCCGGTAGAGGCCGATGTGGCCCACCTTGGCCGAGGGGATCAGGTCCAGGATGCCGTCCACCATCCCCAGCCCCGCCCGGAGCACCGGCACCACCGCCAGCTTCTTGCCGGAGATGCAGTGGCAGCGGGCCACCCCCACCGGGGTCTCCACGTCGATCTCCCGCAGGGGCAGGTCCCGGGTGGCCTCGTAGCACATCAGCATGGCAATCTCCGACACCGTGGTGCGGAAATCCCGGGTGCCGGTCCGCTTGTCCCGCAGAATGCACAGCTTGTGCTGCAGCAGGGGGTGGTTCAAAACGTGTACGCTCATGGTGGATTCCCCTTTCTTTCAAGTCCTGTTCTCTTTGTTCCGCTCCAGCCGCTCCCGCTCCGCCTGGGAGAGCCGGAGATAGCGGGCCTCCAGCGCCTCACCGCTGACCAGCCCGCCCCGGCGGGCCTGCTCCAGGGCGGCCCGGGCCACCCCCCAGGCGCTCTGGAAGCGCATGTGGGGCGGGGCCAGCTCTAGGGAGAGGCCTCGGGCCTTTGCGTCATTATAGCACAGCTGGGCCCCGTCTCCAACCACAATTTGCTTCTCCTGGAAGCCCGCCAGTTCGCCGGCCAGCGTCTCCAGGGAGACGGCCCGGTCCTCACACAGCCGCTCCAGGGCGCCGTTCTTGGCCCGGAACAGGGCGTTGTAGACCTGGTGGCGCCGGGCGTCCATGGCGCAGCAGACAATGCCGTCCACATGGGCCAGGTTCCAGGCCATGGCCTCCAGGGTGGACACCCCGGCGCAGGGCTTCTCCTGCCCCCAGGCCAGCCCCTTCACCGTGGAGATGCCGATGCGCAGCCCGGTGAAGGAGCCGGGGCCGGCGGCCACCGCCAGGCAGTCCACCTGCTCCAGCGACGCCCCGCAGTGATCCAGCAGGCTCTTGGCCATGGGCAGCAGGGTGGTGCTGTGGGTCAGGCCGCTGTTCTGATAGGACTGGGCGATCAAAAACTCGTCCTCGCACAGCGCCACGCTGGCCGCCTTGGCCGAGGACTCAAAGGCAAGGATCTTCATGGCTCCAACTCCACCCCCGTGATGGTGATCTGCCGCTCATCGCCCCCCAGGTGCTGGATGTCCACCCGGATGGCGCCGGACTCAATGGCGTCGGCGACGATCTCGCTCCACTCCACGGCGCAGACGCCCCCCCGGGCCAGGTAGTCCTCCCAGCCGATGTCGTAGAGCTCGTCGGAGGAGGACAGCCGGTACATATCGAAGTGGAACAGGGGCAGCCGCCCCCCCTCGTACTCGTTGACGATGGTGAAGGTGGGGCTGGTCACCCGGCCGGTGATCCCCAGTCCCCGGGCCAGCCCCCGGGTGAAGGCGGTCTTCCCCGCCCCCAGGTCGCCGGTGTAGGCGATCACCTCGCCCCCCCGGAGAGCCTTCGCCAGCCGCTCCCCCAGCGCCTCAGTCTCGGCGGCGCTCTGTGTGTGAACTGTCATCGTGCGCTCCCTTCCGCCCCAAGCGGCCCTCCAGCCCCCGGGGCGGGAAATTTCCCAGGTTATTATATCATAGATCCTCCTGAACTGCAAAACAGATTACCCGCCCCGGGGCGGCCCAGGCCTCAAGACTATCTCAACTCAATCGTTTTGGAATCTCACATCATTGACAAACGTACACGGGGAGGCGTTTTGCTCTCCCCCACCGGGCATTTACCGCTTATCCGCCCTGCCAGAACAGCATCACGGCGCAGAAAAGGACGGTGCACACCCTCAGCACCAGCAGAATCTTTCCCACCAGGCCGTAGCCCTGGGGCAGCTTTTTGCTCCATAATACAGAACAGTCCCAGGCCCAGCTCCAGCACAGCCAATATTATCAGACGGATCAGCATGGTTCACTTCTCCTTTCCCGGCGTCAGGTCCACCGCCCGGCGGAGGATGGACAGGGGCGGGACATGGCGGTCCAGCTGCAATTTGAACTTCATCTGGGGGGTCTTGGGTTCCCGGAGGGGCAGGCCGTCCGGGGTCTCCATCACCGGAGCCACAAAGGAGAAGGGCTCGGTATTCGGCCCCACCAGCTCTACCTGGTCCCCGGCGGCGAACTTGTTGCGCAGGGACAGGGTGGCCAGGCCGTTTTGATCGCAGTCCTCCACGATGGCGCAGACCTGCCAGTCCCGGATGTAGCGGGCGTCCTCATAGAACTGGCCGGGCTGGCCGTACCAGAAGCCGGTGGAGTAGTGGCGGTGGGACACCTTGTCCACCTCGGAGCGCCAGATGGGCTCCAGCGGGCGGCCCTCCCAGGCGGCGTCAATGGCATGGCGGTAGGCCCCGGTGACGATGGCGGCATAGTAGGCCGACTTGGCCCGTCCCTCGATCTTGAAGGAGTCCAGGCCGATGTCCATCAGCTCCCCCACATGGTCGATCATGCACATGTCCCGGGAGTTCATAATATAGGTGCCCTTCTCATCCTCAAAGACCGGGAAATACTCCCCGGGGCGCTTTTCCTCCATCAGGTAGTACTGATAGCGGCAGGGCTGGGCGCACGCCCCCCGGCTGGCGTCCCGGCCGGTCATGTAGTTGGAGAGCAGGCACCGCCCGGAGTAGCTGACGCACATGGCCCCGTGGACGAAGGCCTCGATCTCCAGCCCGGGCGGAGTCTCCCGGCGGATGGCGGCCACCTCCTCCTGGCTGAGCTCCCGGGCCAGGATGACCCGCTTGGCCCCCAGCTCGTACCAGGCCCGGGCGGTGACCGGGTTGGAGACGCTGGCCTGGGTGGAGATATGGCGCTCCAGGGCCGGGGCGTACCGCTCCGCCAGCCGGAAGGCCCCCAGGTCGGCCACGATCACCGCGTCCACCCCGGCGTCCTGGAGGAGCTCCAGCCACCGGGGCAGCCGTTCCACCTCGTCCCCCCGGGGCATGGTATTGATGGTCACATGGGTGCGCACACCCGCCTCTTTGCAGAGGCGGGCGGCGTCGTAAATGGTGTGTTCGTCAAAGTTGCCGGCGAAGGCCCGCATCCCGAAGGAGGCGCCGGCCAGATAGACCGCGTCGGCCCCGTAGGCCAACGCCATGCGCAGCCGCTCCATATCCCCGGCCGGGGCGAGCAGCTCGGGCTTTTTCCGCTCAGCCCTCCACATCGCTGGCGCCCTCATCGCCGCCATCCTGGCTCTCGCCGGTCTGAGAATCCCGGAAGGCCAGGAAATCGTCATAGTTGGAGAAGAAATGGGTGGTGCCGTCGTCGCCCAGATAGAAATAGTAGTAGTTGGTCTCGTCCGGGTCCAGCGCCGCCCGAATGGCGGTCAGACCGGGGCAGCAGATGGGTCCGGCGGGCAGGCCCTGATAGAGATAGGTGTTGTAGGGGCTGTCGATGGCCAGATCCTCGGCGGTCAGGGCCCGGGAGTAATCGCCGATGATATAGTAGATGGTGGAGTCCATCTGGAGATAGCCGTTGGTGCCGCCGCCCTGGTTGAGCCGGTTGTAGATGACCGAGGCGATGCTGGTCTGATCCACGCCGTCGGTCTCCCGCTCGATGATGGAGGCGATGGTCAGGATGTCCCGCAGGGAGTAGCCGTCGGCCTCGGCCTGGGCGATCAGCTCCTGATCCACCTGCTCCGGGTCAAAGACCCGGTTCTCAAAGTTGGAGAGCATGCGGCTCAGCACGGTCTCAGGATCGCTGTTCACGTAGAACTCGTAGGTGTCCGGGAACAGGTAGCCCTCCAGCCGCTCCGACTGGCCCAGGGTGGAGTCGTCCAGGAAGCTGTAGTCAAAGTCGTAATTGGCGGCGGCGTCGGTCAGCTCGCTGGCCGTGGCCACCCCGTTCTCCTCCAGCAGCGCGAAGATGCGGTCCAGCGTGTAGCCCTCGGGGATCATCACCTCCACAGTGGCCCGGGCGGAGGAGGTGGCTCCCATATTCCGCAGCAGGGCGCTGTAGTCCATGTCAGTGTTGAGCTCATAGGTGCCCGGGGCCAGGTTGTCCGCCTTGCCGGTGAAGGCGGCAAAGAGCTGGAAGAGCCACTTGTACTCAATCAGGCCGTTCTCCTTCAGTGCGTCCGCCACCTGGGCCAGGTCGGCGTGGTAGACGGTGGAGGTCTCCCCGTCCTCGTCGGTGACCGTCTCCTCGGTGAACATATCGTCCTCCAGAGCCACCGAGGCGGTGATCTCCTCCTTGTTCAGCGCCAGCAGGTCGTTGGCCCAGCGCCAGCCGAAGGTGGCCAGCAGATAGGCGGCAAAGGTGACCACCAGCAGATAGATCAGCAGGATCAACACTCTGCGCAGGACCCGAATGCTGGTAGGCTGCCGCTTTCTGCGGTGCTTTCGCGTTGGATGCACTCTCTCTTCCCTCCCCACCGGGGTGTACTCTCCGGTATCGCCGTAGGGGGCGGCCTCCCCCTCCTCCGGGTATGGCGCCTGGTCCTCCCCGTCAAAATTGACCCGTCGGGTATAGTCCTCAATATTGAAATCGTCCATCCCGTAACCGTCGTTGGGATCGTAGGGCAGAGACATTTCCATCACTCCTGTCTTGGGGGTTTGCCGCCGGGCCGCCCGCGCCGGGGACACGGCCGCCCCGCTGTGTCCATTTCTGTCTATATTTTATGATAACGGCCGGGGCGGCGGATTATCTTCCGAACCGCTCCGTCTCCGTCAGCACCGTGTCCACGTCCCGGTCCCAGCGCTCCACCGGAACCGCCTCCTGGAGCAGGGCATCCCGGCACAGCCCCAGGGTGAAGCCGGGGTAATCCGCCAGATACCGGTCGTAGTAGCCCCCGCCCCGGCCCAGCCGGAAGCACCGGCGGTCATAGCAGAGGGCGGGCACCAGGATCAGGTCCAGCGCCCCCTTGTCCACCCGGGGGCAGTCCTC
Organism: uncultured Oscillospiraceae bacterium; assembly: GCA_964485125.1. Taxonomy (GTDB): domain Bacteria; phylum Bacillota; class Clostridia; order Oscillospirales; family Oscillospiraceae; genus UMGS1766. The sequence continues at coordinate 1,635 of CAZAIF010000030.1, read as the reverse complement.
GCCGGGCTCCAGCATGCCGTAGCGGTGGCGGACCAGGCGCCGGGGCTCATAGCGCCTGGCCTCCATTCCGCCGCCGGGCAGGCAGCGGGGCAGGCAGAGAACCTTCCCCCGATCCGCCAGGGCGTCCAGCAGAGGGCAGGTATCCACCTCCGTGCCCATGCCCGCGAAGAGCAGGATGGTCCGGGCCGCCCGCACTTGGGGGTGGTCCAGGAACCGGCGGCCCAGGGCTTCGTCGCTCTCCCGCCGCTCCGCCTCGGAGAGCCCCTGCTCCCGGCGGCGGATCTCGTCGCGGAGGGCGGCCTTGTCATCCATAGTAACAGACGCTGCGGCGCACCTGATCGGAGGCCTCCGCCCCCTCCAGCACCTCCAGCATCAGCAGCCCCAGGGCAAAGGCGCTGCCAGCGGCCTCGCCGGTGAGCAGCTTCCCGTCCCGACAGGTGCGCTCTCCCGGGACATGGACCGCCGGGGGCAGCAGCTCCTCACAGCCGGGGTAGCACACCGCCCGCCTGCCGTCGATCAGCCCCAGCCGGCTGAGCACCGTGGGTCCGGCGCAGATGGCGGCCAGGTATTTGTCCGCCGCCGCGGCCCGGGCCAAAAAGTCCCGGGCGGCGGCGCTGGCGAGCAGGTTGTTGACGCCCCCCAGGCCGCCGGGGACAAACACCATGTCTACCCTCTCCAGGTCCATGCCGGAGAGCAGGGCGTCGGCGGTGACCAGGATGCCGTGGCTGCTGCGCACCTGCAGGGCCTCCGCCCCGGCCAGGATCACCTCGACGCCGCCCCGGCGGAGCAGGTCCACAGGGACAACGGCCTCCGACTCCTCAAAGCCGTCGGCCAGAAGCACACACACCTGTTTCGACATAATCGGTTTCCTCCTCACTTCAGCAGGGGGTCGACCTGAGCCCAGATCTCCCCGTGGATGTCCTCGATGGACCGCATCTTTCCGTCCCGGACGCACTGCACCCGGTACCAGCCCAGCACCCGGGCGGCCTGGGCGCCGCTCTCCCGGCAGGTGCGCAGATAGGCGCTGTCCCGCTCATGGATGTCGGAGTGGGTGTGGGTCCGCTCCTCCCGTGCGCGGAGCAGACCCACGGTGTATTCGATGGGCACGTCCAGGTAGAGCACCAGGTCGGGCCGGGGCAGGCCCAGCTTGTCAAATTCAAAGTCGTAGAGCCAGCGGAAGAAGTCCTCCCGCGCCTGCGGGGACACCTTGGATGCCTGGTGGATGGCGTTGGAGGTGGTGTAGCGGTCGGCCAGCACCAGCCCGCCCTCCTCGTACCAGCGCCCCCACACCTTCTTATAGGAGGCATAGCGGTCCACCGCGTAGAACGCCGAGGCGGCATAGCCGTTGACGTCCCCAGGGCTGGAGCCGAAGGCCCCGGACAGGTACATGCGGATCAGGGCAGAGGACTCCTCCTCATACTGGGGAAACTTCAGATGCTGAAATGCCACCCTCTGGGCCTCCAGGCGGCCGCACAGCCGGGCGAACTGGGTGGATTTGCCGCAGCCGTCCGTCCCCTCCAACACGATCAGCTTGCCCGCCATCCTGTCATTCCTCCCCGTCAGCACACAATACACCTAAGTATAGAGGTGATTTTAACACATTTTTTTTATAAAGTCCACTCTATTCCTGAATAG
>CAZAIF010000029.1:0-14494 GCA_964485125.1 uncultured Oscillospiraceae bacterium | reverse complement strand
AAAGGTTGTACTGCCTATCTTTATGCTTTCGTCTTAGATTATGCAGATCAGACCAAAACAAGACCTGTGTAACGGCTGTGAGCGGCGAGGTCAACTGTGTTTGCGCACAAAAGACGGGCGCGCAGCAGACGTCTATTCTGCAGCGTGCCCGTCCTTGCGGGAAAAACTCAGGCGGTCATCAGCCGGACCCACTCGCTGTCGTAGAGGTCCAGGATGTCCTGGGGCAGGTTGATGAAGGTGTCGGTGTTGGCCAGCAGCGCCTCATCGGGATAACAGATCTCGCTGTTTCTCAGCTCGTCGCTGAGCAGCTCCCGGGCGGCGCTGGAGGGGGAGGAGTAGGCGATATACTCGATGTTGGCGGCCATGTTCTCCGGGTCGCACATGAAGTTGATGAAGGCCTCGGCGTTCTCCTTGTTCTGGGCGCCCTTGGGGATGCACATGGCGTCCACGAACAGGTTGGTGCCCTCCTTGGGGACCACAAAGGCCAGGTCGGGGTTCTCCTCGATCATGGTGATGGCGTCCCCGGCGTAGTAGGGCCCCACGGCGGCCTCGCCGCCCTCCAGCTTGTCAAAGATCTGGTCCATGACGTAGGCCTGGACCAGGGGCTTCTGCTGGATGAGCAGGTCCACCGCCTCGGTGATCTGGTCCGGGTCGGTGCTGTTCTGGGAGTAGCCCATATACTTCAGGGCGATGCCGATGGCGTCCCGGCTGTTGCTGAACATCAGGATCTGGCCGCTGAGTTCCTCGTCCCAGAGGACGCTCCAGCTGTCGGGTACATAGTCCAGCATGGTGGTGTTGTAGATGATGCCCACGGTGCCCCAGGTGTAGGCCACGGAGTACCGGTCATCCGGGTCGTACTCCAGCCCCTTGTAGGCGTCGTCGATATACTGAAAGTTGGGAATATTGTCAAAATTCAGCTCCTCCAGCATATCCTCGTCAATCATCCGGGAAATCATGTAGTCCGACGGGATGATGACGTCATAGCTGGCGCTGCCGCTGGAGAGCATGGAATAGAGGGATTCGTTGTCGGAGTAGGTGTCGTAGTTCACCCGGATGCCGGTCTCTTCCGTAAATTTGTCCAGCAGATCTTCGTCGATATACTCGCCCCAGTTATAGACGTTGACCACGGGGCCGGAGCTTCCGCAGCCGGTGAGGCCAAAGGTCAGGCTCATCACCATCACCAGGGTGAGCACGAGGGCAAATACGGTTTTTTTCATTTATCTATCCCCTTTCGGATATAAAATATAATATTGGGTCTGGTCCGCCCCGGCCCGGAGGGCGGAGCGGGAGATGGGTTCAGCCGGCGCTCTTCCATGCCTGCTCCCGCTTGAGCCTGGCTTTCTCCTGGCGGACAGAGCGGACGTTGACGATGACCAGCACCAGCAGCACCACCACAAACACCAGGGTGGACAGGGCGTTGATCTCCGGGGAGATGCGCCGCCGGGTCATGGAGTAGATCTCCATGGACAGGGTGGAGGCCCCGCTGCCGGCGGTAAAGTAGGAGATGACGAAGTCGTCCAAACTCATGGTGAAAGCCAGCAGGGCTCCGCTGATGATGCCGGGCATCAGCTCAGGGAGCACCACCTTGCGGAAGGCCCGCCAGGGGGGCGCCCCCAGGTCCATGGCCGCCTCGTAGAGGTTGGGATCCAGCTGGTTGAGCCTGGGCAGCACCGACAGGATGACGTAGGGCACGTCAAAGGTGATGTGGGCCAGCAGCAGGGTGCCGAAGCCGGTGCGCAGGGTGATGCCGAAGACCTGGCCGATGGAGGCGTTGAAGGCCCCGAAGGCGAAGACGAAGAGCATCATCAGGGACACGCCGGTGATGATGTCGGCGTTGGTCATGGGGATGTTGTTGACGGCCATGACTACGGCTCTGGGCTTGCGGCGCATGCTGGCGAAGCCCACTGCCGCGGCGGTGCCCAGGATGGTGGAGACGATCATGGCCAGCAGCGAGACCTCCAGAGTGGTGGCCAGGCTGTTTAAGATCCGGGTGTCGGAGAACAGGTCGGTGTACCAGTGCAGGGAGAAGCCGGTCCACACCGTGCGGCTTTTGGAGTCGTTGAAGGAGAAGACGATGAGCACCAGGATGGGGGCGTACATGAAGATCAGGGCGAGGATCATGCACACCCGGGCGAAAATGCTGTTCTTTCTTTTCATAACAGCACCGCCGTTTCCTTGCCGTCGCCGAAGCGGTTCATGATGGCCATGCAGATCAGCACGATGACCATCATCACCAGGGCGATGGCACTGCCCAGGTAGGGGTTGTAGGAGTTGCCGTAGAACTGCATCTCGATCAGGTCGCCCAGCAGCAGCGTCTTGCCGCCGCCCAGCAGCTTGCTGATGGCGAAGGTGGACACCGAGGGGATGAACACCATGGTGATGCCGCTGATGACCCCGGGGATGGACAGGGGGAAGATGATCCGCCGGAACACGTTGGCGGTGTTGGCCCCCAGGTCCTGGGCGGCCTCGATGACCTTGCCGTCGATCTTGTCGATGACGGTGTAGATGGGCATGATCATAAAGGGCAGGTAGTTGTACACCATGCCCACCACCACCGCCCCCTTGGTGTTGATCATGGGGAAGTAGGTGATGTCGGTGCCGAAGACGGCGTTGATGAGCTTGAAGATGCCCAGGGCGCTGAACAGCTCGTTGAGGATGCCGGTGTTCTCCAGCAGGCTCATCCAGGCGTAGGTGCGCAGCAGGAAGTTCATCCACATGGGCAGCATCAGCACGATCAGGGCGATGCGCTTGAAGGCGGGGCCCTCCCGGCTCATCCAGTAGGCGATGGGGTAGCCGATCAGCAGACAGACCGCGGTGGCGATGATGGCCAGCAGGAAGGAGTCGGCGAACACCCCGGCGTAGGAGGCCAGCCGGGTGAAGTTGGACAGGGTGAAGCCCCCGTCCCGGGTGGTCAGGGCGTAGCCTAGGATCAGGAACAGGGGGATGACCACGAAGATGGCCATCCAGATGATATAGGGGATACCCAAAAACTTGTTTTTCACGGCGTCCACCTCAGCTCTTGTGCATGATGTGGATGTCGTCGGGGGTCAGGGTCATGCCGATCTCCTGGCCCACCGCCCGGCTCTGGGTGGACTGGACCTTCCAGGTGAAGGTGGGGGATTTGACCATCATCTCATAGTGGATGCCCTTGAAGATGACGCTCTCCACCACCCCCCGGATGTGCCCCTCCTCAGGGGAGGTCAGGTGCAGGTCCTCGGGCCGCACCACCACGTCCACCGGGGCGTTTTCCCCGAATCCGCCGTCCAGGCAGGGGAAGGTGCGTCCGGCAAAGGTGACCAGCCTGTCCCGCACCATGGTGCCGTCGATGATGTTGCTCTCGCCGATGAAGTTGGCGACGAAAGCGTTTTTCGGTTCGTTATAAATGTCGGTCGGAGTGCCGATCTGCTGAATTTTGCCCCCGTTCATGACCACGATGGTGTCGCTCATGGTGAGGGCTTCCTCCTGGTCGTGGGTGACGTAGACGAAGGTGATGCCCACCTCCCGCTGGATCTTTTTCAGCTCCACCTGCATGCTCTTGCGCAGCTTCAGGTCCAGGGCGCCCAGCGGCTCGTCCAGCAGCAGTACCTTGGGCCGGTTGACGATGGCCCGGGCGATGGCGATGCGCTGCTGCTGTCCGCCGGAGAGGGAGTTGACGCTCCGGTGCTCGTAGCCGGACAGGTTGACCAGCGCGAGGGCCTCCTCCACCCGGCGGCGGATCTCGTCCTCGGGCACCTTGCTGATGCGCAGCCCGAAGGCGATGTTCTCATAGATGCTCAGATGGGTGAACAGGGCGTATTTCTGAAAAACCGTGTTGACCTGGCGCTTGTGGGGCGGCAGGTCGTTGATGCGCTTTCCGTCGAAGAGCACGTCGCCGGACGTGGGCTTCTGAAAGCCGCCGATGATCCGCAGCGTCGTGGTTTTGCCGCAGCCGGAGGGCCCCAGCAAGGTGAGAAATTCAGCGTCGTTGATATAGAGATTGATCGAATCCAGTACGACCTCGCCGTCAAAATCCATGACGCAATCAACCAGCCGTATCAGCTCCTTGGACATTTATCCTCCCCCGTTTCCTTCAAATTTTGGTCCCGGACCCGGTCTGCGCCGGACCTGGGGTCTGTGGGCTGTGGGCGGCGGGAAAAGCCCCGGGCCCCGGTGTGAAAAAAGGATGCGCTTTAGTCTACTTCCTGAGCGTCGAAAAGTCAATAATTTTGTCGCATTAACCCAGATTAAAATTGGGGAAGAACTCCTCCGCAAAATCCACATGTTCCACCTGCCAGCTCCGGCCGTTCAGATAGGCCAGCGCGCCGGCGTCGGTGGTGAAGCGGAAGGTGAGCTTCCAGCTCCAAAGGGCCTGGCGCTTTTTGCCATATTTCCGGTTAAAGCGCTCGCTGCCGTACTTGCCGTCCCCCAGCAGCGGGTGGCCGGCCTGGGCCATCATGGCCCGGATCTGATGGGTGCGCCCGGTGATGAGCTCGCACTCCACCAGGGACAGCTCCCCCCGGGTGGCCAGGGTGCGGTAGTTTGTCACCGCCTTGCGGCCCCCGGGCACCGGCCTGGCGCGCAGGGAGACCTGCTTCTTGGCCTCGTCCTTCACCAGAAAGCCCTCCAGGGTGCCCTGGGCGGGGGAGGGGCGGCCCTGGACGATGCAGAGATAGCGCTTGTCGATCTCCCGGTCCCGGATCTTCTGGTTCATCACCCGCAGGGCCTCGGCGGTCTTGGCGGCGATGACGATGCCCCCGGTGTTCCGGTCGATCCGGTTGCACAGGGCGGGGGCGAAGGCGTTCTCCCACTTGGGGTTCCACTCCCGCTTCTGGTAGAGATAGGCCTGGATGTGGTTGATGAGGGTGTTCACCTTTTCCGTCTCGTCGGCGTGGACCACCATCCCCGGGGCCTTGTTCACCAGCAGGATGTGCTCGTCCTCATAAAGAATATCCAGCCGGGGCTTGAACAGCTTCAGAAAGGCGTTCTCCTCGGTGGGCTGGTCAAAGAACTCGTCGTTGATGTATAATTGAAGCACGTCCCCCGCCTGGAGCCGGTCGTCCCGCTGGGCCCGGCCGCCGTTGCGCTTGATGCGCTTGATGCGGATGTACTTCTGGGCCAGGGGGGCGGGCAGCAGGGGAAGGGTCTTGGCCAGCCAGCGGTCCAGCCGCTGCCCGGCGTCATTTTTTCCGATGGTAAACTCCCGCATGGGCGTCTCCTCCCCAAATTCACCTGTCTTGTCTGTGTCCGATGCTGGGATTATAGCATATCCCGCCGGACTTGAACAGGCGGAAGGGGAGATTTCCGCCTTTCCGCCCTAGCCGCCGGGAAAGGGCTCTGGGAGAAAAAACCGAAAAAATGTTTGACACGCCAGTTCCCTTGGGGTATAATACAGCTTGTGCCGTTATGCGAGGTGTGCTATGCTGCTCGATTTAAAACAGATCATCCAGCGCCCCGGCGAGGCGCTGCCCTTTGAATTTGACCTGGATCTCTCCGATCTGGAGTTCTACGGCGCCCATCCCTTTGCCGAGGCCGTCCATGTGACCGGCCAGGTGAAGAACCACGCCGGCGCCTTGGTCATGACCGGACAGGCGGACACCGTCCTCCACGTCAACTGTGACCGGTGCGGCAAACCCTTCCTCAAGCCCATGTCGGTGCCCTTTGAGCATGTGGTGACCGACCACCTGGAGGAAGAGGAGCACGCCAACGACGATATTGTCCTGCTCCAGGGCACCATATTGGACGCCGGCGACGCCGTCACCGACGACATGGTCTATGGCATGGACAGCAGCAACCTCTGCAAGGAGGACTGCAAAGGCCGCTGCTACCGCTGCGGCAAGGACCTGAACGAGGGCCCCTGCGGCTGTCAGCCGGAGCTGGACCCCCGCCTGGCCCCACTGGCCAAGCTGCTGGAACGGCATGAATGAGTGAGTCTCCCGAAAGGGCTGAAATAGGAGGTGTCATAACGTATGGCAGTCCCAAAGGCAAAAGTGTCCAAGGCTCGTCGCGATAAGAGACGCAGCAACGTCTGGAAGCTGGAGAACCCCGGCGTCCTGACCTGCCCCAAGTGCGGCGCTCCCCGTCTCCCCCATCGCATCTGCACGTCCTGCTGGACCTACAACGGCCGCGATTACAGCAAGAGCGCTGAGGCGGCGAAGTAAGTTGATACGACTTAAGTAACGAGCCTGTCCGCGATCTGCGGCGGGCTCTTTACTTTTGCCCGGTTTTCAGATAAAATAAACTGATTTGTTGTGCCCCGCAGGGGAGAGGAGGGAACGCCTTGAGCACTAAAATCAAATCGGTGGAGCCCCGGACGCCGGCCCACCGGGCCCGCATCCGCCCCGGGGAGACCCTGCTGGAGGTCAACGGCCACCGGATCGTGGACGTGCTGGACTATAAGTTCTACACCTATGACGCCCGGCTGACCCTCACCCTGCAGGGGGAGGGCGGCTCCACCCGCTCCGTCCGGGTGCGCAAGCAGGAGGGGGAGGACCTGGGGCTGGAGTTCGACACCTACCTGATGGATCGGGCCCGCTCCTGCGCCAACAACTGCATCTTCTGCTTTGTGGACCAGATGCCCCGTGGGATGCGGGACACTCTCTATTTTAAAGACGACGACGCCCGGCTGTCCTTCCTGATGGGCAACTATATCACGTTGACCAATCTGTCCCCCCGGGAGATCCAACGGATCATCGACCTGCGCATCTCTCCCATCAACGTTTCCGTCCACACCACCGACCCGGCTCTGCGCTGTGAGATGCTGGGCAACCGCCGGGCGGGGGAGTCCATCGAGGTGATGCGGCGCTTCGCCGAAAACGGTGTGTGCATGAACTGCCAAATCGTCGCCTGCCCCGGCATCAACGACGGACCCGCCCTCCAGCGCACCCTGGAGGACCTGACGGAGATGTATCCCGGCGTGGACAGCGTGTCCATCGTCCCGGTGGGGGTCACCAAATTCCGGGAGGGGCTCTGCCCCCTCAAAACCTATGACAAGGACTCCTCCGCCGCCCTCATCGACCAGGTGGAGGCCTGGGGAGCAAAGTGCATGGAGCGCTTCGGCACCACCATCTTCTGGTGCTCCGACGAGTTCTACCTCCTGGCCGGCCGGGAACTGCCCCAGGACGGCTACTATGAGGACTACCGCCAGCTGGAAAACGGCGTGGGGATGCTCCGGCTGCTGGAGACCGAGTTCCGCTCGGCGATGGAGGCCGACGCGCCCCCGGCGCCGGGCAGCGTCGCCCCCTTCACCATCGCCACCGGCGTCTCCGCCGCCCCCACCCTGGAAACGCTGGTGAAACTGGCCGCGGCGCGATGCGGCGGCTTTGACTGGCGGGTGGTGCCCATCGTCAACCACTTCTTCGGGGAGACCATCGTGGTGGCCGGCCTGGTCACCGGCCGGGACCTGATCGACCAGCTCCGGGGCAAATACCTGGGGGAGCGGCTGCTGCTGCCGGACAATATGCTGCGCTGCCATGAGAACGTCTTTCTGGACGACGTCACCATTCAGGAGGTGGAGGCCGCCCTCGGGGTGCCCCTGACCTTTGTGGAGCAGGACGGCGGGGCCCTCTGGGACGCCATCCTGGGCCGGGGCGGCCAGCGCCGCGCCTCGGAGGGCGCCGAAAAGACCCCGGAGGAATACTACACCTATAACCCTTCGCACAGTAAGGAAGTGAACTGATATGGCAAGACCCATTGTGGCCATCGTGGGCCGCCCCAACGTGGGCAAATCCATGCTCTTCAACCGGCTGGCCGGCCAGCGGCTGTCCATCGTGGAGGACACCCCTGGCGTCACCCGGGACCGGCTCTACGCCCCCTGCGAGTGGGGCGGGCGCACCTTCACCATTGTGGACACCGGCGGCATCGAGCCCAACACCGACAGCGAGATCTTACAGTTTATGCGCGACCAGGCGGAGCTGGCCATCCAGACCGCCACGGTGATCGTCCTGGTGTGTGACATCCGCACCGGCGTCACCGCCGCCGACCAGGATGTGGCCAACATGCTGCTGCGCTCGAAAAAGCCGGTGGTGCTGGCGGTGAACAAGGCCGACTCTATCGGAGAGCCGGACCCCATCTTTTATGAGTTTTACAATCTGGGCCTGGGGGACCCCATCGCCGTCTCCGCCGTCCACGGCCACGGCACCGGCGACCTGCTGGAGGAGTGCCTGAAGTACTTCCCGCCGGAGGATGAAGAGGACGGGGAGGACGACGTCATCAAGGTGGCGGTCATCGGCAAGCCCAACGCAGGCAAGTCCTCCCTGGTCAACCGGATTCTGGGGGAGGAACGGGTCATCGTCAGCGATGTGGCGGGCACCACCCGGGACGCGGTGGACTCCTACTTTGAAAACGACAAGGGCAAGTACCTGTTCATCGACACCGCCGGGATGCGCAAAAAGTCCAGGGTGGTGGACCGGGTGGAGAAGTTCTCTGTCCTCCGGGCCACCATGGCCATCAACCGCTCCGACGTCTGCCTCATTATGATCGACGCCAACGACGGGGTGACCGAGCAGGACACCAAGGTGGCTGGACTGGCCCACGAGGCGGGCAAGGCCTGCATCATCGTGGTCAACAAGTGGGACATTGTGGAGAAGGACGATAAGACCATGGACCGGATGCGCCAGGCCATCCGGGCGGATCTGGCCTATATGACCTACGCCCCCATTATCTTTATCTCCGCCCTCACCGGCCAGCGGGTGGACCGGCTCTTTGAGCTGATCAACTATGTCAACGACCAGGCCACCCTGCGCATCAAGACCGGGGTGCTGAACTCGCTTTTGGCGGACGCCACCACCCGGGTGCAGCCCCCCACCGACAAGGGCCGGCGGCTTAAAATCTACTATATGACCCAGATCGGGGTGCGGCCGCCCCATTTCGTCATCTTCTGCAACGACGCCCGGCTGTTCCATTTCTCCTATCAGCGCTATCTGGAAAACCAGATCAGAAACACCTTCGGCATGGAGGGCACCCCGATCCGCCTGACCATCCGCCAGAAGGGCGACAAGGAGGAGGAGTGAGCCATGCTGGGACGAGTGGCAATTTTGATTGTGCTGACGGTGGTGGTCAGCTATTTCCTGGGCTGCATCAACGGGGCCCTGCTGGTCAGCAAGTATATCCTCCGGGACGACGTGCGCAACCACGGCAGCGGCAACGCCGGGCTCACCAACTTCTACCGGGTCTTCGGGGGCAAGCTCACCGTGGTGGTGGTGCTGTGCGACATGCTGAAGGCGGTGCTGGCGGTGCTGCTGGGCAGCCTGCTGCTGGGGCACTTGCTGGGCTGGGTGGTGCTGGGCAAGTATATTGCGGGCCTGGCCTGCATGCTGGGCCACATGTTCCCCTGTATGTTCCAGTTCAAAGGGGGCAAGGGCATCCTCTCCGGCGGCGCCATCGCCCTGATGATGGACTGGCGGATCGCCCTGGTGGTCTGGGGCGTGTTCATCCTGTTCTTTGCCCTGACCCGGATGGTGTCGGTGGGCTCCCTGACCGCGGGCCTGGCCTTTATGGTCATGAGCGCCGCCATCTACCGCAGCGTGATCGTCACCGTGTTCGCCGTGGTGATTGGGGTGCTGGTGTTCTGGGGCCACCGGGGCAATATCATCCGCATTTTCAAGGGGGAGGAGAACACCTTCCACCTGCACCATAAAGGACAAGAAGACGCCACAGAGAGGGAGGAGCCGAAATGAAAGTGTGTGTACTGGGCAGCGGGGGCTGGGGTACCGCCCTGTCCCTGGTGCTGCTGGAGAACGGCCACGACGTGACCCTCTGGTCCTTCACCCAGGAGGAGTATGAGGCCATCCGTTCCGCCGGGGAGAACCCCATGCTCAAGGGGGTCCCCCTGCCGAAAGCGCTTAAACTCACCTGGGACATGGACGACGCCGCCGGCTGCGGGGCGGTGGTGCTGGCCACTCCCTCCTTTGCCATCCGCACCACCGCCCGAAAGCTGAGGGACATTGTCACCCCCGGCGCCGTGCTGGTCAGCGTGGCCAAGGGCATTGAGGAGGGCACCTCCAAGCGCCTGACCGAGGCCATCGAGGAGGAAACCGAGGGCAGGTGCCCGGTGGTGGCCCTCAGCGGCCCCACCCACGCCGAGGAGGTGGGCCGGGGGATGCCCAGCGCCATCGTGGCGGCCTCCCGGGACCAGCAGGCCGCCGAGCTGGTCCAGCGGCTGTTTATGAACGAGCGCTTCCGGGTCTACACCTCCTCCGACGTGGTGGGGGCGGAGCTGGGGGCGGCCCTGAAAAACGTCATTGCCCTCTGCGCCGGCGTCAGCGACGGCATGGGGTACGGGGACAACACCCGGGCCATGCTGATGACCCGGGGGCTGACCGAGATCGCCCGGCTGGGGGTCGCCCTGGGCGGGAAACAGGCCACCTTCGCCGGCCTGACCGGGGTGGGGGACCTGATCGTCACCTGTACCTCCATGCACTCCCGCAACCACCGCTGCGGCATCCTGGTTGGCCAGGGGGTGGAGCCCCACGAGGCGGTGAAACAGATCGGCGCGGTGGTGGAGGGCTTCTACGCCGCCAAGACCGCCCGGGAGCTGGCCCATAAGCACGGGGTGGAGATGCCCATCACCGAGGCGGCCTATGCCGTGCTTTACGAGGGCATGTCCCCGGCCGAGGCCATGTACCGGCTCATGACCCGGGACGGCAAGCAGGAAACCGAGGACTCCTGGATCTGAATACAACGGGAAAAGCGCTTGGAAATCACCGTTTTCCAAGCGCTTTTTCCCATTTAGAGCCGCTTCTTGCGGAAGCAGAAGGTGCCCGCGAAGAGCACCGCCAGCACCAGGGTGATGCTGGCCCCGGCGGAGGAGCCGATATAGTAGGACAGCATCAGCCCGGCAAAACCGGCAAAAAGGGCCCCCAGCAGGGAGAACAGGGTGTACTGGCGCATATTCCTGGCGATATTCCGGGCCATGGCCCCGGGCAGGATCAGCAGGGAGTTGATGACCAGCAGCCCGATCCAGGTCATGGTCAGGGTGACCACCACCGCCACCGCGCAGTTGAAGGCCGCGTCCACGGCGAACAGGGACACCCCCCGGCTGTCCGCCAGGGCGGGGTGGACGGCGCTCAGGGTGAGCTGGTTCAGGGAGAGCACCCAGAGCACGACCACCGCCAGCAGGATAAGGGCCAGCAGCCCGATCCGGGCTGGGGAGACGGACAGGATGTCCCCCACCAGCAGGCTGTTGAATTTGGTAAAGCTGCTCCCCCCCAGGGTGGACAGGAAGATGCCCAGGGCCACCGCGGTGGAGGAGAACACCCCGATCACCGTGTCGCTGGCCAGGTCGCTGCGGCGGCGCACCAGGCTGAACAGCAGGGCGAACACCACCGCCAGAGCCACCGCGCACCAGGTGGGGGCGGCCAGGCCGCAGAGGGTGCCGATGGCGATGCCGGCAAAGGCGCTGTGGCCCAGGGCGTCGGAGAAGAAACTCATCCGGCTCTGGACCACCATGGTGCTCATCAGCCCGAAGAGGGGGGAGATCACCAGGATGGCCAGCAGGGCGTTTTTCATAAAGAACATGCTGCCGCTCTCCGCCCACTCGAAGGGCAGCAGGTCCACCAGGGCGTACCAGACGTTCACCGCCCCTCACCTCCTCTCCCGTGCTCCGGGAACTGGACCTTGAACTCCGGGGAGGAGAGCACCAGCAGGGGCGGCCCCTGGCGGAGTACCTGTTTTTTCAGCAGGATCACCTTGTCCACCCGCTTGAGGGTGGCGAAGTCGTGGGTGGAGATCAAAATGGACAGGTCGTAGTTGGTGCGGATCTCGTCCAGCAGGCTCAAAAGCTGCCGCTCCCCGGCCTCGTCCACCCCGGACATGGGCTCGTCCAGGATCAGGATGTTGGGCAGCGGCTCCAGGGCCATGGCCAGCAGTACCCGCTGCACCTCCCCCCCGGAGAGGGTCCCCACCCGCTTGTCCATGAGGCCCTGGGCGTTGACCCGCTCCAGGCAGCCGGCCACCCGCTGCCGCAGTTTTTTCGGAGTGGGCAGCCAGATGGGATAGCGGGAGATGGCGGCGGAGAACAGGTCCAGCACGCTCACCGGGTCCCCCGGGTCAAAGGCCGGGCTCTGGGGTACATAGCCGATCCGGGGCTTCATGTGCTCCCCGGCGGCGGTCTGGAAGGTGATGGAGCCGGCCTGGTAGTGCATCTGCCCCAGAATGCTCTTGAACAGGGAGCTCTTGCCCGCCCCGTTGGGGCCGATCAGGGCGATCAGCTCGCCGCAGTGCATGTGGAAGCTGACGTGATCCAAAATCACATCGTCCCCCCGCACCACGGTCAGATCCTGCACCTTCAGGCAGCAGGAGCCCTGGCAGCCGGTGGTGCAGTTTTGGTGTTTGATGGGTTTGCTCACTGATATGCCTCCATGATGGTCTCAATATTGCCCCGGATGACTTCCTCATAGGCCGCCAGCCCGCCCCCGTCCCCGCTCATGCACATGCTGAGGGGATAGGTCTCAATGCCGCACTCCCGGCAGATGACCTGGGCGGTGGCGTCGCTGCCGTTGACCTCGGTGAACACCGCGGGCAGGCCGTTCTCCTCCACCAGATGGGTGATCTCCACAATGGTCCTGGCGGAGGCCTCGCTGCCCTCTTCCTCCTCCACGGCGGCCAGCAGGTGCATGCCGAAGCTGTCGGCGAAGTAACCGAAGCCGTCGTGGAAGGTGATCAGATCATAGTGTCCGTCCTCCAGCAGAGAGAGCATCTCCTCCCGGAATTCGGTCAGCTCCCGGGCCGCGGCCGCAGCGTTGTCCCGGTAGGCCTGGGCGTGCTCCGGGTCCAGCTCCGCCAATCCCTCCGCGATGTTCTGCACCATCACGGCGGCGTTGCGGGGGTCCATCCAGATATGGGGGTCCGTGTCGTGGCTGTGGCTGTCGCCCAGGCCGCTGTGGTCGTGGCCGTCCTCCGTCTCCGCCTCACGGGCTTGGATGCCCTGGGAGCAGTCGACAACATTCCGCCCCTCCAGCACGTCCTCCAGAAAATCCTCCAGTCCCATGCCGTTGATCAGCAGTACGTCGGCCTGCTCCACCGTCCGCATATCCCGCATGGTCAGGGTGTAGTCGTGCAGGCAGGACACCTGCTGGTCGATGACCAGGCTGACCTCCACGCCGTCTACTCCCTGGGTGACCGCCTGGGCGAAGAGATAGACCGGGTAGGTGGTGGCCGCCGCCCGGAGGGATGGCTCCTCTGCCCCGGCATGCCCCCCGGCGCAGCCGGTGAGGGGCAGGGCGAGCAGCAGCAGGGCCAGCAGGGAAGTTAACATTTTTTTCAAGGGAACACCTCCAAGGGCTTCTATCCTACCATCTTGCTGGGAAAATGTCAATTTTATGTACATTTTCTCATATGAACAGACATCAAAATGAGCGAAAAGAAAGCGTGAGGACGGCCCCGAAGGGCCGTCCCCGCGCTGTTTGCTGGGAAAAGAGAGTATTTGGCTGTGCGCTCACTTCCGCCCGTGGAGCAGGGGGGAGAGGGGCTTGTAGATGAGGAAGCAGATGATGGCGTCGATCAGGCCCTTGCAGAAGGTGAAGGGCAGGTTGAAGATCAGCAGGCACTCCAGCAGGCCGTCCACTGAGGGCAGGATGACCTGATAGGCGCCGATGATGGCCTCCATGGGCATGCCGTAAAACACCTCATAGGCCGGGTAGACCAGGAAGTAGTTGAAGGGAACGCTGAGCACGGCCATGACGGCGCAGCCCACCAGGCTGCCGATGACGGCGCCCTTCCGGTCCTTCTTGAAGTGGTAGATCAGCCCGGCGGCCAGGGCGAAGACGGCGCCCATGGTGAAGTTGAACAACTCCCCCACAAAGGCGCTGGAGGTGCCCTTGAAGATGATGTGGAGCAGGTTTTTCAGCAGTTCGATGACCACGCCGTAGACCGGCCCCAGAGAGAAGGCCCCCAGCAGGGCGGGCAGATCGGAGATGTCCATCTTCACAAAGCTGGGGATCAGCATGGGGATGGGGATTTCAATGAACATCAGCACGAAGGCCACGGCGCTGAGCATGGCGGTGACCGCCAGGGAGCGGACGGAGAGGCGGTCTCTGTGCTGGCCGGAGAAGGGGGGGGCTGCGGTTTTCATGGGAAAGACTCCTTTGAGAAAAAGTAAACACCTGAAAGACCATGCCTTTCAGGTGTTGCGATTTCATAGGAGAGGCGCGAAAATACAACACATCTTCTTCCATCCAGACTGTACTGTCGGTATCGGAGTTACACCGATTCAACCACAAAATGGCTCGCGGACTTTACCGCCGGTCGGGAATTGCACCCTGCCCTGAAGACATCCCTGTTCAGTTGTTTCGAATATATCCTAGCACTCCGGCGGGGAAAATGCAACACCATTTTGTTTTATTTCTCAAAATAATCTTCTTGCCCCATGGTGCCCCGCCCTTGACATGGGCCGCCGGGGGCAGTATGCTGGCAATAGACACGCTGGAGGCCGCCGTGTTGCAGCTGGACTAGATGGCCGCCTGCTGCCGCGCCGCCTGCCGCCTGCTGGAGCGGGGAAGCCGAGTTCTGGCCGCCGGGC
>CAZAIF010000028.1:0-14612 GCA_964485125.1 uncultured Oscillospiraceae bacterium | reverse complement strand
AAAAACAGCGCCGGGCCGCGTTTCGCGGCCCGGCGTCTGACTGGCGCACTCTTTTTTCCCGAACGCATAATATGGGATTGAGGCCGGTCCTGCGGCGCTCAATCTTCATATAGGAGGTATCTCTTTATGGGATGCGGTAACAACGGTTTTGGCGGGAATGGCTGCCTGTGGATCATCATCCTGATCATCCTGTTCTGCGGCTGCGGCTGCGGCAACGGCAACAGCAGCGGCTGCGGCTGCTGAGCAGCCGCTCCGCCTGCTGGCATCAGAGGCTTCCCACTGACGGAGAGGGCCGGGGACTTGTTCCCCGGCCCTGTTCTTGTCCAGATTGAGGCCGCCCCGCCGGGGAGACCGGCGGGGCGGTTCAGGCGTATCCAGGCGCGCGTGGTGTTCAGTTCAAAAGCGGGCTCACTCGTCCTTCTCCGCGTCATAGGCGGCGGCACGGCGGCCGGAGGCGCTGCCGGAGGAGGTGCTGACCAGGGCCCGGAAGTGGTCGTGGGACTCCTTGATCTCGCTGTAGGCCTCGGCCACCGCGTCCTCGGTACGGCGCAGGGCGTCGGCGCAGTACTCGTTGGCGGCCCGCTTCAGGCCGGCGGCCCGCTCCTCGGCCTGGTCGGTGACGGCCCGGGCGTCGTCGTTGGCCTTGGCCAGGATCTCCGCGGCGCGGGCCTTGGCATTGCGGATGGCCTCCTCTGCGGCGGCACGGGCCTTGCGCACCAGCTCGTTCTCGTCCAGCATCCGCTGGGCCTGGGCCTGGGCCTGCTCCAGGATGCGGCTGGCCTCCTTCTGGGCGTCGGCCACATGCTGCTCCCGGTTCTGCACAATCTTGATGGCCTCGCCCAGCTCCACCGGGAAGCGGTTGCGGATGCTGTCCAGCAGGTCCAGCGCCCCGTCCCGGTCCAGACGGCAGTCGTTGCTGAAGGGGATCGCCTTCGCGTCGTCGATCATCTCATAAAGCATGTCCAGCATCTCGTCAACGCCGTTGGTGCTTGCCTTTGCCATGTAACTCATCCTTTCTGTTGCCGTCTCGGTCAAGACTGGCTTTTCTGTAAATATTCATCCATCTTCGCCTGCACGTCCCCGGCGATCTCCTTGGGCACATAGCCGCTGAGGCTGACCCGGTAGCGGGCCATCTCCTTGACCACGCTGGAGCTCAGGTAAGTAAAGTTCTGCCGGGCGGGCAGAAACATGGTGTCCAGTTTGGGGTTGAGCTTGCGGTTGATCAGGGCCATCTGGCACTCCTTCTCATAGTCCGACACCGCCCGCAGCCCCTTGACCACGATGGTGGCCCGCTTGCGCTTGGCGTAGTCGCTGAGCAGCTCGTTGGACATGTCCACCTCCAGATTGGGGATGCCCGGCGTCACCCGCCGGATCAGCTCCACCCGCTCCTGGGGGGTGAACAGCCCGTGTTTATCCGAATTGACCATGACGCAGACGATCAGTTTATCGAACTGGCAGGCGGCCCGCTTGATGATGTCCAGATGCCCCAGGGTCACCGGGTCAAAACTGCCGGGGTAGATGGCAGTACTCATAGGTCAAACTTCCTTTTGGTAGACAGTGATCTTGATCTTGCCGTACCGGTACTCCCTGCCCTTGCGGTAGGGCGGGGGCAGCTCCGGGAGGACCTTGTCCGCCGGACTTTCGCAGATTATTATACCATTTTCCTTCAATATGTCAATCTCGGCGATCCTTTTGAGGGCATTTTCCAGCAGCTCCGTCTGATAGGGCGGGTCCAGGAAAATCAGGTGGTAGCGCTGCCGGTCCGAGGCCAGAAAGCTCAGGGCCTCCCCCTGGACCACCCGGGCCCGGTCCTCCAGCCGGCACAGCTTCAGATTGGAGCGCACCAAGGCGGCCGCCTCCCGGCGCTGGTCCACAAAGGTGCAGCTGGCCGCCCCCCGGCTCAGGGCCTCGATGCCCAGCTGGCCGGTGCCGGCGAACAGGTCCAGCACCCGCCGGCCCTCGATGTCGAACTGAATGATGTTGAAGATGGACTCCTTCACCTGGTCGGTGGTGGGCCGGGTATCCGTTCCCTGGAGCTGGCCCAGCTTCCGCCCTCGGGCAGTGCCTGTGATCACGCGCATTGTCATACCTCCCCGTGGAAATAATCGTGGACCTTTCGGCCCGCTGCCGGGCCGATGACCTCCCCCAGCTGCTCCGCCGTGGCGGCGCGGATGGCCTTCAGGCTCTTAAAACGCTTGAGCAGGGCCTCCTTCCGGGCCGGGCCCACCCCGGGCACCTTGTCCAGGGCGGAGCCCTTGGCGCTCTTCTGGTGCTGCTTGTGGTGGAACTCGATGGCGGAGCGGTGGGTCTCCTCCTGCATCCGGCCGATCAGGGAGAAGAGGGCGGGGCTGGACTGGATGCCGATCTCCCGCCCGTCCGGGGCCACCAGGGCCCGGGTGCGGTGGCGGTCGTCCTTCACCATGCCGAACACCGGCACGGTTAGGCCGAAGTCCTCCAGCACCTGCACCGCCACCCGCACCTGGCCCAGGCCGCCGTCCATCAGGATCACGTCGGGCAGGGCGGCGAATTTCTCATCCCCGTCCTTCCAGCGCTGGAAGCGGCGGCGGAGCACCTGGTCCATGGCGGCGTAGTCGTCCGGGGCGTCCATATCCCGGAGCTTGTAATAGCGGTAGTCCCGCTTCAGTGGCCTGCCGTCCACAAACACCGTCTGGGCCGCCACGATGTCGGCGGCGCCGGTGTTGGATATGTCGTAGGACTCGGTGCGGTGGGGAGTCTCCTTCAGCCCCAGCAGCTCCCCCAGCAGCTGCATCAGCTTGTTCCGGCGCTCCTCCCGGGTGGTGGCCCGCTCGGCCTCGTCGGCGGCGTTCTGCTGGGCCATGCGCACCAGCTCCGCCTTCTTCCCCCGCTGGGGGACCAGCACCTCCACCTTCCGGCCCGCCGCCTCGGTAAACATGCGCCCCAGCTCCTCCCGGTCCTCCACCTCCCAGGGCAGCAGGATGCCCCGGGGCAGGTTGCCCCGGCCCCCGTAGAATTGCTTGAGCAGGGCGGAGAGCACCTCGCCCCGGTCATCCTCCATGGGGGTGGGGAAGACCTCGGTGTCCCGGCCCGCCAGGTCCCCGGCCAGGAAGTGGAGCACCGCGAAGCAGCTCTTGGCCTCCCCCAGGAACAGGCCGCACACGTCCACGTCGGAGCGCAGGGAGGCCACCACCTTCTGCCGCTTGCCCAGCAGCTGGATGGCCCGGATCCGGTCCCGATACTCCGCCGCCGCCTCAAAGCGCAGCGCCTCGGCGGCCTGCTCCATCTGGGCGGCGAGCTCCTCCTCCACGGCGGCGAAATCCCCCTCCAGCAGGTGAACCGCCTGGCCGATCCGCTCCCGGTAGGCCTCCTCGCTCATCTCCGGGCGGCACCAGCCGTCGCAGTTGCCCAGATGGTGGTTCAGGCAGGGCCGCTCCTTGCCGATGTCCCGGGGGAACTTGCGCTTGCAGGTGGGCAGCCGCAGGGCCAGGGAGATGGCGTCCAAAATCTCATTGGTGCTGCCCCGGGTGCCGTAGGGACCGAAGTATTTCGCGCCGTCCTCCGCCGTCCGGTTGACCAGGGAGAAGCGGGGGTAGCGGACGCCCAGGTTCAGGCGGACATAGGGATAGCCTTTGTCATCCTTCAATAAAATATTATACTTGGGTTTGTGCCGTTTGATCAGGGAGCACTCCAGCACCAGGGCCTCGAACTCACTGTCGGCCAGGATCACGTCGAAGTGGTCGATCTGGCTGACCATAGCCCGGGTCTTCTCCGTGTGGCTGGCCAGGTCCAGGAAATACTGGCTGACCCGGTTGCGCAGGGCCTTGGCCTTGCCCACATAGATGACGGTGTTGTGCTCATCCATCATGATATAGACCCCCGGGTGCAGAGGCAGGGAGTGGGCCTTGTCCTTCAGCGCTTCCTTTGTCATGGCGTCCTCCCTCCTCTTCCGGCCGGATCACAGATATGGGATGAAAAAAGCGCCGCAGACGCTCTGCGGCGCTTTCGCTCTACTTACAGGCTGATTATTCAGCAGGCGCAGTGGAGACGAGCTTGGCCAGGGCCTCCAGCGCCTCCGCCTCATCCACGCCGTCGGCGATCAGAGAGATGGTGGTGCCGTCGGTGATGCCCATGGAGAGCACACCCAGCAGGCTCTTGGCGTTGACGCGGCGGTCGTCCTTCTCCACCCAGATGGAGCTCTTGAACTCGTTGGCCTTCTGGATGAAGAAGGTGGCAGGCCGGGCAAACAGGCCGACTTTGTTGTTGACAACAATTTCTCTCACCGTCATACGGATAATCCTCCCCCAATTTAGATCAAAGAAACCCTTTTCAGGTTAAGAATACCAAAACCCGCAAACTTCCGTCAACGGCAAAATAGACAAACTTCCCAGGGATGAAGGGGGCATTCATGAAGGAAACGCCGGTTACTTTTGAGTTGATCTTTTTTATTTCAGCTCCACCACGGTGACGCCGTCCTCTCCCTCCCCAAAACGGCCGGGGCGGAAGCTCTTGACGTACTTGCTGGTCTTGAGATGGCGGCGCACGGCGGAGCGCAGGGCGCCGGTGCCCTTGCCGTGGATGATGGTCACCTGGCTCAGGTGGGCCAGCAGGGCGTCGTCCAGGTAGCGGTCCACCGTGTCCAATGCCTCGTCGCTCATCATCCCCCGCAGGTCCAGCTCCGGCTTGACCCCGGCGGCCCGGATGCGGGTGGCGGCCCGGGAGGCCTGCTTCTGGCGCTGCTTCTTGGCCCGGGCGGCGGCGTCCTCCACCACCCGGACCTCGTCCTGCTTGGCGGTGATCTTGAGAATGCCGGCCTGGAGCTGGAGGGTGCCGTCCTTGCCCACGCTGACCACCTCGGCCTGGGTGCCCATCTTGACCAGCTCCACGATGTCCCCGGCCACGGCGGGCCGGGTGGGGGGCGGGGCCTCCTCCTGCCGGCGCTCCTGGGTGCGGCGCTCGGTCTCGTTGATGAGCCGGCGGACCTCGGAGCGCTGCTGGTTGACGGCCTGGAAGTCCTGGGTCTTTTTGGCCTGCTTCTTCATCTCGGTGAGCTCGTTGAACACCAGCTCGCTCATCTCCCGGGCCTGGCGCACGATGGCCTCCGCCTCCGCGCGGGCGTCCTTCAGGGTCCGCTCCCGCTCCTCTTCCAGGCGATGGCGGTACTCCCGGGCGGCGTCGGCGTCCTTCTTGGTGCTCTGGCGCAGCCGGGCGGCCTCCAGCCGCTCCTCCTCCAGGGCCCGGCGCTGGGCCTCCAGCTGGGCGATCACGTCCTCAAAGCGGATGTTCTCCTCGCTCATATGGGTGTTGGCCCGCTCGATGATGTGGCCGGGCAGCCCCAGCCGCCGGGAGATGGCGAAGGCGTTGGACTTGCCCGGCACCCCGATCAGCAGCCGGTAGGTGGGACGCAGGGACTCCACGTCGAACTCACAGCAGGCGTTCTCCACCCCGTCGGTGGTCATGGCGTAGAGCTTCAGCTCGGCGTAGTGGGTGGTGGCGCACACCTTGGCCCCCAGGGAGCGGCTCTCCTCGATGATGGCTTCGGCCAGGGCGGCCCCCTCGATGGGGTCGGTGCCCGCCCCCAGCTCGTCGTAGAGCACCAGGGTGTGGTCGTCGGCCTCCTTCAGGATCTTGACAATGTTGGTCATGTGGGCGGAGAAGGTGGACAGGGACTGCTCGATGGACTGCTCGTCCCCGATGTCCGCCAGCACCTGGGAGAACACCGAGAAATAGCTGTCGTCCCCCACCGGCAGGTGGAGGCCGCACTGGGCCATGACGGTGAGCAGGCCGGCGGTCTTGAGGGTGACGGTCTTGCCGCCGGTGTTGGGACCGGTGACGATCAGGGTGTCAAAGTCCTCCCCCAGCCGCAGGTCGATGGGCACCGCCTTTTTCTGGTCCAGCAGCGGGTGCCTGGCCCGGCGGAAGCGGAAGCCGCCGCGCTCCTTCAGCCGGGGGGCGGAGCAGTTGAGCCGGTAGGACAGCTTGCCCCGGGCGAAGACGGCGTCCAGCTCCACCAGGAAGTCGTAGTTCTGGGCGATGACCTCCCGCTGGGCGGCGCACTGGGCGGAGAGAGCACGCAGGATGCGCTCGATCTCCTTCTCCTCCTGGGAGAGCAGCTCCCGCAGCTCGTTGTTGGCCTTCACCGCCCCCATGGGCTCGATGAAGTAGGTGGAGCCGGTGGCGGAGACGTCGTGGACCAGGCCGGGGATCATGGAGCGGTATTCCGCCTTCACCGGCACCACGAACCGGTCGGAGCGGATGGTGATGATGGCCTCCTGGAGGTACTTGCTGGCCTGGGAGGCGATCAGCTTCTGGAGCACCTCCCGGGCCTTGCCCGAGGTGGAGCGGATGTGGCGGCGGATGTCGGCCAGGGCGGAGCTGGCGGTGTCGGCGATCTCCTCCTCGGAGAGGATGGAGCCGGTGATGGTGTCCTCCAGGGCCTTGTCCGGGGTCAGTGAGCGGAACAGGGGCCGCAGGCAGTTGCGTTCCTCGTCCCCGTCGCAGTAGGCGGACACCGCCCGGGTGGCACGCAGCACCGCAGCGATGTCCAGCAGCTCCCGGTTGTTGAGCATCCCCCCCAGCTCCGCCCGCTGGAGGGCGGCCCCCACCGGCTTGAGTCCGGCGAAGGAGGGGGCCCCCAGCCGGTCCATCATGTCCCGGGCGGCTGTGGTCTCCTCCTGGAGCCGGGCTACCTCCCGGGCGTCGGAAGAGGGCCGCAGGGCGGCGCACTTGTCCTTGGCCGCCTGGGTGACGCACTGGGCGCACAGCATCTCCAGCACCCGGGGAAACTCCAGGGTGCGGAGGGATTTTTCGTATAATTCAGTCAGTTCACTCATGTTCTGTTTCCTTTTTGGGGCGCGGCCTTTTCAGGGCCAGAGAGAGCAGCCCGCCCAGCAGCGCCCCCAATGTATTCAAGATCAGGTCGTCGATGTCCCGGCTCCGGCCCACCAGGGGCTGGACCAGCTCAATGAAAAAGCTGCACCCGAACCCCAGCAGCACCGGCCAGCCCCGCCCCATCCTGGGCCAGAGCAGGGGCGGCAGCAGCCCCAGGGGGACGAACGCCGCCACATTGCCCGCCAGGTTGACGGCGCTGACGGCGCTGGCAAGCCCCAGGCGCAGATACCGGCGGATGGAGACAAAGGGGATATAATTGGCCCCGCCGCCGCCCCAGCCCATCAGGGCCAGGCCCTCCCCGTCCCATACCAGCCGGGGCAGCACCGTCTGTTGGGCCAGGGCGGCCAGATAGAGGGCGAACAGGGCCAGCAGCGCCTCCCGGCCCGGGGTGGTCCGGCCCCCGGTCCGGCGGAGGAACAGCCACCGCCCCAGGGCCCAGAGGGGGGCCAGGCAGAGCATGGCCCGGGCCATATCCGTCAAATAGTACAGCGGGGTATTCACGCCTTCGTCCCCTCCAGCTGTTTGTAGAAGTCCAGGGTGCGGAAGCCCCGCTCCAGCTGGGTCAGGACAAATGCCTCGCTGGCCGCCCCCATCTTCTCCAGGGAGGCCGGCGAAAGCCGGAAGGAGAACAGCTTCCGCCCGTCCCCGTAGAGCACATGGCGCATGGCGGCCAGGCTGCCCGCGTCCAGGGGCAGGGAGATGCCCGCCCCCAGGGCCTCCCGGCAGCCGGGGCAGTGGAGCACCCCCTGGTTCAGGTGGAACCGGGGCTGCTCCGGCTCCCGCCCGCACACGGCGCAGCTCTCCAGCCGGGGCTCGTAGCCCGCCAGGGCCATGAGCTTGAGCTCAAAGGCGGCCTTGACCAGCTTGAGGGGCCGGCCGGTGGTCTCCAGCACGTGCAGGGCGTTGAGCAGCAGGCTCAGCACCTCCGGGGCGGGCACCTCCCCCGGGGTGAGGGCCTCGGTGAGCTCGGCGAACCAGGCCCCCAGGGCCAGCCGGTCCAGATCGGAGCGCACCCCCCGGAACTCCCGGAGCACCTCCCCCTCCCGGATGCTCCAGCGGCCCCGGTACTCGTACAGCGTCAGCTCAGAGTAGCACAGCAGCTGGCTCACCGCCGCGATGGCGCTGTTCTTCCTCCGGCAGCCCCGGGCGGAGATGGTCAGCTTGCCCGCCGCCCGGGTGAGCACGGTCAGGATCTTGTCCGACTCCTTGTAGTTCACTTCCCGGAGCACGACGCCGGCGGTGGTCATATGCATACAGCCTGTCCCCCCCCCCCCGTCAGAGCAGGCTGGCGAAGGAGTGCTCCGCCACACCGGGCAGCAGGGTGTACACGTCGCAGCCGCAGGCGCCGTCGATCTCTTCCTTCAGGGCCAGCCAGCTGCGCCACTTGTCCAGGGCGCCCTCCGGGGCGCCGTAGCGCAGGGTCACGTCCACGATACGCTTTTCCAGGATGCAGGGCCCCGTGGGCAGGGCCAGCATGTCGCACAGCTGGATGAGCCGGTCATAGCCGTCATAGTCCCGCTCCAGCAGGAAGGCGCGCAAAAAGGCCCGCTGTCCGTCGGCGATGTCCCAGGCGCCCATGTAGAACATCTCCTGCCGGTCCGGGAAGGAGTGGGTCAGGCAAATCCGGGCCAGCTCCGGCTCCCCCAGGGCCATGAGGTCATCGTAGCCGTCCAGGGCGTGGCGCAGCCCGCTCATCCCCCGCCCCCGGCCGATGTCGTGGAGCAGGCCGGACAGCCAGGCCCGCTCCGGGTCCAGCCCGGGCAGCTTTTGGGCGATGCGCCGGGCGCAGTCGGCGGCCACCCGGCTGTGGGCCTCCCACCGGCCCGGGTTGCGGGAGGCCGCCTGGCGGAGCAGCTCCTCCGCCCGCTGTTGTGTCAACATCTGATCGCTCCTTATGTACCGCGGCGCTCAGGGGCGCCGCGGCGGCTCTCCGACCTTCTGTCTGCGCTTCTGCCCGTCCTCCCGGGCCTTCTGCCGCTTCACCGCCTGGCTGTAGGTGTAGGCCTGGGGCAGGCCGCTGACCAGGAAGATGCGCAGAGCCTGCTCAGAATCCAATGCCATGGCCATCCCTCCTCTCCCCGCCTAGTTTGCGGCGGGGCGGCCGGGCCCATGCTGGAAATTTGAACAAGCGGAACAAGGGGCCGGGTCAGGAGTCCTCCCGGTAGCCCATGTTGTGGACCCCGGCCAGGCTGTCCCGCCAGTTCTCCTTGACCTTGACCCAGGTCTGGAGGTAGACTTTCGTGCCCATGAACCGCTCCATGTCCTTGCGGGCCAGGGAGGACACCTTCTTCAGCATGGCGCCCCCCTTGCCGATGATGATCCCCTTGTGGCTGGCCTTCTCGCAGAAGATGGTGGCCTCCACATCGACGATCTCATCCTCCCGCTCGGAGAAACGGGTGATCTCCACGGCGGTGCCGTGGGGGATCTCCTTGTCCAGGCAGTAGAGCAGCTTCTCCCGCAGGATCTCCGCCATGACCTGGCGCTCGGGCTGGTCGGTGGTCATGTCCTCCGGGAAGAGCTGGGGCCCCTCGGGCAGAAACCTGCCCAGCAGCTCCAGCAGCTCCTCCACCCCGTCCCGGTTCCGGGCGGAGATGGGCATCACCGCCTCAAAGGCGTGGACGGCGGTGTAGGCGGCGATGACCTCCAGCACCTTTTCCTTGTGCTCCAGGGTGTCCACCTTGTTGATGACCAGCACGGCGGGCAGCTTGAGAGCCTCGATGCGCCGGATCAGCTCCAGCTCCGGCTCCCCTACGTTGGCCACCGGGTCCACCACCAGCAGCACCGCGTCCACGTCGGCCACGCTGGCGCGAACCACCCCCACCATGTACTCCCCCAGCCGGTTGCGGGCCCGGTGGAGCCCCGGGGTGTCCAGAAAGACGTACTGGCGCTCCCCCCGGGTGACGATGCCGCTGATGCGGTTGCGGGTGGTCTGGGGCTTGCTGGAAACGATGGCGATCTTCTCCCCCACGAAGGCGTTGAGCAGGGTGGACTTGCCCACGTTGGGCCGCCCGCACAGGGTGATCATGCCGGAATGTGTGATCTTCATATCATTTCTCCTGATTCTGGCCGGACTGGGCCAGTTCTTTTCTCCGCAGCCCCCGGTAGGAGGTCAGCAGGAAGGTGACAAAGCAGGCCACCGCCGAGACGGTGTCGGCGATGGGCTCGGCCGCGAAGATGCCCGCCACCCCGAAGCCCAGCCGGGGCATCAGCAGGATCAGGGGGATCAGCAGGAATACCTTGCGCAGCAGGGCGAAGAAGGTGGCCTTCCTGGCCTCACCCAGGGCCACAAAGGTGTTTTGGCTGGCGGTCTGGAGGGCGAACAGGAAGGTGAGCAAAAAGTAGATGCGCAGCATGGGCACCGCCGCGGCCAGCAGATTGGGGTCGCCGTTGAACACGGAGATGATCTGGGGCATGAACAGCTGGATCAGCCCCCAAGCCACCACGGCGTAGGCCACACACACACCGGTCAGGAACCGGTAGCACTGCCGCACCCGGCCGTAGGCCCCGGCCCCGTAGTTGTAGCCGGTGACCGGCTGGGCCCCCTGGCCGAAGCCCTGGATGATCATGGTGTAGACCTGGCTGATGGAGGAGGCCACCGTCATGGCCGTCACATAGATGTCCCCGCCGAAGCGGAACAGGCTGGCGTTGAAGACGGCGGAGATGGCGCTCTCAGTGATCTGCATGATGAAGCTGGACACTCCCAGCCCGCAGATCCTGCCCAGCAGCGGCCAGCTGGGCCGCAGGTTCTCCCGCCGCAGCCGGATCAGGTTCTTTTTGCCCAGCAGGAAGGCGAACACCCACAGGCAGGACACCACCTGGGAGATCACCGTGGCGATGGCCGCCCCGGCCACCCCCAGGCCGAAGGCAAAGATGAAGATGGGGTCCAGCATGATGTTGCACAGGGCGCCGATGCCCACGGTGACCATGCCGTCCCGGGTGAAGCCCTGGGCGTTGATGAAGGTGTTCAGCCCCAGGGTGATCATCACCGGCAGGCTGCCCATCAGGTAGATGGTGATATACTCGTCGGCATAGGGGTAGGTGGCGTCGCTGGCCCCGAACAGGTAGAGGATGGGCCGCCGCAAACAGAAGCAGGCCAGGGGCACCAAAATTCCCAGCACCGTCAGGGCGGTGACGCAGTTGCCCAGCACCCGCTCCGCCTGGCGGTCATCCCGCCGGCCCCGGAGGATGGAGCTCAGCGGCGCGCCGCCGTAGCCGATCAGGGCGGCGAAGGCGGACACCGTCATGGTGATGGGAAAGCACAGCCCAATGCCGGTCAGGGCGGTCTGGCCCACATCCGCCATGTGGCCGATGTAGATCCGGTCCACAATGGAGTACAGGGCGTTGACCACCTGGGCCACGATCATGGGGATGGCCAGCTTCATGATCAGCCGGGGCACATCGCCCTGGGAAAAGTCGTTTTTTCTCTCCTTTGTCTCTGACATCGCTTGTCCGGGTCAGTCCCGGGTCATACCCAGTTTGCCCAGAATAGCCTCCTCTCTCGCCCGCATCCGGGCCTTTTCCGCTCCCTCGTCCAGGTGGTCGTAGCCCAGCAGATGGAGCACCGAGTGGACGGCCAGATAGCTCAGCTCCCGCTCCACCGGGTGGCCGTACTCCTCCGCCTGGGCCCGGGCCCGCTCCAGGGAGATGACCATGTCCCCCAGGGGGGTCAGGCCGGTGGCCGGGTCGGCGTCGGCATCGTCCGCCGGGGGCCGGCCGGGGACATAGTGGAACATGGGGAAGCTGAGCACGTCGGTGGGCCGGTCCACCCCCCGCTGCTCCAGGTTGATCTGGTGGATGCCCTCGTCGTCGGTGATGAGCACGTCCACCTCGCAGGGGGCGGCGACCCCCTCCGCCTCCAGGGCGGCGGCGATGGCCCGCTCCAGCAGGGCGGCGCAGGGGAACTCCCCCTCCAGATCCGAGGAGAGCAAAATCTGATGGTT
This sequence comes from uncultured Oscillospiraceae bacterium, assembly GCA_964485125.1. Lineage (GTDB taxonomy): Bacteria > Bacillota > Clostridia > Oscillospirales > Oscillospiraceae > UMGS1766. Next base: position 2,805 of record CAZAIF010000028.1, on the reverse strand, counting down.
CACGGCTTTTTCCCTCCCCGCTCCGGCGTTTTTTTCTCCCGGCGGTGCTCGTCCCGCTCATAGGCGGCGATGATCCGCTGCACCAGCACATGGCGCACCACGTCCTGGGCGGTCAACCGGCAGATGGCGATGTCCTCCACCCCTTTGAGCACCCGCATGGCCTCCTTCAGCCCGGACACCGTGTCCCGGGGCAGGTCGATCTGGGTGATGTCGCCGGTGATGACCACCCGGGAGCCGAAGCCCAGCCGGGTCAAAAACATCTTCATCTGCTCCCGGGAGGTGTTCTGGGCCTCGTCCAGGATGATGAAGCTGTCGTCCAGGGTGCGCCCCCGCATATAGGCCAGGGGGGCCACCTCGATGTTGCCCCGCTCCACGTACTTCTGGTAGGTCTCGGGGCCCAGCATCTCAAACAGCGCGTCGTAGAGGGGCCGCAGGTAGGGGTCCACCTTGCTCTGCAGGTCGCCGGGCAGGAAGCCCAGCCGCTCCCCGGCCTCCACCGCCGGGCGGGTCAGGATGATCCGGTTGACCTCCCGGGCCCGGAAGGCGGCCACCGCCATGGCCACCGCCAGATAGGTCTTGCCGGTGCCGGCGGGGCCCACCCCCAGGGTGATGATGTTGTGGCGGATGGCGTCCAAATAGGCCTTCTGGCCCACGGTCTTGGCCTTGATGGGCTTGCCGTTGGCGGTGACGCACACCACGTCCCGGGCCAGCTCCGCCAGCTTGGCCTCGCTGCCGGAGCGGACCAGCTGGAGGGCGTAGCGGACGTTCTGCTCGTTGATCTGCTCCCCCCGGGCCGACAGGTCCAGCAGGCCCTGGATGGCCCGGACGGCCTGGGAGACCTGCTCGGCCTCCCCGGCCACCTTCAGCTCCCCGTCCCGGTTGGTCACCCGGACGGACAGCTCCTGCTCCAGCAGGCGGATGTTCTCGTCAAAGGAGCCGAAGAGGTTGGCCACCTCTTCCACTCGTTCCAAACTGATGCTCTGTTCTGCCAAATGGTTTCATCTCCGTATGGGCGCGGCCCTCTGGCGTCGGGCCGCCCCAGTTAATCTTCTGTGCCGCTGACGGCGATCTGTTCCCGGCAGCGGGCGGTGAGGGTCACCGTCAGCACCCCGTCCCGCTCCTCCACATCCCACTGCCGCTCCAGCACCGTGCCGTCCGCTCCGACGGCGTCCGCCAGGCGGTTTTCCAGCAGGGTGCGCAGGTACTCCTCCGCCCCGGCCCGGCTGATGGACACCCCGGCGGGCCGGTACTCCCGGGCCTCCCGGATCACCAGGGAGAAGGGTAGCTTCAGGCCGCCGGACAGGGTCAGATCCCAGCTGCGTTCTATTTTATCATAATATGCAAAGGGTTGAAACGCCTTTGGGGAAATTTTAAAGCTTTGTCCCAGCACCACCAGCTCCACCTCCCGCCGCTGGCGGCCGGTGTAGCTCTTTTGCAGCCACTCCAGGGGGATGGCGGAGGAGAACTGCTCCTCCACCTGGGCCCAGACCGTGCCCTTGGCCAGCACCGGGTAGGTGGAGAGCACCCGCTCCGGGTCGTCCGCCGCCGTGATGGTGACGGTGCCCGAGATCAGGGTTTGGCCCGCCGTCACCGTCTCCCCCTCCTCCACCAGGGGGTCTCCGGCCAGGGCGTGCAGATCCAGCACCACCCCGTCCTTCTCCGCCACCAGGTCCTCGGCCACCCCGACGGGCTCCACCTCCGGGGCCGGGTCGGCCTCCCGGACCACCACCTCCGCCCGGATTCCGTGCAGGTTCACCGACAGGAAGCTCAGCTCCTCCAGCTCCATCAGCACCCGGTTGGACACCGCCCGCTCGTCCACCGCCGGGCCATAGACTCCCGGGGCCAGCCCCGCCTGGCGGAGCTGGGTCAGGATGACCCCGTCGGGCACCGTGGTGTTGCCGGTGATGTCGATGACCAGCACGAACCGGGAGAGCACCAGCACCGCCAGCAGGGAGAGGGCCAGCCCCGCCAGCAGCCCGTAGCGGCGGCGGAACCGGAGCAGGAAGCTGGGCGCCCCCTCCTCCCCCACCCGGGTGACCTGGCACAGGCACTTGGGCCCCAGGGCGATGGCCCGCTCCGCCTGGGAGCGGGCCACCGTCAGCCGCAGGGTGGTCTCGTCCACCCGCTCCACCTTCCAGAACCGGATGCCCCGGGCGGAGCAGATGTTGAAAAACCGCTCGGGATAGGGGCCCACGGCCTCCAGCCGCACGGTGCCCCGGATATAGTTGGTCGCCTTCTGCATCGCTGCCCGCCCTCCGTGTCCGCCGGCCCGCTCCCCGGGAGGGGCCGCCTACTCCAATTCCACCGCCGTGATGGTGCCGGTGATGACCAGGTCGGTGGGGGTCATGCTGCGCAGCCGCAGCCCCTCCCCCCGCACCCGGATCATCAGCTTTCCGCCGCTGATCAAAATCTCCTGCTCCCCATAGGACAGGATGCCCCGGTGGTTCTCCAGATAGAGCTCCTCCCGGCCCACCAGATGCACGCCGGGCAGTCCGGCCACCACCTCCCCGGGCAGGTCGAAGGCCCGGGCCGTCCGCTCCAGCAGGCCCTTGCGTTTGCTCCGCTCCACGCGCGCCTCACCCCTTGCTCAAGGGTATGCCGGCGCCGGAAAAGCTTGCCTGTCCCGGCAAAAGAAAATCTCCTCCCCCTCCCCCGGCGGGGTCGGAAAATATTTCGGTTGAAATTTGGTGAGAATGACCGGGAGTTTCCTCTGGACAAGCCCGCCCCGGGATGCTATGATAACAGAGCTGGTACCACAAGATGTGGTGGCCTATTTTTATGCCCTCACCAAATTGTTGTTTCTTA
>CAZAIF010000027.1:0-14771 GCA_964485125.1 uncultured Oscillospiraceae bacterium | reverse complement strand
CCCCGCTCCCACTTGGACACCGTCTTGTCACTGATCCCCAGCCGCTCCGCCAGCTGCCGCTGGGTCAGCGACCGGGCCTTTCTCCGCTGGGCGATGAAGGCCCCGATTCTGATCTGATCCATATGGTTTCCCTCCTCACTGGGCCCATCTTAACACGATTTCCGGGAGAAAGTACACCCACGGACCGTAGAGTGGGCGCATTTTCGGGGCCATTTGCAAAAAGAGCGCGGAGACCGCTTGGCGGCCTCCGCACTCCCGCGGGATTGATGGTAGAAAGGGGACGCTCAGCGCCGGCCCCGATAGTTGCCGCCGTTTCTGCCCCGGGAGCGGCGGCCGCTGTAGCGGCCTCTCCGGCTGGCTCTGATCTTGACCAGCACGGTCAGCGCAATGATCACCACGATAATCAGGACCACCGCCAGGAGGAACTCCCAGCTGTGGAGGATCTCATTGGCCCGCTGCTGGAAGACCAGCCACTGGGAGCGCTCCACGCTGTTGACCGCCACCAGGTTGACGGTGCCGTAGCTCTCGCCGTTCAGGGTGACCGTCAGGGTGCCCAGCACCTGGCCGGCCTGGACCGGGGCCTCCACCGACTCGGGCAGGTCGATTACCCACTCGAAGTCCTCGCTGGTGATGTCGTTGGGCAGCTGGGCCTCCAGGGTGCCGTCGGCCTTGACCGCCACATAGTCGCTCTCGGTGGAGAGAGTCACTGCCACCTCGTCCACCGGCTCAGTGGTCTCCAGGATGGAGTGGACGGAGAAGTTGCTGAAGCCCCACTCGAACAGGTCGCTGCTCTGGGAGAACTGGAGGCGCTGGATGTTGCCCGCCTCGTCTGTGGGGTTCTCGCAGCCCAGCATGACGCAGATCAGGTGCTGGCCGTCCTTCTCCGCCGAGGAGAGCAGGCAGTAGCCCGCCGCGTCGGTGGAGCCGGTCTTGATTCCGGTGGCATACTGGTAGTAGTAGCCGCTGTAGCGCATGTTGGACAGCAGGCCGTTGGTGTTGTAGAAGTGGCGCTGGCCGCTCATGTTGGTGGCGTCCACATAGTATTCCGCCGTGCCCACGATGGTGCAGAAGTCCTCGTACTGCATGGCCGCCTTGGCGATCAGGTACAGGTCGTAGGCGGTGGTGTAGTGGTTCTCGTCTGGCATGCCGTGGGGGTTGACGAAGTTGGTTCCGGTGCAGCCCAGCTCCACGGCCTTGGCGTTCATCATGCCCACGAAGTTCTCGATGCTGCCGGCCACCGCCACGGCCAGGATGTTGGCCGCCTCATTGGCGGAGGGGACCAGCAGGCAGTAGAGCAGGTCCTCCACGCTCATCTGTTCCCCGGGCTGGATGTTCTGGTTGCTGCTGGTGTAGTCCAGCCCCTGCCAGGCGGTGTCCCCGGCGGTGATGATCTGGTCCATGGTCAGGGTGCCGTTCTGTACCGCCTCCACCACCAGCAGGCCGGTCATCACTTTGGTGATGCTGGCGGGATACATCCGGTCGTAGGCGTTGAGCTCGTACATGATGTAGTCGGTGTCCATGTCCACCAGGATGGCCGCCTTGGCCTGCACCGTCTTAGAGCTGACGATCTCAGACTCCACCGCGCCGGCAGAAAAGGCGGACAGAGAGAACACGAGGACGAGGGTGAGCACCAGAGAAAGAAAACGTGATTTTTTCATGGGAAACTCCTGTCACTTATGGTATAATGATTTTAGTCCTTTCTCCGTCTGCTTCCGCAGGCGGTCAAAAAGATGATGCTGATGCCATTCCGGCGCCGCCGGCCTGGCGTGATCCACAGAACGGATTTTATTATAGCAGATTTATGTTTACCCCGCAATGTCAAAAAGGGTGGTTTTATGAAAATCCGCTGGTATGAGATCTTGATCCTGGTCATGACCGCCCTGTGTGCGTTGCTCTTTTTGCTCTCCTGGCTGGCCACCGCCCGGTCGCCTGGAGTGTGGATTTCCACCGGGCAGGGCGGCGTTTTCCAGGTGGAAGCGGCGGAGGAGGAGCCGGACGAGGACGCGGCGGCGTTCCCGGTGGACCTCAACGCCGCGGACGCCCAGGCGCTGGAGGCCGTCCCCGGCATCGGACCGGCCACGGCCCAGGCCATTCTGGACTACCGGGCCGCCCACGGCAGCTTCCGCAGCGTGGAGGAGCTGCTGGAGGTGGAGGGCATCGGGGCGGCGCTGCTGGACGAGATCCGGGGCTACTTCACCGTGGCGCCCGGAGCGGAATAAAAAGGAGAAACTATGAAAATTTTAGTGGTAGACGACGAAAAGGTGCTGGTCAAGGGCATCTGCTTCAACCTGAAAGGGGAGGGCTACGAGGTGGACGCCGGCTATGACGGCGCCCAGGCGGTGGAGATGGCCCGGAGCAATCAGTACGACCTGATCATTCTGGACCTGATGATGCCCAAGATCGACGGGCTCCAGGCCTGCGTCAAGATCCGGGAGTTCTCCAACGTGCCCATCATCATGCTCACCGCCCGGAGCGAGGACGCCGATAAGATCATCGGCCTGGAGTCCGGGGCGGACGACTATATCACCAAGCCCTTCAACATCCTGGAGCTCAAGGCCCGCATCCGGGCCCTGCTCCGCCGCTCGGCCATGACCGCGGCGGGGAAACAGGAGGCGGCGGAGGAGACGCTGACCGCAGGCCACATTACTTTGGATCTGGCCCGCCGGGTGGCGGTCCGGGACGGGAAGAGCGTGGATCTGACCGTCAAGGAGTTTGACCTGATGGAGCTGCTGATGCGCAACCCGGGGCGGGTCTACAGCCGGGAGAACCTGCTGGACCTGGTCTGGGGCTATGAGTACCAGGGGGACTACCGCACGGTGGACGTGCATGTGCGCCGGCTGCGGGAGAAGCTGGAGCTGAACCCGGCCCGGCCGGGGCTGATTCTGACCAAGTGGGGCGTGGGCTATTATCTGAACCAGGACCTCCGGTGAGGGGCCGGAGGGGAGCGGAGAGAGGAGGAGATGGAGTGTGAAGAACCGGCAGCCCAATCCGCTGCGGATTCCGATCTGGCGCAGCATGCAGTTCAAGATGGCCCTGTCCTATATCGGCATGATCCTCTTTGTCCTGATCCTCTTGAACACCTATCCCATCTTCACCGCCCAGGACATGGTGATCCGGGCCAAGCAGACCTCCCTGCAGAACCAGGCCCTGGTCATCTCCGCCGCCCTCTCCCCCCTGGAGGAGCTGACGGAGGAGGGGGTGGCCCAGGTCATGGAGATGCTGGACGACAACGGTCTGACCCGGGTCATCGTCACCCTGGAGGACGGTCAGGTGCTCTATGACACCGAGGAGGACGGCTCCGCCTCCCCCCGCTACGCCCTGATCCAGGAGCTGGTGCTGGCCCTGCGGGGGCGGGACGTTTTTGTGTGCTCCTACAGCGACGGGGCCTTCCGCAGCTCGGCGGCGGTGCCCATCCTCTACCGCAACGCTACCATCGGCGGCATCTACCTCTATGAGTATGACAGCGAGCAGGGGGGCATCATCACCGGCCTGCAGCACAACCTGCTGCGGATCTCCCTGGTGCTGCTGGGGGCGGCGCTGCTGGTGAGCATGCTGCTCTCCCGGACCATGACCCGGCGGATCAGCCGGCTGATCACCGGCATTGGCCGGCTGCGCCAGGGGGAGTACTCCGCCCGGGTGCAGGTGTCCGGCCGGGATGAGCTGGCCACCCTGGCCACGGCCTTCAACGACATGACCCAGCGGCTGGAGACCACCGACGAAAAGCGCCGCCGCTTTGTCTCCGACGCCTCCCACGAGCTCAAGACCCCCCTGGCCTCCATCAAGCTGCTCACCGACTCCATCTCCCAGAACGAGGACATGGATCGGGAGACGGTGCGGGAGTTCGTCCAGGACATCGGCACCGAAGCGGACCGGCTGGTGCGGATCACCGAGAAGCTGCTCGCCCTGACCCGGATGGACAACGCCGCCGCAGCGGCGGAGCGGGTGGAGGTGGACATCGCCGACGTCATCACCGACGCCCTGCACATGCTGACCCCCCTGGCGGACCGGCAGAACGTCTCTATCCGCCTGACGGTGGAGGAGGGGTGTGTGATCCGCTCCACCCCGGATGAGATGTACCAGGTGCTCTTCAACCTGGTGGAAAACGCCATCAAGTACAACGTGCCCGAGGGCAAGATCTGGCTGCGGGCCCGCAAGTCGGACCGGGAGGTGGTGGTCACGGTGGAGGACACCGGCATCGGCATCCCCAAGCAGGACCGGGAGCTGATCTTCGACCGGTTCTACCGGGTGGACAAGGCCCGCTCCCGGGAGGCGGGGGGCGCCGGACTGGGGCTGTCCATCGTCCGGGACACGGTGGAGGCCAACGGCGGCAGCATCACCGTGGACGCCCGCCCGGAGGGGGGCACCGTCTTTATCGTCCGGCTGCCCCTGGCCAGAACGGAGAGCAGTGGGGAGGGGAAGCCATGAGACGCAAGCGCATCATATTTGCCCTCTGTGCCCTCCTCTGCCTGTCCCTGGGCGCCGGGTGCGGCGCCTCCGGCGCCGCCGGGGGCACGGAGATTCAATTCTACTACGGGGTTGCCTCGGACCGGCACACCGGCGCTTCCCTGGTATCGGAGGGGGACACCCTGGCCGCCCCCACCGTCTCCACGGTGATGAGCCGTCTGCTCCGGGGGCCGGAGAGCCAGGACCTGACCGCCCTGATCCCGGAGGGCACCACCCTTTTGAGCTGGACGCTGGAGGACGGGGTGCTCACCCTGGACCTGTCCGAGGCATTCGGGCGGCTGACGGGCATCTCCCTGACCCGGGCGAAGTACAGCATCGTGCTCACCCTCACCCAGCTGGAGGGGGTGGAGGCCGTCTCCATCACGGTGGACGGTCAGTTCATCCCGGGGAGCGGGGCGGATCAGATGTCTGCCGGAGACGTCATCCTGCGGGGGGAGACCGAGGACCCGGTGACCATCAGCTCCCAGCTCTATTTCCCCCTGACCGACCTGACCGGCCTGGGGGTGGAGTACCGGGAGATCGAGGTGGAGAGCCTGGACCTGCTGGACCAGGCCAACGCCATCCTGAAGGAGCTGGCCCTGGGTCCCGCCGGGGAGGAGATGAGCGGCTTCCTGAGCGGTATGGGGGTGCTGGAGGCGGTCTCGGTGCGGGATGGGGTGTGCGTGGTGGAGCTGGACAGCGCCACCCTGGAGTGCATCTGCCGCCCGGAGGAGCAGTTTGCCCTGCGGCTGTACGCCATCGTGGACTCCCTCACCGAGCTGGGGGACATCGAGCAGGTCTCCTTCCGGCTGGAGGGCCAGAGCATCGAGGGCTGGGAGGCCTCCTACAGCGCCCAATATGAGTTTTAACCCCCTTCAGCCGCCGTAGACCTCCGGACAGATTTCACGGATCTTGCGCTGGATGGATTTCAGGTCGTCGAAGGTCTCCGGGCGCTTGCCCTCGTCCCGGAGCAGGGCGGCGGGGTGATAGATCGCGGTCATCCAGATCCCGCCCTTCTCCTCCCACTGGCCGTGCTCCCGGCTGATCTTGAAGTCCCCCCGGATCAGGCGGCAGGCGGCGATCCGGCCCAGGCAGACGATGATCCTGGGCTGGACCACCTTGACCTGGCCCCGCAGCCAGGGGATGCAGGCATCCTGTTCGGTGTTCAGTGGGTCCCGGTTCTTCGGGGGGCGGCACTTGACGATGTTGCAGATGTAGTAGCGGCTCCGGTCCAGATCGATGATGTCCAGCATCTGGTCCAGCAGCTGGCCGCCCCGGCCCACGAAGGGGACGCCGGTCAGGTCCTCCTGCTCCCCGGGGCCCTCGCCGATCAGCATCAACGGCGAGGCCGGGTTGCCGTCCCCGAACACCAGGTTTGTCCGCCCCTCCGCCAGGGAACATCTCTGGCAGCCGCCGCACTCCTGGCGGAGGGCGGCCATCGCCTCTGCTTTGCCCATTGCGATCACCTCATTGTATTTCTTCCCCGCCGGTGCGGGGAGCTGGAGTTGGATGCTATCAGTTTACCATAGTTCCCGGGGGAAGGGAAGCGGCCGTTTTTCAGGGGCCGCTTCCGGCTTTTTGCGCCTGGGCCGGATCTGGAATTGAAATTTGCGCCAAAGATGTATATAATACCTGTGTCTGCCCTCAGGGCGGACAGGAGGAACGAAACTATGACTATGACCATTCAGGACTATCTGGATTCCATCCGCGGCAAGAAAGTCGCGGTGTTCGGCATCGGGGTCAGCAATATCCCGCTGATCCGGCTGCTGCGCTCCCAGGGCATCGATGTCACCGCCTGCGACCGGAACACCCGGGAGGGGCTGGGGGAGACCGCCGGTGAGCTGGAGGCCCTGGGCGCCAAGCTGCGGCTGGGGGAGGGGTATATGGAGGACCTGGACGCGGACCTGATCTTCCGCTCCCCCGGCATCCGCCCCGACGTGCCCGCCTTCCAGGCCGCCGCCGCCCGGGGGGCCAGGATCACCTCGGAGATGGAGGTGTTCTTCGACGTCTGCCCCTGCAAAAAGATCGCGGTGACCGGCAGCGACGGCAAGACCACCACCACCACCATCATCGCCAAGCTGCTGGAGCGGGCGGGCTACCGGGTCCACCTGGGGGGCAACATCGGCCACCCGCTGCTCGCGGAGACCTTCGACATGGCCCCGGAGGACATCGCCGTGCTGGAGCTGTCCTCCTTCCAGCTGCTGCGGATGACTGCCAGCCCGGAGATCGCCGTGGTGACCAACGTCTCCCCCAACCACCTGGACATCCACAAGGGGATGGAGGAGTATGTGGCCGCCAAGAAGAACATCTTCCTGCACCAGCGCCCGGAGGACAAGGTGGTGCTCAACCGGGACAACGAGCTGACCTGCTCCTTTGCCGCCGAGGCCAAGGGGGCCGTCACCCTCTTCTCCCGCCAAAACCACCTGGACGCCGGCGTGGCCCTGGAGGACGGGGTCATCTGCGTAAAGGAGGGCGGGACGTGCCGCCGGGTGCTGCCGGTGGCGGACATCCTGCTGCCCGGGGCCCACAACATTGAAAATTACATGGCCGCCATCGCCGCCGTGGACGGCCTGGTGGACGACGGGATCATCCGGGACTTTGCCCGCACCTTCGGCGGGGTGGAGCACCGGATCGAGCTGGTGCGGGAGCTCCACGGGGTGCGGTACTACAACGACTCCATCGGCTCCAGCCCCTCCCGCACCATCGCCGGGCTGCGCTCCTTCCCCCAGAAGGTGATCCTGATCGCCGGGGGCTATGACAAGCACATCCCCTACGACGTGCTGGGCCCAGAGCTGGTGGCCCACGTCAAGGCCCTGGTGCTCACCGGGGCCACCGCCCCCAAGATCCGGGCAGCGGCGGCGGGGGCCGAGGGCTACGACCCGGAGCAGCTGCCCATCTGGGAGGTGGAGGACTTCGGGGACGCGATCCGCAAGGCCCAGTCCCTGGCCCGGCCCGGGGACGTGGTGATCCTGTCCCCGGCCAGCGCCTCCTTCGACAAGTTCAAAAACTTCATGGAGCGGGGCGACGCCTTCAAGCGGATTGTCAACGCCCTGCAATAAGACAAAACGGAAAGGGAGATCTCTGTTGGATCTGTATACATCACTGTCCCGCCTCTGCCGGGCCCCGGGGCCCTCGGGCTTCATCGGCCAGGTGACGGCGGTGGCGGAGGAGCTGCTCCGCCCCCTGGTGGACGAGGTGCACCGGGACAAACTGAACAATCTGCTGGGCCTGCGCCGCTGCGGCAGGCCCGGGGCCAGGCTGGTGCTGCTGGACGCCCACCTGGATGAGATCGGCTTCGTGGTCACCGGCCACGAGGACGGTTTCCTGCGCTTTACCACCCTCGGAGGCGTGGACCCCCGGATGCTGCCCGGCCGGGAGCTCACCCTGATGACCCCCACCCCCGGCTTCGGGGTGATCGCCGCCAAGGCCCCTCACGTGCTGGCGGCGGGGGAGCAGGACAAGTCCATCTCCATGGACGATCTGCGCATCGAGGTGGGCCTCACCCAGGAGGAGGCCGTGGCGGCCTACCCGGTGGGCACCACCGCCGTCTACCGGGAGGGCTGCGCCCGGCTGGCGGGGGAGCGGGTGGCCGGCAAGGCCATGGATGACCGGGCCTGCTACTGCCTGCTGCTGCGCACCCTGGAGCTGCTGGAGGGGGAGGAACTGAAGGTGGACCTCTGCGTGCTGGGCAGCAACCAGGAGGAGACCGACGGGAACGGGGCGCTGGCCGCCGCCTACGCCCTGGACCCCTTCTGCGCCGTGGCGGTGGACGTGACCTTCGCCACCCAGAGCGACGTGGCCAAGGACAAGGGCGTTCCCCTGGGGGGCGGCCCGGTGCTGGGGGTGGGCCCCAATATGGCCCGCTGGATGACCCGCCGCTTTGAGGAGGCGGCCCGGGCGGAGGAGATCCCCTACCACCTGGAGATCTCCACCGGCCACTCGGGCACCAACGGCTGGGAGATCCAGACCGCCCGGGAGGGGATCGCCACCCAGGTGCTCTCCGTCCCGCTGCGGTATATGCACACCCCCATGGAGGTGGTGGACCTCCGGGATATCGAGCAGGGGGCCCGGCTGCTGGCGGCCTTCCTGCGCACCCTGGGAGAGGAGGGAGAGACATGCTGAGCCTGCTCAAGCAGCTGTGCGCCCTCAGCGGCGTGTCCAGTTGGGAGGACGAGGTGCGGGACTTCATCCGCGCCCAGGCCAAGCCCTGGGCGGACAGCATCCGCACCGACCCCATCGGCAACCTGATCGTGTTCAAAAAGGGGGCAAAGGCCCCCGGCAGCCGGCTGCTCCTCTCCGCCCATATGGACGAGGTAGGGCTGATGGTCCGGCACATTGAGGAGGATGGCACCCTGCGCTTCGGCACCGTGGGGGGCATCGACCGGCGGGTGCTGCTGGGCAAGCGGGTCTATGTGGGTCCGGGCCGGGTCCCCGCCGTGGTGGGCAACAAGCCCATCCACCTGACCACCAAGGAGGAGCGCAAGAGCGTGCCCAAGCTGGACCAGCTCTATCTGGACATCGGGGCGGACAGCCGGGAAGAGGCGGAGAAGCTGGTGGCCCTGGGCGACGTGGCCGTGTTCGACCCGGAGTGGGTGGAGTTCGGCGACGGCATGCTCAAGGCCAAGGCCATCGACGACCGGGTGGGCTGCGCCGTGCTGCTGAAGCTGCTCCAGGAGGAGCTGCCCATGGACTGCACCTTCGTCTTCTCCGCCCAGGAGGAGGTGGGCACCCGGGGGGCCTTCGGCTACGCCTTCTCGGTCCGTCCGGAGATCGCCCTGGTAGTGGAGGGCACCACCGCCGCCGACATCCCGGGCACCCCGGAGCATATGACCGTCTGCGCCCCGGGCAGGGGCCCGGTGATCCCCTTTATGGACGGGGGCACCATCTACGACCGGGGGCTCTTCGAGCTGCTGCGCCGCCTGGCCGGGGAGCACAACATCCCCTGGCAGACCAAGCACCGGGTGGCGGGGGGCACCGATGCCCGGACCATCCAGCGCAGCCGCTCCGGCGTCCGGGCGGCAGGCATTGCCGCCGCCGTGCGCAACATCCACACCCCCTCCAGCACGGCGTCCATCGCCGACTGCGAGAATATGCTGAAACTTGCCCGCCTGTTTATCCGGGCGGTGGCAGAGGAGAATGGAAAAAATGGAACTGTTTGAACTGCTGCAAGAGCTCACCGGCGCCTTCGGCCCCTCCGGCTGTGAGGGCGGGGTGAGAGAGAAGATCTCCCGGCTGATCGCCCCCTATGGGGATGAGTGCCGGGTGGACGCCATGGGCAACCTGATCGTCCACAGAAAGGGGCCGGGGAAAAAGCTGATGTTCTCCGCCCACATGGACAGCATCGGCCTGGTGGTCACCCACATCGAGAAGGAGGGCTACCTCCGCTTCGGCAGCCTGGGCTGGCTGCCCGACAGGGACATCCGCCGCCAGAGCGTGGTGTTCCAGAACGGGGTGCGGGGCGTGATCGCCCTGCCCGAGGACAAGGAGGAGAAGTCGGTCAAGCTGGACGACTTCTGTATCGACATCGGCGCCCGGAGCCGCCAGGAGGCGGAGCAGCTGGTCCAGCTGGGAGATGTGGCCGTCTATGACGCCCCCACCTGGCTCCAGAACGGCCGGGTGTTCTCCAGGTACCTGGACAACCGATCCGGCTGCGCCGCCCTGATCGCCGCCCTGGAGCAGATCAAGAAGCCCGCCAACGACCTCTGGTTCGTCTTCTCCACCCAGGAGGAGGTGGGCCTCCGGGGGGCCAGGCCCGCCGCCTATGAGGTGGACCCGGACGTGGGCATCGCCGTGGACGTGACCATGTCCGACGACCTGCTGGGGGCGGCCCACAACTGCTCCTCGGTGCTGGGCAAGGGCCCGGGGGTCAAGGTGATGGACAGCTCCGTCATCTGCCAGCCCCAGGTGGTCGCCTGGATGAACCGGGTGGCCGGGGAGCGGAACATCCCGGTCCAGCAGGACATCCTCCGCTCCGGCGGCACCGACGCCGGCGCCATCCAGCCCACCCGGAGCGGCGTCTGGGCCGGCGGCATCAGCATCCCCTGCCGCTACACCCACGCCCCGGTGGAGGTCTGCGCCCTGGAGGACATCGAGCTCAGCGCCCGGCTGGTGGCCGCGCTGGCGGAAAGTGAGTTTACCGGGGCATGAGCCTGGAACTTTCTGAGCAGGTGCTGGCCCTGGCCGGGCGGGCCCAGGAGGGGCTGGGGGAGCAGTTCGCCCGGATCGACGCCATCGCCGAGGAGAACACCCGCAAGGTTTTGTCCGCCTTCCAGCGCCACCGGGTGGCGGAGGGCTACTTCGCCGGCACCACCGGCTACGGCTACGACGACCTGGGCCGGGACCAGCTGGACAAGATCTACGCCGACATCTTTGGTGCCGAGGCCGCCCTGGTGCGCATCCAGTTTGTCAACGGCACCCACGCCATCGCCTGCGCCCTCTTCGGGGCGCTGATGCCCGGGGACACCCTGGTCTACGCCGTGGGCGCCCCCTATGACACCCTCCAGAGCGTCATCGGCACCGCCGGGCACGCCCGGGGCACCCTGCTGGACTACGGCATCCGGTATAAAGAGGTGGCCCTGAAGGACAACGCCCCGGACCGGGAGGGGCTGGCCCGGGCGGTCCGGGATCCGTCGGTGAAGGCGGTGGTCATCCAGCGCTCCAAGGGCTACTCCACCCGGGCCACCCTGTCGGTCTCCGAGATCGGGGAGCTGGCCCAAATCGTCAAGGACAACAACCCGGAGGCCGCCGTGCTGGTGGACAACTGTTACGGCGAGTTCGTGGAGACCCTGGAGCCCACCCAGGTGGGGGCCGACCTGGTGGTGGGCTCCCTCATCAAAAACCCCGGGGGCGGCCTGGCCCCCACCGGGGGCTATCTCGCCGGCCGGGCCGACCTGATCGAGGGGGCCGCCCAGCGGCTGACCACCCCGGGCATCGGGGCCGAGTGCGGCTGCACCCTGGGCCAGAACCGGCTGCTCTACCAGGGGCTGTTCCTGGCCCCCCACACCGTGGCCCAGGCGGTCAAGACCGCCGTGTTCGCCGCCCGGCTGATGGAGCTGATGGGCTACGACACCGAGCCCCGCAGCACCGACGTGCGCCACGACATCATTCAGATGATCTCCCTGCACACCCCCGAGGCGGTGCGCAAGTTCTGCAAGGGCATCCAGAGCGGCTCCCCGGTGGACTCCTATGTCACCCCGGAGCCTTGGGATATGCCCGGCTACGACGACCAGGTCATCATGGCAGCTGGGGCCTTCATCCAGGGCTCCTCCATCGAGCTCTCCGCCGACGCTCCCATGCGCCCCCCCTACACCGTCTACCTCCAGGGGGGCCTGACCTATGAGTCGGGCAAGACCGGCATCCTGCTGGCCGCCCAGGAGCTGCTGAGACAGTAAAGCGGTAAAGCCGCGCCCGGCGGGGGAACCGGACGGGCCGCTCCCACATAGAATGGGTGGGGGAGTGGTATTGCTATGAGAAGAAAGCCCAGACCGCCCCGGCGGGGTTCCGTCCGGCGGCAGCTTTTGGTCAGCGTCTGCGCCGGGCTGCTGCTGGGCGGGTTGACCATCCACTTTTTTAACGCCCGGATCCGCCCGGACATCGTCACCATCGTCTCCGACCACCTATCCAACCAGATCTCCAGCCAGATCTGCGACGTGGTCAACGCGGAGCTGGCCGACGAGGGGCTGACCTACGACACCATCTGCACCATCCAGTACGACGCGGAGGGCAACATCGCCGCCCTCCAGACCGACATGGCCCGGCTGGCCCTGCTGCAGAACACCATCACCACTGACGTGGCCCAGGAGTTTGACAACAGCCTGATTGCCGAGCAGGTAGAGGTGTCCCTGGGCAGCCTGCTGCCCGGGCTGCTGTTCAGCGGGCGGGGGCCCACCATCACGGTGGTGGTTCAGACCGTGGGCAATATCTCCGCTGAGTTCAACAACGAGTTTTTTGACCAGGGCATCAACCAGACCCTGCACCGGGTGGTGCTCACGGTCACCGCCGACCTGAGCCTGCTGCTGCCCGGAGGGATCTATACCTATACCTCCGAGACCCGGATAATCCTGGCGGAGACGGTGCTGCTGGGCCGGGTGCCCGACAGCTACGGCGTCTTTGAGCAGAAAACGTCCGGGGAGGATACCACCTATTACTACCTGACCACAGACGAGGAATGAGGACCGGATATGGATGAACTGGAGCAGATCGAAGGGCTGCGGAGACAGCTCAACGAGTGGAACTATCAGTACTATGTGCTGGATGCCCCCACCGTGCCCGACTACGAATACGACCGCGCCCTGCGCCGACTGGAGGAGCTGGAGGCGAAGCACCCCGAGGCGGTCACCCCGGACTCCCCCACCCAGCGGGTGGGGGGCGAGGTCCTGACCAGCTTTGTCCCGGTGCCCCATCCGGTCCCCCTGGAGTCCCTCCAGGACGTGTTCTCCGACGGGGAGATGCTGGACTTCGTGGCCCGGATCTCCCAGGGGACGGAGGAGCCGGTCTTTGTGGTGGAGCCCAAGGTGGACGGCCTGTCCGTGGCCCTGGAGTATGAGAACGGCGTCTTTGTCCGGGGGGCCACCCGGGGGGACGGCCAGACCGGGGAGGACGTGACCGAGAACCTGCGCACCATCAAGTCCATCCCGGTCCGGCTGGAGGGGGCGCCGGAGCGGCTCATCGTCCGGGGCGAGGTGTTCATGCCCAAGAAGGTGTTCCACGCCATCAACGCCCAGCGGGAGCTGGACGGGGAGAACCTGCTGGCCAACCCCCGCAACGGGGCTGCCGGCTCCCTGCGCCAGCAGGACCCAAAAGTGGCGGCCCGCCGCCGGCTGGACGTGCAGATCTTCAACATCCAGCTCATGGAGGGGCGGGAGCCCTTCGCCACCGACAGCGCCGCCCTGGACTGGCTGGAGTCCCTGCGCTTCAAGGTGATCCCCCGCACCCTGTGCCGCACCGGGGAGGAGATCCTCTCCTGCATCCACCGGATGGGGGAGGAGCGGGAGCAGTTCGCCTTTGACATCGACGGGGCCTGCGTCAAGCTGGACGACCTGGCCGCCCGGGCCGCCTTCGGCAGCACCGCCAAATTTCCCCGCTGGGCCGCAGCCTACAAGTATCCCCCGGAGCAGAAGCCTTCGGTGGTCCAGGACATTCTGATCCAGGTGGGCCGCACCGGGGTGCTCACGCCGAAGGCCCGCCTGGCGCCGGTGCGGCTGGCGGGCACCACGGTGACCAGCGCCACCCTCCACAACCAGGATTTCATCACCGAGAAGGACATCCGCATCGGGGACACGGTCATTGTCCAGAAGGCAGGGGAGATCATCCCGGAGATCGTCTCAGTGGTGCTGGAGCGGCGCCCCCCGGAGGCGGCGCCCTATCACATCCCGTCGGTCTGTCCCGTCTGCGGCGCCCCGGTGCGCCGGGACCCGGACGGGGCGGCCATCCGCTGTACCGGCGCCGAGTGCCCGGCCCAGCTGCTGCGCAATCTGACCCACTTCGCCTCCCGGGACGCCATGGACATCGAGGGGCTGGGCCCCGCCGCGGTGGAGGCCCTGGTCAACGCCGGTCTGGTCAAGACCCCGGCGGACCTGTACCACCTGAGGGCGGAGCAGGTGGAGCCCCTGGAGCGGATGGGCAAGAAGTCGGCGGAGAACCTGATTGCCGCCATTGAGCGCTCCAAATCCCGGGGCATGGCCCGGCTGCTCTTCGCATTCGGCATTCGCCAGGTGGGCCAGAAGGCGGCCCAGGTCCTCGCCCGCCAGTTCGGGACGCTGGACCAGCTGATGGAGGCCACCCAGGAGGAGCTCACCGCCGTCAACGACGTGGGGGCCATCACCGCCGACTATCTGGTTCACTGGTTCGCAAGCCCCCAGGCCCAGCACCTGATCCGCGCCCTCCGGGAGGCGGGGGTGAGCTTTGAGAGCGCCGAGACCCCGGTGGGCACCAAGCTGACGGGCAAGACCTTCGTGGTCACCGGCACCCTGGAGCACTTCAGCCGCAAGGAGGCCGAGGCGGCCATCACCGCCCAGGGGGGCAAGGCGTCAGGCTCCGTGTCCAAGAAGACCAGCTATGTGGTGGCCGGGGAGGCCGCCGGCAGCAAGCTGACCAAGGCCCACTCCCTGGGCGTCCCGGTGCTGACCGAGGCGGAGTTCATCGCCCTGCTGGAAGAAAATTAAAATAGCAACGCCCAGGCTTTTGCGAAAGTCTGGGCGCAGCCTGTCGAAAAAGGTCATCGAAAGGTGGCCTTTTTCTCGCATATGAGAGAAAAATGCGGTATGATGGAAAAGGGTGATAAACATGCTGGTAAAGAACGCAGAAAATCGAGAACAGTTTGAATTTGT
>CAZAIF010000026.1:10282-15448 GCA_964485125.1 uncultured Oscillospiraceae bacterium | reverse complement strand
CCCAGGTTGGAGCAGGAGCACACCTCGAAGTACTTCTGCTGCCGGGGGGACCAGGCCTCGATGTCGCAGCTTTTGACCTTCAGGTCGGCCAGGTCGCCGGAGCAGCACTCCAGCTGGCGCACCGGGATGTCCAGGGAGCGGAACAGCTCCACCGAGTACCGCCACAGCTTTTCGTACCAGTCCATGCTCTCCTCGGGGCGGCAGATGACGATCATCTCCTGCTTCTCGAACTGGTGGATGCGGTAGACGCCCCGTTCCTCCAGGCCGTGGGAGCCCTTCTCCTTGCGGAAGCAGGGGGAGTAGGAGGTCAGGGTCAGGGGCAGGGCCTCCTCGGGGAGGATCTGGCCGTTGAACCGGGCGATCATGGAGTGCTCGCTGGTGCCGATCAGGTAGAGGCTGTTCTTGGGGTCCTTGTTGTCCGGGTCCTCAATTTTGTACATCATGGCGTCCATCTCGGGGAAGGACATGACCCCCTCCACCATCTCCCCCCGGATCATATAGGGGGGGATCACATAGGTGAAGCCCTTCCCGATCATGAAGTCCCGGGCGTAGGCCAGCACCGCCTCGTGGAGCCGGGCGATGTCCCCCAGCAGGTAGTAGAAGCCGGTGCCGCTGACCCGCCGGGCGCTGGTGAGGTCCAGGCCGTTGAAGGCGGCCATGATGTCGGCGTGATAGGGCACCTCAAAGCCGGGCGTCTTGGGCTCCCCGAAGCGCTGGACCTCCACGTTGCAGGAGTCGTCGGGGCCGATGGGCACGCTGGGGTCGATGATGTTGGGGATCTTCAGCAGGATCTCCCGGACCTGGGCGGCCAGCTCGGCGGCCTGCTTCTCCAGGGTCTCCCGCTCCTGGGCCTCCCGGACCACCTGCTCCTGGAGGGCGGCGGCCTGGGCTTCGTACTGGGCGGCCTGCTCCGGCTCCTTCTTGGCCCTGCCCTTCAGGGCGCCGATCTGCTTGGACAGGGCGTTCCGGTTGGCCTGGAGGGCCTCGGCCCCCTGCTTGGCCTCCAGCTGCCGGGCGTACAGGTCGATGACCTGGTCCACCAGGGGCAGCTTCTCCTCCTGGAACTTGTTGCGGATGTTCTGCTTGACCACCTCCGGGTTGTCCCGGATGAATTTGATGTCCAACATGGATATTCTCTCCTCGTTCTATTGAAAAGTGAATGGTTGCGCTCTGATTCGGTTTCCCGGCCCTCAGCCCTGGCGGCGCTTGAGCCGGGCGAGCTCCTCCAGCAGGCCGTTCAGGTCGTCCACGCCGTAGTACTCCAGCTCCAGCCTGCCCTTCCGGCGGCCGGTGACAATCTTGACCTTGCGGCCCAGCTTGTCCCCCAGCTCCTTGGCGGCCACGGCGGCGTAGTCCACCCCCAGGGGGTCGGCTTTCGGGGCCTTGGGCTCCCGGGCGGGCCGGGTGAGCTGCTTGACCAGCTGCTCGGTCTGGCGGACGGAGAGCTCCTCCCCGGCCACCTTCTCGGCGATTTTCTGCTGGAGGGCGGGATCTCCCACCGCCACCAGGCACCGGGCGTGGCCGGCGGTGAGCCGGCCGTCCTCCACCATGGCCTGGATGGGCTCGGGCAGGTTCAACAGCCGCAGGGCGTTGGCCACGGCGCTGCGGGATTTGCCCACCCGCTCGGCGCACTCCTCCTGGGTCAGGCCGAAGTCGGCCATCAGCCGCTGGTATCCGGCGGCCTCCTCCATGGGGTTCAGGTCCTCCCGCTGGAGGTTCTCGATCAGGGAGAGCTCCATCACCTTCCGGTCGTCGGCCTCGATGATGAGGACCGGCACCTCGTGGAGCCCCGCCTGCCGGGCGGCCCGCCAGCGCCGCTCCCCGGAGATGATCTGATAGTAGCCCGAGGGCAGGCGGCGGACGGTGATGGGCTGCAAAATGCCGTGGGTGGCGATGCTGTCGGCCAGGGCGTCGATGCCCTCGGCGTCAAACTGCTTCCGGGGCTGGGCGGCGTTGGCCTCCACCTTGGCGATGGGCAGCATGGTCACCCCGCCCCCCTCGCTGTCCTCCAGCAGGGAGGCGGCGCCGCCCCCGATCAGGGCGTCCAGCCCCCGGCCCAGGCCGGATTCACGTTTCTTTGCCATAGATGCTTCCTTTCTTGGGTGCTTTTTCGGTGTATTCGGCCCCGCGAGGGGGGAATGTTTCACGTGAAACAGGAGAAAAATCAAAAGTCCTTCCGCTTGGCCCCGGGGCACTTGGCCCTCAGGTAGTCCGGCAGGCCCGGATACCGCTCCAGATCCGCCGGGGTCAGGAGGGTCATCTGCTTGGCGGCGGTGATCAGGAGCAGCTTGGCCCTTGCAGCGGATCAGCCGCCGGAGGTGTCGGGTTGCGGAGCGCCAGCCCCTGGGGTCAGAACATCAGCTCCATGGGGATTCGGTCGGCGCCGTAGCTCTCCCGGAGCCGGGGAGCGCCGTCGTTTTGACGCAAGGGAAATTACCTCTTTTCCGTCGTCCGCTCCAGCAGCTCGGCGGCCAGAGCCTGGTAGGCCTCGGCCCCCTTGCTCCACCTGTCGTAGGCGGTCACCGGCTTGCCGTGGCTGGGGGCCTCCGCCAGCCGGGTGTTCCGGGGGATCACCGTGGCGTAGACCTGGCCCTTAAAGTGGCGCTTGACCTCCTCGGACACCTGGATAGACAGGTTGGTGCGGCCATTGTACATGGTCAGCAGCACCCCCTCCACCCCGATCTCCGGGTTGAGCCGCCGCTTCACCAGCCGCAGGGTGCTCATCAGGTCGCTGAGCCCCTCCAGGGCGTAGTACTCGCACTGGACCGGGATGAGCACGCTGTGGGCGGCCACGATGCCGTTCAGGGTGAGCAGCTCCAGGGAGGGGGGGCAGTCGATGAAGATAAAGTCGTAGCGCTCCTCCACCTGGTCCAGGGCGTCGGAGAGCAAAAACTCCCGGCGCTCCATGTCCACCAGCTCGATGGCGGCCCCGGCCAGGGCCTTGTTGGAGGGGAGCAGGTCCCCGTAGGGGGTGGTCACAATGGCCTTTTCACAGGGGACGTCCCCGATGATGACGTCGTAGACGCTGGGGGCGGCGTTTTTGTCCACCCCAAAGCCCGAGGTGGCGTTGCCCTGGGGATCGAAGTCCACCAGCAGCACCCGTTTCCCCGCCCCGTGCAGGGCGGCGGCCAGGTTGACGGCGGTGGTGGTCTTGCCCACGCCGCCCTTTTGGTTTGCCACTACGATGCGTCTTGCAGCCATGCCGGGAATCCTCCTGAATGGGAAAAAGTGAGCGCCCCGGGACGGGAGAAGCCCCAGTCCCGCGCGCACTTTCTATTATAATGTAGCGCCCGCTAGATTGCAAGGAAAAAGGCGGTGTTTCACGTGAAACAAATAGATTTTTCCGGTAGAAAAGGGGAGAGAAAGGTCGGAGGATGTTTCACGTGAAACATCCTCCGACCGGCGGGTTGGTGACAGGGATCAGCCCTCCTGATCCCCGGCCAGCTGGGCGCGGATCACTCCGGTGTCCAGCCACTCGCTGCTGGGCCGGCAGAGCAGCCGGGCGTCGATATAGGCCCGGTCCATGGTCAGCACGGTGCGTCCCAGGTACACCCCGTTCTTCTGCCGCTCCGCCACCAGGGCCATGCAGGGGGCCCCGTTCTTCCGCCGGGAGAAGGAGATGGGCAGCAGCATGCTCATAATGTTCCGGGTGGGGAAGTAGCAGGGGATGGCCAGCTTGAAGTTGCGGCGGCACAGGTCCAGGGTGCGGTTGACGGCGCTTTCGAACAGGTCCTTCATGTCCATCAGCAGGTCGCACATGGCCTCGTCCTCCTCGTCGGTGATGGCCTCCCCCAGGGTGAGAAAGCCCTGCTTGACCCGCTGGCGGCACGCCTCCGCCCCGTCCCCGTCCCCCTGGGCCTCCAGCGCCCGCTGCCGGGCCCGCTCCGCCTCGATGTCCGCCAGCAGCAGCCGGGTGCGCCGGTGGTCGTCGCACTGCTTGTGGAGCCAGCCCATGGGGAACCGGTGCAGGTTGTCCCGGACGATGTGCATGAAGTTGCACTCCAGCCTGGAGTTGGGGTCAAACATGGTGTCGTAGAGGCTGGAGAAGTACTGGGGCAGGGCCAGGTCCAGGGGGGCCAGCAGGGTGACCGCCCGGCGCTCGGCGGCGGTGGCGGCCTCGTTGGTGGTGGAGCAGAAGCAGACGAACCTCCACTTGGGGCCGCCGGGGACGGTGTTGGGCTCGAAGTAGGCCAGCACGTCCTCCCCGAACCGGCGGCTGAGCAGGCCGGTGTTGAAGGCGGCGAACTCCCCGCTGGGGTCAATGTACACCTTGCCCTCGTAGTCCAGCCGGTAGAAGGTGTAGGCGATGTAGTTCCAGAGGATGGCGTAGTCCTGCCGATCGCTGCGGAAGCTCCAGGGCTCCGGCTCGGAGCACTGGGCCAGCTTGGAGAGGAACTCCTGCTCCGGACCCAGATAGGCGAACTGCTTCAGCTTGTCCCCGGGCTTCACTCCCCGGGCGGCGCACTTTTCGATGAAGCTGACGTACCAGGCCGGAGGCGTGGGCCGGTCGGAGCGCTTGATGGTGGCCCGCAGCGCCCTGCCGTCCCGGGCCACCAGGGACAGGGGGAAGCGGTAGCAGTGATAGGCCGGGTCGTAGACCAGCTCCCCCGCGGCCACGGCGGCGGCATAGCTGGTCTGAAACTCGCTGATCTGCTCCTCGGTCAGGGTCTCCTCCCCCTGGGGGCCGTTGAGCCAGCGGGCCAGATAGCCCTGCTGGGAACGGGGGAAGGCGATGGTGCGCTCGGTCATGGCGAAGGGGGGCCGGTCCCCGGCGGCCTGGTCCTCCACCGGCCGGGGGGATTCTCCCGCCCCGGGCAGGGGCAGCAGGGTGATGGAGTAGACCAGGGGGGCGTCCGGGTGGGGCCGCACCGAGGAGATGCGGAAGTATTCCGGCATGTCGCTGAACAGCTGGAGTACCCGGGCGTAGCCGTAGCGCTGGGGGGTGATCCCCTGGTTGGCCAGGGCGGAGCTGGCCACGCTGAGCAGCACCGGCACCCCCGCCGGGTTGAGGGGGAGCAGGCAGCTGTAAATTTCCAGTTTATCCCGGTCCGACAGCCGGCTGAGGGCGGGGGCGGTGATCTCGGCGGCGCTGGCCTCCACCCCCGCCGGGGGCTCCCCGTCCGCCGGGGCGGGGGCGTTTTCCTCCGAAGAGACGGGGGCGCTCCG
>CAZAIF010000026.1:7707-10182 GCA_964485125.1 uncultured Oscillospiraceae bacterium | reverse complement strand
CTCCGGGCGGCGGAAGCCCACGAAGCTGACCCGCCAGGGGAGCCCGCCGGGGAAGCCGTTGACCTTGATGGACAGCAGGGTGTACCGGCCATCCGGCGTCCGCAGGGACAGGGGGCAGGTGTAGCACTGCTTTTCCGGCAGCCACCGGAGCCGCCCCGCCGCCTGGGCCCGGTCGTAGTCCCGGGCGATCTGGGCGAGCTGCTCCTGGCTCAGGGCGGACCGGCCCAAAAACCCGGCCAGGATGGCCTGGGTCTTGGGGTGGAAGTACACGCCCCCCTGCCAGCGCTCCGGGGGTTTTCGCTCCGGGGCGGGTTCCGCCCGCTCCTTCGCCGGGGCGGCCTCCTGCTCCGGGGCCGGGGAGGACTCCGGGCCGGGGCTTTTCCGGGCCTGCTCCGGGCCGGGCAGGTCGGGGGAGGCGGGGGAGACCGTCTGCTCCTCCTGGGGCAGATAGCGCAGGATGGAGGGCTCCAGCCGCACATAGCCCTGGCCGGGCTCCGCCCCGGCGGGGGGCTCGGCCTGGGAAAGGTCCCCCAGCAGGCAGGGCAGCAGCCGGGCGGTGCGGGAGAAGCCCAATTCGTGCAGGTCGATCTGGTGCCGGGCCAGGGTGCTGCCCAGGGCCATCACCGACACCGGCTCCCCCGGGGCGTAGGTCTCGGCCAGACAGCGGCAGATCCGGGCCCGGTCCTCCTCGGCCAGCCCGGCCCGCTTGCCGGAAAAGGAGGGCGCCCCCTCCAGAGCCTCGGGCGCCTCCACCAGGGACAGATAGCACACCCCGCTCTCGGCGGTGTAGAGCTCCACCCAGTCCCCCAGGGGCTCCAGCAGCATGTGGAGCTTGGGCTTCCCGGCCCCCACATAGAACCGGGCCGGGGTGTAGCCGTACCTGGCCAGGGTGGGGGCGGCGTCGGTGAAGGGGATGTGGAAGTGGACCGGGTAGTGCTCCCACAGGATGCGGTAGACCGCCTTCCGGTCCGCCTGGGTCAGCTCACAGCGGCCCGGGCCGTCCTCCTCCGGCTCCGGCGTCCCGTCCTCCGCCGGGCCCAGGGTGAGGGTCCAGCGGGCCGGGCCGCCGTCCTCCGCGCCCTGGGAGCGCTCCTCCAGCGCTACCAGATCCCCCATCTCCTCCAACAGCTGCCGGAGGGTGGGAAAGCCCAGGGCATTCCAGGACACCCCCGCCTGTTCCAGGGCCGCCCCCGCCGCCTCCAGGGGGATGGGGCCGCCGGCGGGAAAGGCCTGTCGAAGCAGGTCGAATATCTGCCGTCTCTCCTGGTCGGTCATCACGATCATCCGCTCCTCTCTCTTTGGTTGCAAAGCTGGTTTAACCTTAGCACAGGATGGGTCAAAATGCAATGAAGGCCGCCTTAAAAGGGGATAAAAATGGACATAGGGAGAAAAGCGGGAAAACAGGGAAACGCTCAGAGGTTGTTGTCCCCCACCGGGATGCGCACCGTCAGGGTGAGCACCCCGTCCTTCTTGTCCTGCTGGCTGGTGGCCTGGACCCCGGCGGACTGCATCAGCCGCACCGAGCGGTCGATGGTGTTCAGGAAAAAGCGCACGTCCCGGATGCGGTACACCGGCTGCTTCTTCACCGGCTGGGGGGCCGGGGGCGGCGGGGGAGAGATCAGCTTTTCCACATAGGCCTCCGCCTTGGCCACGGTGAGCTGGTTCTGGGCCATGTACCGGGCGGCCTCCAGCCGCCGCTCCGGGGGCAGCCGCAGAAGGCTGCGGGCGTGGCGCTCCGAGAGCCCGCCCTCCTTCACCGCCTCCAGCACCTCCGGGGCCAGCTTCAGCAGCCGCAGCTTGTTGGCCACGGCGGACTGGCTCTTGCCCACCTTGCGGGCGGCCTCCTCCTGGCTCAGGCCGTGCTGGACGATCAGCCGCCGCAGGGCCACCGCCTCCTCCAGAAAGTCCAGGTCCCGGCGCTGGAGGTTCTCCACCAGGGCCAGCAGGGCGGATTCCGTGTCGTCGGCCTCCACCAGGATGCAGGGCACCGTGGCCAGCCCCACCATCCTGGCCGCCCGGAGCCGCCGCTCCCCGGAGATCAGCTGATAGCGCCCCCGGACCTGGCGCACCGACAGGGGCTGGAGGATGCCGTGCTCCGCGATGGAGTCCGCCAGCTCCTCCAGCCCCTCCCGGACGAACATGGTTCGGGGCTGGCTGGGGTTGGGGACGATCAGATTCGCCGGCAGGTAAAGCACCCGCTGGCTGTCAAACAGGCCGCTGCGTTTTTTTGCGGTCATAGGCATCACCTCTTTCTTACCATAAATTACCAAATAATGGAAATTGTGAAAAGGGGAAAACCGTCGGGGAACGCAAAAAAAGCCGCCGGTCTTTTGAAAAACCGGCGGCAAGGGCGGGAAATGGTTTGTATTTTTCAAATGTCGAAATTTGTATTATTTTGGCTCTATTTCCTGGGAAACAGGGCCAAAAGGGTTAAAAACGGGACAAAAGGCCGCCCCTCCGGGCGGGAGGGGCGGC
>CAZAIF010000026.1:0-7607 GCA_964485125.1 uncultured Oscillospiraceae bacterium | reverse complement strand
GGGGCGGCGCACCGGGCGGCGGACAGGCCGCTGCGCACACCGCCGGGGCGGGTCAGAACTGGTCCGGGGACAGGGACACCTGGGTGTCCTGGATGTAGATGCCGGTCTCCCAGTCCTCCACCTCCAGCTGGAAGGAGAGCTCGTCCTGATCCGACATCATCAGATTTTGATAGTCGTCCTCGGTGTAGATCCACTCGTACACCATCCGGCGGCAGCCCGGGCTGACCCGCTCATACAGCCACAGCTCCACCGGCTCCCCGTTGCAGCGGGCCCGCTCGGCGGTGATGGCCACGTCCCGGTTGGTGGTGTTCTCCAGATAGAGGATGAGCCAGGAGCCGGAGTCCGAGCTGTGCAGGCCGGTGGCCCGGACCAGCACCCCGTCCTGATCCAGCAGGGTGACCCCCTCGGGCGGGGTGAAGTCCTCCTCCAGGCCGTCGCCGGCGGAGGTGGTACTGTAACAGCTCACCCCGGCCAGGGTGTTGTAGTCCTCGTCGTAGATTTCGAACTCCAGTTCCACCGTCTCCACATCGGTGATGCCGCATAGGGTGACGTCGTCAAAGCTCTCCACGGTGCCCATGGTGACGGAGTGGGGCTCGATCTGCTCCATGTCGGACAGGGCGTCCAGCTCCCAGCCGTTGATCACCAGGCGCCTCACCAAGATGGAGATGGCCTTCCGGCTGCCGTTGCGGACGGCCAGCTTGAGCCGGGGATCCTCCGGGGTGCCGGTGATGCCCGCCACGGCCACCACAATGTTCTTCTCATTGAACACCTCCATGGTGTCCATGGTGGCGCCGGTGGACAGGCTGTATTCGCTCTCCCCGCCGCTCAGGGCGTTCAGGGCCTCCTTCCGGGCCTGGCGCTCCTCCGGGGACATGCAGCCGGCCAGGCACAGGGCCAGACAAAGGATGAGAAACAGGCTCAGCGCTCGCTTCATAATCAGATCACCTCAGAATTCTCTCGCCGTCTACTTTATCATAAAAGCCTCCGGCAGGCAATGACACATCAATTGAGATTCGATTAAGAATCTCAAAAAAGTGGAAACAACTTCTGTTTCGAAGCATTTTTGACCGTTTTCGCCCTGTTCTGTCACTTTTTGCCCACTGTGCCCACTGGGCTGGGCCGCACCCGGGCCGGGCCGGCCCCCGTTTCCCTGCCGGGCAGAGAAGAGACCCCGCCTTTTGGACAGACTGAGCCCCGGAGCGTTTCGCTCCGGGGCTTTCCCTGTCTCTTGGCGGGTATGGGCTGGCCGGGCGGCCGGGGGCAGCTGCCTGTACCAGACTGCGGAGACGGAGGGCGGTGGGTGGCGCTGGCCGGGGGAATGTGCTATAATAGAGAAAAATAAAATGAGAGTCCGTACTCCCCGGCCCGGGCCCCTGTCATCCTGAGGAGCGCAGCGGCGAAGGATCTTTTCCGCCGGGCGATGGGGAAAATGCCCCGGGCCAGGGGAGACAGTGAGGGATTGATTGCTATGGGATACGACGCGGGAACCTATGACATCGCCGTGATCGGCGCCGGGCACGCCGGCATCGAGGCGGCCCTGGCCGGGGCCCGGCTGGGCCTGAAGACCCTGTGCTTCACCGTCAACCTGGACGCGGTGGGCAACATGCCCTGCAACCCGGCCATCGGCGGCACCGGCAAGGGCCACCTGGTCCGGGAGCTGGACGCCCTGGGGGGCGAGATGGGCAGGGCCGCCGACAAGGCCTGCATCCAGTACCGGCTGCTGAACCGGGGCAAGGGCCCCGCCGTCCACTCCCTCCGGGCCCAGGCCGACCGGCGGCGCTACCAGGAGGTCATGAAGCACACCCTGGAGCGGCAGGAAAACCTCTTCCTGCGCCAGGCCGAGGTGGTGGACATCCTGACCGAGGGCGGGGCGGTCTCCGCCGTGGTCACCGCCACCGGGGCGGTGTTCCGGGTGCGGGCCTGTATCATTGCCACCGGCACCTATCTCCGGGGACGCACCATCGTGGGGGAGGTGGTCCGGGACTCGGGGCCCGACGGGCTTCAGGCCGCCGGGCCGCTGGCCGGGCGCCTGGGGCGGCTGGGCCTCTCCCTGCGCCGCTTCAAGACCGGCACCCCGCCCCGGGTCAACCGGCGCAGCGTGGACTTCACGAAAATGGAGCTCCAGGAGGGGGACGCGGACCCGGCGCCCTTCTCCTTCTCCACAGAGAAGGCCCCGGAGAACCGGGCGGTGTGCTACCTGACCTACACGACGGAGCGCACCCATGAGATCATCCGCGCCAACCTGGACCGCAGCCCCCTCTACGACGGCACCATCGCCTCCACCGGCCCCCGCTACTGCCCCTCCATCGAGACCAAGATCGTCCGCTTCCCGGACAAGGAGCGCCACCAGCTCTTCATCGAGCCCATGGGCCTGGAGACCGAGGAGCTCTACATCCAGGGCTTCTCCTCCTCCCTGCCCGAGGACGTGCAGATCGAGATGCTCCACTCGGTGCCCGGGCTGGAGCGGGCCGAGATGACCCGGTGCGCCTACGCCATCGAGTACGACTGCGCCGACCCCACCCAGCTGCTGCCCACCCTGGAGTGCAAGGCGGTGCCCGGCCTCTACGGGGCGGGCCAGTTCAACGGCTCCTCCGGCTACGAGGAGGCGGCGGCCCAGGGCTTTGTGGCCGGGGTCAACGCCGCCCTGAAGCTGCTGGGGCGGGAGCCCCTTATCCTCCGCCGCAGCGACGGCTACATCGGGGTGCTCATCGACGACCTGGTGACCAAGGGCACCCAGGAGCCCTACCGGATGATGACCTCCCGCACCGAGTACCGGCTCATCCACCGCCAGGACAACGCCGACCAGCGCCTGACCCCCATCGGCCGCCGGATCGGGCTGGTGGACGAGGCGACCTATCAGGCGGTGCGGGAGAAATACGCCGCCGTGGAGCGGGAGATGGACCGGCTGGAGCACACCGGCGCGGCGGCCACCCCGGCCCTGGCGGCCATGCTGGAGCGCCGGGGGGAGCAGCCCCCCAAGGCGGGGGGCGCCAAGCTGGCCGGCCTGCTGCGCCGGCCCCGGGTGAGCTACGACGACCTGGCCCCCTTCGACCCGGGCCGCCCGGCGCTGGACAAGCTGGTGCGGGAGCAGGTGGAGATCCGCCTGAAATACGAGGGCTACATCGCCCGCCAGATGCGCCAGGTGGAGGAGTTCCACCGGCTGGAGGGCCGCGCCCTGCCGCCGGATCTGGACTACGCCCACCTGGAGGGGCTGCGTCTGGAGGCCCGGGAGAAGCTGGACAAGATCCGGCCCCTCAATCTGGGCCAGGCCAGCCGGATCTCCGGGGTGAGCCCGGCGGACGTGGCCGCCCTGATGATCGCCCTGGAGAAGCGGGGCCGGGAGCAGTAACAGATTTCGCCGTTCTGGGCGTTTTCCCCCTGCCGCCCTGGAGGCCGCCTCTCTCCCGCAGCGCGGCCCAGCGCCCCGGGTTGGGGCGAACCGCCGGCGGCCTGACGAAGTTTTCCGCATTTCTAATTCTATTTTAAAGGAGAATCTGCTATATGACAGACTACATGCCCAACGCCGGCCAGACCGGCCTGCCCATCCGGGACAACGTCCACGTCCCCCTGCCCGAGTTCACCCCGGCCCCCCGGCCCGACCCGGAACTGCCGGAGCCGGTGATCGCCCCCGCCTTCGCGGAGCGGGGTTTCGTGCTGGGGGCCTGGAGCCAGCACTTCCTGGCCGGGGTCACCGCCGGGATGATGGACTGGTGGTGGGCCAATATGGAGAAGGGCTATTACCTCTGGGCCCCCGGGGCCCACAAGCGGTTCAGCTGGGTCAAGGCCCCCTCCCAGGTGGGCTTCCTCCACAGCGCCCACTGCATCTCCGAGGCCATGGTGGCGGGTAAGCCGGTGTTCGGCGGGGACGGGGTGGTCATCCGCCGGCTGGACCTGAGCTGGTTCCCCTTCACCCAGAGCCTGTCCCACGTCATCGTGGAGGGGGTGTTCAACGACAAAGATGAGTTCTGCGACTGCACCATCCACATGTGGGAGGATGTGCCCGGCGGGGTCAACCACCTGACCGCCTCGGTGCTCAACTCCCGGTGCTCCATGCCCCCGGCCTTTGTGCTGGAGTGCCCCGAGGCCAACCCCACCGACGAGGAGCGGGCCATCCACGCCGAGTACGAGGCCGGCCGCTGGCCCGCCTTCCTGCCCGCCCTCTACCGGCTGTGGCAGGGCCACCCGGACCCCAGCCAGAACGTCCCCTGCGACCTGACCGTGGTCTGGAGGGACGGCCGGCCGGAGTATGTGGCGGAGAACGGGCCGGTCATCCTCTGAGCCGTCCGGCCGAAAAGACAGTGAAAACCGCCCGGCGGCGCGTCTCCTTTGCGGGGACAGCGCCGCCGGGCGGCTGTTTATTTGTTTCAGGCCCGTCGGTTTTCCGGCGGGCAGTTTTGGCCGGGCCGGGCCGCCCCTCAGGTGGCGGCGTTTTTCCGCAGCACCCGGATGTCCTGGCCCACGAAGGTGAGCTCCCGGTACTCCCCCTCCAGCCGGGAGGCGGTCATGGGCAGGTAGCGCTGCCGGATGTCCTCCAGGGACAGGTTGGAGGAGATCACCGTGTGGCGGCGCTCCATCAGCCGGGTGTTGACCAGGGTGTACAGGGAGGACTGGCTCATGGTGGAGGTCAGCTCGCTGCCCAGGTCGTCCAGGATCAGCAGGTCGCAGGACAGATAGCGCCTCACCGCCGCCCCGGCCTCCTCCCCCCGGCCGAACTTTTCGTCCTCGAAGTTGGCGAAGATGGCCACCGCCGTGTCATAGACCACGCTGAATCCCTTTTCGCTGACGGCGCGGGCGATGCAGGCGGACAGGAAGGTTTTGCCCAGCCCCGGCGCCCCGGTCAGGAACAGGCTGCGCACCGGGAAGGCGCCGAACTTCTCCGCATAGGAGCGGCACACCCGCTCCACCAGCACCATGTTATCCCGGGGGGACATGCCCAGCTCGTCGTCGTATTCGGTGGAGTACCAGTCCAGTGAGAAGGTCTCAAAGCGCTGGTCCCCCAGCTCCAGCAGGGAGGACAGGCTCCTGATCTGTTCCTGGGCGCACAGCTGTTGGAGGCACTCGCACATCTCGCTGCCCCGCCAGCCCCGGTCGCCGCACTTGGGGCACAGGGGCCTGTCGTCCAGGCAGTCGGCGGGGAAGCCCCCCTGCTCCAGCGCCGCCCGGCGGCGGGCCTGGAGATCCTGGTTCTGCTTCCGCAGCTCCGCCACCCGGGGGGCCGGGTCGGTGCCGTGGTCAAAGGCGGCGGCGGTCAGGGCCAGCATGCCGGAGCGGAGCTGGGCGTCGATCTGCTTCACCTGGGGCAGGGCCTGGTAGACCTGCTCCCGCACCCGGCGCTGGCGGGCCTGGTGGCCCCCCCGGCGGCGCTCCAGCTCGGCGGTGGCCTGTTGGATGATCTGGGATGTATATGCCATGCTCGTTGTCTCCTCTCAGCCGGTGCCGGGGCGGTGTACCTCATTTATCCCGGCGGGGCGGCGGGCTGGGGCGGTCAGCCCTGGCCCTCCGCTTCCTCCAGCAGCCGGCGCATCCACTCGGCGTTTTTCCGGGCGTTTTTGGGCACCTGGGCGCCGGCGTCCCCGGCGGCTTGGCCCGGCTGGGGACTGCCCTGGGGCGGGCGCTGTCCCCGGCCCTTCTGGCCCCGGGCGGGGCGCTCGGCGGCTTTGATCTCCTCGGGGGTGTGGGCCCCCTTCTCGTGCCAGCGGCGCAGGATGCCGTTGCAGTAGGGCCACTTCATGCTGCCGGTGCGCAGCAGGGTGCGCTCGTAGGCCATCCCCACCGCCTCGGGGCCGAAGCCCCACTCGCTCCACTGGTGGAGGAAGCGTTTTTCCCCCTCCACCGCCCGGCGGCCGGTGATCCCCACCGCCTGGAGCAGCGCCCCCTCCTGGGAGCGCAGGTAGTCCTGCTTCTTCAGCCAGGCCTCCGCCGCCTCCAGGGTGTCGACGCCGCTGCGCTTCCACTGGTAGGCCCGGGCCTTGATCTCCCCCATCCGGGGCCTTCCCCCGGGGCCGTACTTGTCCCGGGACTCCTCCAGCATCCGGGCCGCCAGCAGCAGCAGCACCGCCGCCGGCATGGCCAGGTGGTCGTAGAGCTCCAGCAGGATGCGCAGCTCGGTGACCGAGCACTTCTTGCCCAGCAGCCGCTCCATCTCCTCCAGCAGCCCCTTGAACTCCGAGCGGGGGGCGGAGAGCTCGGCGGTGATGTCCTCGGTGGTGTAGGCGGGGCAGTCCTCGGGCTTGGGGGCGTTTTTCCGCTCCGGGGGGATGTCGTCCTGGGCCAGCCCCGCCTCGCACAGCCGCTGGAAGGCCCCCATCACCTGGGCGGCGTTCCAGCCCAGGGCCTTCTGGGCGGCGGGGGAGGAGAACTCCCCGCCCCGGCGCAGCAGGTATAAGTACAGCAGGGCGGCCTCGCCGCTGCCCAGGCCGATGAGCTTGTCCACCGTCTCCGGGCTCAGGGCGATGGGTTCGGGGTTCAGTTCCACGCGGGCCATGGCGGGCCGCCTCCTTTCGACAATCGTACCGTTATTTTAGCGCATTTCCCCCCGTTCGTAAACAGGAAATCCGTCCGGGGGTTTCCCGGGCCGGGCGGCAGGCCCCTCTGTCGTCCGGGTGCCCCTGCCATCCGGCGGAGCGGGGGGCGGGGGTGTGGGCGGCGTACATCCGCTCACGGCGCGCCCTCCAGCAGGATGCGCGCCAGCTCCGGGACGGTGGCGGCGATTTTGGCGGCCCCGGCCGCCTCCAGCTCGGCCCGGCCGCCGTAGCCGAAGAGCACCCCCACGCAGTCCAGCCCCGCCTCCCGGGCCCCCAGCACGTCGTGCTCCCGGTCCCCCGCCATGACCAGCTCCGGCCCGGGGGACAGCCTCTCGTGCGCCAGGGCCCGGGCGATCACGTCGGCCTTGCGCACCCGCCGGGAGTCCATGCTGGCCCCGGAGACAAAGGCGAAATAGGGGGAGAGGCCGAAGTGCTCCAGGATCTGGACGGCGAACTCCTCTGGCTTGGAGGTGGCCACCAGCAGCTTTCTGCCCGCCGAGCGCAGCGCTGCCAGCAGCTCCGGGATGCCGTCATAGACCTTATTCTCCCAGATGCCCTTCTCCCGGTAGTACTCCCGGTAGAAGGCCACCGCCTCCAGGGCGGTTTTCTCGTCCAGCCCGTAGAAGTCCATGAAGGACTGGCAGAGGGGCGGGCCGATGAATTTGTAGAGCGCCTCCCGCTCTGGAGGCCGGATGCCCAGCCGCTTCAGGGCGTGGGCCACCGAGTTGGTGATGCCCTCCCCCGGGTCGGTCAGGGTGCCGTCCAGGTCGAACAGAATGACTTGGTACATTAAGTGTTCTCCTTTCCCCGGGGCGGGCGGCCCCGGGCGGCTGTTCCGGCCCCCATTATAACATGAAATCGCACCTTGTAAAATCTCCGGCGTCCCGGTATAATGGCTTTAAATGCATTATTTTAGAGAGAAGCGAGGTTTTTGCCATGAATTATGCGGAGGAATCCCTGAAAAAGCACTACGAGTGGCACGGCAAGCTGTCCATCGTGCCCAAGATGAGCGTCAAGACCAAGGAGGACCTGTCCCTGGCCTACACCCCCGGGGTGGCCCAGCCCTGCCTGGAGATCCAGAAG
>CAZAIF010000025.1:0-16589 GCA_964485125.1 uncultured Oscillospiraceae bacterium | reverse complement strand
TGATATAAATTAAACAGAATAACAGAAAAGGGGGACCACCATATGTGGTCCCCCCCCCGGCTCGATCTTTTCTTGTTTCAACCCTTGGCCGGGCAGCTCTCCAGCCGAAGCACCCCCATAGGGGGCACGTTGACGGAGAGGGCGCCGTTCACCGCCAGATAGCGGCGGCCGGTGTCCAGGTCCCGGGCGGCCTGGCCGCTCCAGGGCAGGCAGGCGGTCCTGGGGGCGTTCCCCCGGTTGACCGCCACCCCGGCGCTCTCCCGCCCCAGGCGGCGGGCAAAGGAGAGCAGCCCCTCCCGGCAGGTGCCCCAGCGCAGCTCGCCCCGGCGCAGGGGGACGCTGTGCTTGCGCTGCTGGCCCAGGGCGGAGAACCAGGCCACCAGCTCCCGGTCCTCGTGGCCCCAAGGATAGGTGCGGCGGTTGAAGGGGTCCTCATAGCCCTCCATCCCCGCCTCGTCCCCGTAGTACACCGTGGGGGCCCCAGGGAAGGCGAAGAGCACCGCCGCCCCCAGCCGCAGCAGGGCGCAGCCCCGCTGGCGCTCCTCGGAGGTCATGCGGTAGCTGCCCCTCTGCTCCTTGGTCCACTCCTGGCGCTGGCTGCCGGTGCCCAGATAGGTCAGGATGCGCAGGGTGTCGTGGGTGCCCAGAGAGTTCATGGCGCTGTGGAAGGCAAAGGGGGGATAGTTCCCCCTTAAACCCTCCATGGCGTCGTGAAAGCCGGAGGCGTCCCCGCCCAGCAGATAGCCGATCAGGGCGTTGCGGAAGGGATAGTTCATCAGCCCGTCCAGGTGGCGGCCCAGCAGGTGGCGGCGGCGCACCCCGTAGGCGATTTTGGTGGTGCCGTCCTCCCAGACCTCCCCGATGATGGCGGCGTCGGGCTTCTCCGCCCGGATGGCCTCGTGGACGCCCTGGACAAAGTCGTCGGGCAGCTCGTCAGCCACGTCCAGCCGCCAGCCGTCGGCCCCCCGGCGCAGCCAGCTGCGCACCACCGAGTTCCGGTTCCCGAAGATGAAATCCCGGTAGCCCGGGTCGTACTCCTCCACCGAGGGCAGGGAGTAGATCCCCCACCAGGACTCGTACTGGTCCGGCCAGTGGGAGAAGCGGAACCAGTTCCGGTATAGTGAGTCCTGGCTCTGGCCGGCCCCCACGCTGTCGGTGTAGAAGCCGTCGCCGTTGAAGTAGCGGCTGACCCAGCCGGTGTGGTTGAACACCCCGTCCAGCAGGATGCGGATACCCATGGCATGGGCCTTTTCACACAGGCGGGTGAAGTCCTGGTTTGTGCCCAGCATCGGGTCCACCCGGCAGTAGTCGGCGGCGCCGTAGCGATGGTTTTCCGAGGCCTCAAAGATGGGACAGAAGTAGATGGTTTCCACCCCCAGCTCCGCCAGATAGGGCAGCTTCTCCTCCACGCCTTTCAGGCTGCCCCCGAAGAAATCCCGGTTGCAGATGTCGTTGCCGTTCCAGGTCTTGCCCATAGGGCCCACCGCCGGTTCCTCCTCCCAGTTCTGGTGGACCCAGCGCCCCCCCACCATGCCGGTGGGGTCAGGGATCTCGGTACGGCAGAACCGGTCGGGCAGGATCTGATAGCACATCCCCTGGCCGAACCAGTCGGGCACCTGCTCCGAGCCGTCGTAGACCGTGAGCTGATAGGTGCCCAGCTCCGCCTGCCGCCCCCCGAAGCCGGTGAGCCGGAAGGTGTACCACACCAGGCCCACATAGTTCCCGGTATCCACGGTGCAGGCGAATTCATCCCGCACCCAGTCGGTGCCGCTCCAGGGCATGGGAATGGTCTCGGTGCGGTCCCCATCGAACTCGTAGCGCAGGGTGATCTCTCCCCGGCTGAAGCCCATGGTCCTGGGGGGACGCAGGGTGAACCGGACCCGGGTTCCGGCCGCCACCGCCCCATAGGGGGACTTGCAGCGGCCGTCCCGGGGGTCATAGATGTTGGTGTCGAACAAGCAAATCAATCCTTTGGTCTCAATCTGCGTTTCTCATCGGTTTTAGAGCATATCACGCCCCGCCGCCGTTGTCAACGCCATCTCCATCGCCGCCGTCCCCTGTCTCGCCGGTGGTCTCCCCGGTCTCCGGGGTCTCATCCCCCTCCCCGGGGGACTCCGTCGTGCCGGGGTCCTCCGGGGCGTCCTCCTCCGGCTGGGTCTCCCCGTTCTCGGGGGCCTCGGGAAGGGCGGCGTCGTTCGTGCCGTCCCCGGTGTCCCGGCCGGCGGTGCCCTCGCCTGCATTGTCCTGGGCGGTCTGGCCGGCGGTCTCCCCGCCGGCGCTCTCCTGGTCATCCCCATCCGCCTGGGTGTCCTCCCCCTGGGCGGTCCCGGCGGTCTCATCGGAGGAGGCCTCCTCCTCCGACTCAATGCCGAAGTAGGCCTCCAGCATCCGGGCGGCGATCACCGCGGTGGCGGCGCCGCTGCCGCCCTCCTCCACCGCCACGCAGATGGCGATCTCCGGGTCGTCATAGGGAGCGAAGCAGACGAACAGGCCGTTGGCGTTCTCCTGGCCGGTGACCTGGGCGGAGCCGGTCTTGGCCCCCACCTGGATGCCGTGGGCGGTCAGGTTGGCAAAGGCCTGGGCGACGGTGGAGGTGCTCTCCACCACCTCCAGCATGCCCTGCTTCACCGCCTCCAGGTTCTCCGGGCTGATCTCCACCGTGCCCAGCACCTGGGGCTCGTAGGTGGTAACGGCGCCGTCGGCGGAGGTGACGCTCTGGAGCAGGTGGGCGGCGTAGCGGGTGCCCCCGTTGACCAGGGTGGCCACATAGTTGGCCAGCTGGAGGGGGGTAAACAGGTTATCCGACTGGCCGATGGCGGCGGACAGGGTGTTGCCGCCGTACCAGGTCTGGCCCACGCTGGCGGAGTACTCCGGCCCGGCATTGATGCCGGTGGACTCGGCCAGCTCGATGCCGGTGGACACCCCCAGACCGAAGGCCTGGGCGTACTCGGTCAGGGTGTCGATGCCCACGTCGATGCCCACATGGTAGAAGAAGATGTTGCAGGAGTCCCGCAGGGCGTCGGTCACCGTCTCCAGACCGTGGGTGGTCCGGCTCTCCCGGTAGAGCCAGCAGCGGAAGGTGGTGCCGTAGTAATCCATATAACCGGTGTCCCGGATCTGGGTGTTCACGTTGATGACGCCGGTCTCCAGCCCGGCGATAGCGGTGACCATCTTATAGGTGGAGCCGGGAGAATAGGTACCCTGGAGGGCCCGGTTGAACAGAGGGCTCAGGTCCCCGTAGATCTCGTCGTAGCTCTGGGTTGCCGCGTCAAAGGTGGGCCAGCTGGCGCAGGCCAGGACGCTGCCGTCGCTGACACTGACGGCCACCGCAGCCCCGCCCCCCTGGCTGTCGTTGAGCTGGGGGATGTACTCGGCCAGGGCGTCCTCGGCGGCGGCCTGGAGCTCCAGATCCAGGGTCAGGGACACCGTGTCCCCGGCCTGAGCGGGGACGGTGTCCTCCACGCTGACCACGTTTCCCTCCCGGTCGGTGGTGATGGTTCGCTCCCCGTCCGTCCCCCGGAGGTAGGACTCAAATGCGTATTCGATGCCGGACTGGCCCACGGTGGCGTCCATCCGGTAGCCCTGGGCCTGGTAGTTCTCCCCCTCGGTCCAGTTCTCGGCGGTGATCAGCCCCACCCGGCCCAGCAGGTGGGCGGCGTAGCCGGTGGTGTAGGACCGCACGCTCTCCGAGGTGATGTCCACCCCGGGCAGCCCCTCCTCCTCCACCACGGTGATGAACTCGATGCCCACATCGGAGGCGAAGGTATACTCGGTCCACAGGATCTCGCTGCGGCGCAGGCAGCAGGAGTAGAGCACCCCCAGGGCCTGGCGGGCAGTCTCCTCCGGGACATCCTCCAGCCCGAAGTACTCGGCCATCTGCGCCAGCAGGTCGGCGGCGCTGTCGGTGCGCTGCCAGCCCATGGCGTCGCAGAGCTGGGCCAGCCGAGTGTCCACGGCCTCCCCGGTGTCGCTGTCGGTGTAGCTGTAGACGTTCTCTGTGGTAAAGGTGTAGGGGGCGGTGTCGGAGACGGGCAGCTCGCTGTCGGTCCACTCCACTCCCTTGTCCTGGCAGATCTCCAGCAGCCGGAGCACCGTCTCCCCCTGGGCGGCGGCGTCCCCCATGTCGTTCAGGTCCAGGGTGACCTGGTACTGGGTCTCATTCCCCACCAGCACCTCCCCGTTCCGGTCGGTGATCTCCCCCCGGGCGGCGGAGACGTTCTCCACCGTGGACAGGGTGTTGATGGACTGGGCGGTCTCCTGGTCGATGGCCTCCACCACCTGATAGCGATAGAGCAGCAGCACGATCCCCAACAGCATCAGCATGGTCAGGACCGCCACAACGGCGGTGCGGAAATAAAATGTCTTGCCTTCCATGGCGGGCGCTCCTTTCTGGTTCGGGCGGGCGCTGGGTCACAGGCTGCCGAACCGGCGGTGGACAAAGCGAAACAGGAAATAGGCGGGCAGGGCCAGCAGCATGGAGTAGAGCATCTCAAACAGAGCGATGCGGGCCAGGGTCTGCCAGTGGCCTGCCCCGGCGAACAGCCTGCCCAGCCCCTGCACCAGCTCCACCAGGGCCAGGCTGCCCAGACTGGAGAGCAGGCAGGGGATCAGGTTGTGGCGGGGCCGGCGCTCCTGGGCGAAGCCGGAGCACATCCCCGCCACCGCCCCCAGCAGGATCAGGCTTGGGCCGGTGCCCCCCTGGGCCAGGCAGCCGAACAGCCCCAGGCACAGCCCGAAGATGGAGCCGGCCAGGCTGCCCTCCAGCACGGCCACCATAGCAATAGCCACCGGGATGATGTTGGGCACACTGCCCATCAGCGGGAAGCGCCCAAAGATCCCGACGGCGAAAAAGTAGCAGATGAAAAAGGCGGCGGTATAGGCGATCCAGAGGAATACGCTGCCCCGGCGCTCTGTCATGGCGTATCCCTCCTCACTCCACCACGTCGAAGCTGGTGATCACAAAGACCTGCTTCAGGTCGTCCAGCGTCACCGCCGGCTCCACGACGGCATAGCGCTCCATGCCGGAGGCGGTCTCCCCCACCTCGGTCACGGTGCCGATCAGGATGCCGCTGGGGTAGACGCCCCCCAGGCCGGAGGTGACCACCTCGTCCCCCGCCTCCAGGGTGGCGGAGGAGGACAGGTAGCTCAGCGCGCAGGTACCCTGGCTCATATGATCCAGGTCGCTGGTCAGCACCGCCGCGTCCCCGGTCTCCGACACGGCGGCGCCGATGCGGATCTCCGGGTCGATCAGGGTGGTCACGGTGGCCCAGTTGGTCCCCACCTCGGTGATCACCCCCACCAGGGCCCCGTGTTCGGTGACCACGCACATATCCACCTCGATGCCGGAGGAGGCGCCCTTGCTCAGGGTCAGGGTGCTGTCCCAGCTGGTGGCGGAGCGGCCGGTGACGGTGGCCGACTCAAAGGTGAAGTCCCGGTGGGCCTGGCGCAGCTTCAGCAGGTCCCGCAGCCGCTCATTTTCCTCCAGGGCGGACTGGGCCTGGCGGTTCTCCTCCCCCATCTCGGCCAGCTGGGCCTCCAGCTCGGCCACCCGCTCCTGGAGGGCCTGGTACTGGAAGAGGTAGTCATAGCCGGCCTGGATCTTGTCGGTAACAAAGGTGGCCGCCGCCCGGAAGGGGGTGCCCAGCACCCCCAGCACCCGCCGGGCGGGGCCGGTCAGGTCGGGCAGGAAGACGGAGCCCACACTGATGCCCGCCGTCAGCAGCAGGGCCACGATGAGCACCCAGATTCCGTTGTGCCGCAGGAATTTTTTCAATGGGATCGTCCTTTCTCGCCGCGTCGGGGCCGCCGGGCGGCCCTCCGGTCACCGGTCCAGCCGGGTGAGCAGCTGGTGCAGGGCGCACACCGGCAGCCCCACCACATTGTAATAGTCCCCCCGGATGCCCCGGATGAACACGCAGGCCCGGCCCTGGATGCCGTAGGCCCCCGCCTTGTCCATGGGATCTCCGGTGGCCACGTAGGCCGCGATCTCCTCTGCCGTCAGGGGGCGGAACTCCACCTCGGTGCGCTCCACATGGGTGAACTCCCGCCCGCTGGACAGCACCGCCATGCCGGTGTAGACCTGGTGGCGCCGCCCCGAGAGGGCGGAGAGTATCTCCCGGGCCTGGGCCTCGTCGGCGGGCTTGCCCAGCACCCGGCCCTCCAGGGCCACCACGGTGTCGGCGCCGATGACGGTGGCCTCCGGCCGGAGGGCGGCCACCTCCCGGGCCTTCTGGAGGGCCAGGCGGGCCACCAGCGCCTCCGGCGCCAGCCCCGCCGGGGCGGTCTCCTCCCCCCGGGCAGGGAGCACTTCAAACTCCTCAATGCCCATCTGTCCCAACAGCTCTCTCCGGCGGGGCGAGCCGGAGGCCAGCACCACCGGCCTCATCGTGTCCCGGTGCTGCCGAAGCCGCCCCGGTCCTGGCCGGACAGATGCTCCACCTCGTCAAACACAATGGCGGGCTGGTGGGCCATGATGCGGAACTGGCAGATCCGGTCGCCAAACTCGATGACCGTGTCCCGGGTGGCGTAGACGGGCATCCTCCACTCGTCCCCGTCGCCGCAGTAGCTCTCGTCGATGACCCCCACCGAGTTCACCTGGAGGATGCCCCAAGTCTTGAAGGTGGAGGAGCGGGGGGCCACATGGGCCTCGTAGCCCCGGGGCAAGGCCATGGCCACCCCCAGGGGGATCAGGGCGAACTGCCCCGCCCTCAGTTCGGTGCGCTGGGCGCAGCGCAGGTCGATCCAGTCGGATTTCCCGTCGATATAGGTCAGCTTCTCCAGTCCGGGCCGGAGGTATTTGATCTGAATGGTCTCGCTCATAGTCCTTGTCGCTCCAATATCTTTGGTACAGTGTATGCCTGTGCTGCCGTTATTCCACATCCCGGTAGTAGAGCCCCCGGGTATACCCCCCTGATGGTACTCCCTCTCCGGCGCGATAGGCGTCGAAAATGCCCACACACGCCTCGGGTTTCTCCAGGGTAAAGCTCAGCCGCAGGGCCCACAGGCCGCAGCGGTCCAGCTCCTCCCGCCGGTCGGCCAGCCAGAGGGGCAGGCTGTTGAAGATCTCATTGCGGCACCCGTAGGCCCGCAGCACCGGGAACCGGGCCTTTTTCCGGTCCAGGATGCCCTGCCGGGCCTCACAGCCCCGGCGGCACTGGCCGTCCCGGGCCTTGTAAATACAGTTCTCCGTAATCATCAGAGGCAGGCGGCCGTAGACAATCAATTCGCTGGGCAGGGGCTTCTTCTGATCCCGCACCCGGGAGAGCCGCTGCTCAAAGGACAGTGTGGCCGACCGCAGCCCCAAATCCCGGTACGCCCCGGCGCACTGGCTGTTGTAGACCTCCAGGCCGAAGCCCCCCCGGGCGGGCAGTCCCGCCCGCTCCGCCAGGGCGGCGCCCCCCAGGTTGCCCACCAGGACGGACCGGGCGCCGGCGCCCTTCAGCGCCTCCAGGGCCCGCTCCACCTCCGGCACCTCCCGGTCCCAGAGCACCCGGGGCAGGATCACCGAGGGCTCTATACCCAGCTCCGCCATAGCTCCGAACCGGTCCCGGACCTTCAGGGCCTCCTCCAGGGGCAGGTAGACCACCGCCGGGCGGCGCTCCAGCAGCGCCTGGGTGAGCTGCCCTGCGTCGTGGAGGGCCACGGTGAACACCGGCGCGCCGGCGTTGCGGCCCTCATCCGCCGTCTCCGGGACAAAGGGCAGGCCGCGCCGGGCCGGGGGCTGGGCCCGCAGGGCGGTCAGCTCCTCCAGGGCAGAGCGGCGCAGGGCGTTGAGCTGGGCGGCGGGGGCCATCAGCCCTTCCCCGGCGTCCACCTCCAAGGCGGCGACGGCGTAAGGGGTGCCCCCGGTCTTCTGGATCCGCTCCCGGGCCTCCTGGGGGGTGGTGGGCCGGGTCTTGGCCCGCTGGGGGGCCTCCCCCCGGGCGGTGACCTGCCTTGTCCCGTCGGACAGGGTCAGGGACATGGGCTGGCCCTCCCGCAGGGTGAGGGCGCCGGAGAGGGCCACCAGCGGGCGCTCCCGGCCGTAATCGGCCCGGGCGGCGGCGAAGAGCTCCTTGGGCTCCCCCTCCTCCCGCCGGGTGCCGAACATGCGGCGGCCGGTCTTACCCATGAAATAGCCGTCGGTGAAGCCCTGGCGGGAGAAGGCGGCCCGGAGCTGCTCCAGCTCCTCAGCCGTGGGCTCCCGGCCCTCCCGGAGGGCCCGGGCGTAGATGGAGGTGACCACGGCCACATACTCCGGCCGCTTCATCCGCCCCTCGATCTTCAGGCAGGCCACCCCCAGCTCCTCCAGCTCCCTGAGGTGGCCGGCCAGGGACATGTCCTTCAGAGACAGCAAAGGCCGGTCAGCCCTGTCCCCCCAGCCGTAGTTCAGCCGGCAGGGCTGGGCGCAGAGTCCCCGGTTGCCGCTGCGGGTGCCGATCACGGAGGAGAAAAAGCACTGACCGGAATAACACATACACAGGGCCCCGTGGCCAAAGACTTCGATCTCAATGGGAGAGCGGGCGCAGATAGAGCCGATCTGGTCCTTTGACAGCTCCCGGGCCAGCACCGCCCGGGTGCAGCCCAGGTCCGCCGCCCGTTTCACCCCGTCCAGGTTCATCAGGCTCATCTGGGTGCTGGCGTGGAGGGGCAGGTCGGGCAGAGCCCGGCGCACCGCCGTCAGCACCCCCAGGTCCTGGACCAGCACCGCGTCCGCCCCCACCTCGGAGGCGAAGCGGGCGGACTCCACCGCCCCGGGCAGCTCCCCGTCGGAGAGCAGGGTGTTCAGGGTGAGGTAGACCTTCACCCCCCGGACGTGGCAGTAGGCCACCGTCTCCGCCAGCTCCTCCGGCGTGAAGTTCCGGGCGCCCCGGCGGGCGTTGTAGTCGCCGAACCCCAGATAGACCGCCCCCGCCCCGCTCTGGACGGCGGCGGTGACCGCCTCCCGGGAGCCGGCGGGAGAGAGCAGCTCCAGCATCTTACTTCTTGCCGTTGCTCAGCCGGAAGATCTCCCGCTTGGCCTCACTCAGGTCGGCCTTGATCTGGGCGGCCTCGTCCAGGGCCTCCTTGAGCTGACGGCGCAGCCGCTCGCTGGCCTCCATTTCCTTGAAGTAGTTGTCGGCGATGTTGGCGGCGGCCAGCACCGCGGCGTCCATGGCAGAGACGCCGGAGGTGCGCATGGTGTCCTGGATCTGGCCGCTCACATAGCCGGCCACCTTCTCCACATAGGCCTCGCCCTCGTCGGAAATCAGGGTGTATTCGCGCTGGGCAATGGTGACGGTGACTTTGTTTTTCATCTCGTTCAACCTCCTGAGGATGGCAAAATTCTCTTCGCTCTTTCCGGCGCCGCAGGCCACGGTCCCCCGGGCGCCGATGATAGCTGCATTATAGCATAGATCCCCACATTTGAAAACAAATATTATGTGAATTTATGCTGATTTACGGGGACGGGTAGGGGAAGCGGGGCGCATCCCGTCGGTTTTCCCCCTCTTGCCAGACGGGGAAAATTCTGATAACATATAGTTTGCAATACTATGCGCTCCGGCGCTGAAAAAAGGAAGGAAACCATTGAACTTTGAAGCATTGGGCCTCACGCGTCCCATCCTGGAGGCGTTGGCGGAACAGGGTTACGAATCCCCCACCCCCATCCAGGAACAGGCCATCCCCGCTGCGCTGGCGGGGCGGGACGTACTGGGCTGCGCCCGCACCGGCACAGGCAAGACCTGTGCCTTCGCCGCGCCCATCTTACAGCGCCTCGCCGCCTCCCCCAAGGAGGGGCGGCCCATCCGCGCCCTGATCCTCACCCCCACCCGGGAGCTGGCCATCCAGATCCAGGAGTGCTTTGAGGCCTACGGCGCCCATCTGGCCCTCAGGAGCGTCGTCATCTTCGGCGGCGTGGGCCAGAACCCCCAGGTAGAGGCCATCCAGGCCGGCTGCGACATCCTGGTGGCCACCCCGGGCCGGCTGGAGGATCTGCACAACCAGGGCTTCATCGACGTGAGCCGGCTGGAGATCTTTGTACTGGACGAGGCCGACCGGATGCTGGACATGGGCTTCATCCACGACGTGAAGAAGATCCTGACCTGGCTGCCCCGGAAGAAGCAGACCCTGTTCTTCTCCGCCACCATGCCCAAGGAGATCTCCCAGCTGGTGGACTCCCTGCTCCACGACCCGGTGAAGATCGCCGTGGACCCGGTGTCCTCCCCGGTGGAGGTCATTGACCAGAGCGTCTACCTGGTGGACAAGGGCAACAAGAGCAAGCTGCTGGTGCAGCTGCTGGAGGAGAAGAACATCCCCTCCGCCCTGGTCTTCACCCGCACCAAGCACGGGGCCAACCGCGTGGCCCAGGATCTGACCCGGGCCAGGATCTCCGCCGCCGCCATCCACGGCAACAAGAGCCAGACCGCCCGCCAGGCCGCCCTGGCCGGCTTCAAGGACGGCTCGATCCGGGTGCTGGTGGCCACCGACATCGCCGCCCGGGGCCTGGACATTGAGGACCTGGGATGCGTATTCAACTACAATCTGCCCGAGGTTCCCGAGACCTATGTCCACCGCATCGGCCGCACAGGCCGGGCGGGCAAAGACGGCATCGCCATCTCCTTCTGCGACTACGGGGAAAAGCCCCTGCTCCGGGACATCGAAAAGCTCATCGGCAAGTCCATCCCGGTGGCGGAGGATCACCCCTTCCCCATGCAGGTCTTTGAGGCCCCGGTAAAGGACAAGCACGGCCGGGTGGTCAACCCGGAGGACGCCGAGGCCCGAAAAGCCGCCAAGGCCCGGAAGGCCGCCGGCCAGAAGGGCGAGGAGGCCAAGGGCCAGGCCCCTAATGGTGAAAAGAGGGAAAAGAGCGAAAAGGCCAAACAGCCCCGGCAGTCCGGCCAGGCCAGGCCCGCCCCGCTGGCAACGGCCCAGCCCTCCCCCGCCGACATCAGGCTGCCCGGCGAGCGCGCCTACAAGCGCCCGGTGCGCAAGCCAATGTCCGCCCTGGACGAGATCGCCCCGGCCCTGCCCCCGGAGGAAATTCCCGAACCCAAGTACGGGGCCAAGCGTACCGGACACCTGCGCAACACCTTCTTCACCCCGGAGGAGCAGAAGGCCTACGGCGGGGACACAGAGCCCCTGATGGACGCCACCGCCCGGCTCTTCGCCTCCCGCAAACCCATCCCCGAGCGCTATCAGGAGCCGGGCTACCGCTCGGGCCAGTCCGGCCAGGGCAAGCAGAAGGGCAAACAGGGCGGCCAGTCCGCTAAGGGTGAAAAGGGGGAAAAGAGCGGCCAGTCTGCCCAGAACGGGAAGACCTCCGCTGCCAAGGCGGAGCAGCCCGCCCAGGGGCAGAACTCCTCCGCCCAAGGCGCCAGGAAGAAAAAGAAGAAGAAAAAGTCCTCCGGCGCCGCCTCCAAGCCCCAGGCCCAGAACCAGGGCACCCCGGCGGCCCAGGCCAGGCTGCTCAAGCCCACCAAGCAGCGGCGGCGCCGCCACGACCGGCCGCCCATGCAGCAGCGCTCCATCTACGGTGTCCACAAGAAGGACTCCACCGAGCAGAAGGGCTCGCTGATGAAGCCCTACTACCTCTCCGACGACTGACACGGCGGGAAGGGAGCCAAAAC
The DNA here is from genome assembly GCA_964485125.1 of uncultured Oscillospiraceae bacterium. Lineage (GTDB taxonomy): Bacteria > Bacillota > Clostridia > Oscillospirales > Oscillospiraceae > UMGS1766. The sequence goes on along the minus strand of CAZAIF010000025.1, from coordinate 5,004 downwards.
CTATGCGAAAGAAACTTCCCCTGTTCCTCTCCGCCGCCGCCCTGGTGGCGGTGGACCAGATCACCAAGGCCCTGACCCGGGCCCTGATCCCCCTGGGGGAGCGGATCACCCTGATCCCCGGGGTGGTGGGGCTGACCTATGTCCAGAACACCGGGGCCGCCTTCTCCTCCTTCGCCGGAGGGGCCCGGCTGCTCTCCCTGCTCTCCCTGGCCATGACCGCGCTTTTGGCGGCGGCCATCGCCAAGGGCTGGCTCAAGCACCCCTTCGCCCAGTGGGCCATGGCGGTGGTCATGGCCGGGGCCTTCGGCAACTTCATCGACCGGGCCTTCCTGGGCTATGTCACCGACATGGTGGACACCCTGTTCATGACCTTCGCCGTCTACAATTTCGCCGACATCTGCGTGGTGCTGGGGGTCATCGCCCTGGCGGTCTATCTGATCTTTTTCTACGAGAAATACGAGGGCAAAAAGGCCCCGAAAACCGATGCCCCGCCTGACTCTGCGGGCTGACCGGAGCGGTGAGCGGGCCGACCAGCTGCTCTCCCGCCAGGTGGAGGGGCTGACCCGCTCCGCCGCCCAGCGCCTGCTGGAGCAGGGGCGGGTGACCTGCCGGGGGGCCGTCCTAAAAAAGAACGAACGCCCCGCCCCCGGGGACGAGCTGACGGTGGAGCTGCCCGAGCCGGAGCCGGCGGACGTGCTCCCCCAGGACATCCCTCTGGACGTGGTGTATGAGGACGAGGACGTGATCGTGGTCAACAAGCCGGTGGGTCTGGTGGTCCACCCGGCCCCGGGCCACCCGGACGGCACCCTGGTCAACGCCCTGCTCTGCCACTGCGGGGACAGCCTGTCCGGCATCAACGGAGAAAAGCGCCCGGGCATCGTCCACCGCATCGACAAGGACACCTCGGGGCTCATCATCGCGGCGAAAAACGACGCCGCCCACCTGGCTCTGGCCGCCCAGCTGGAGGATCACACCCTCTCCCGGGTCTATGAGTGCCTGGTCCAGGGCAACCTGCGGGAGGACGAGGGCACCATCGACGCCCCCATCGGCCGCAACCCCGGAGACCGGAAGAAGATGGCGGTGGTGGCCGGGGGCCGCCGGGCAGTGACCCACTATCAGGTGCTGGGCCGCTACAGCGGCTGCACCCACGCCCGGTGCCGGCTGGAGACCGGCCGCACCCACCAGATCCGGGTCCACATGGCCTACACCGGCCACCCCCTGCTGGGGGACACGGTCTACGGCGGCCGGGCGGTGAAGGGGCTGGCCGGCCAGTGCCTCCACGCCCGCCGGCTGACCTTTGTCCACCCCCGCACCGGGCAGCCCGTCACGGTGGAGTGCCCGCTGCCCGACTGGTTCACCGCCATGCTTAACAAACTGGAAAGGGGCCAAAAACTATGAACTATCCCCGCCTGTTCTCCCCCATCGAGATCAAACCCGGGTTCACCCTGAAAAACCGCATCTTCATGCCCGCCCTCCAGAGCGGATTCTCCGAGGACGGCGCCGTCAACCGCCGCTTCACCGAATACTACAAGGCCCGGGCGAAGGGGGGCGCCGGGCTGTTGATCATCGGGGCCTGCCGGTTCGAGTCCACCGGGGCCAAGCCCAACGTGATGCGGCTGGCCGGGGACGAGGACATCCCCATGTGGCAGGCCTTCAATGAGGAGATCCACGCCGTGGGGGCGGGAGTAAAGACCGCCCTCCAGCTCTTCCACGCCGGGCGCTATGTGGCCAACGGGGCCAGCGCCGGGGGCGGGGACGCCCTGGCCCCCTCGGCGGTCTACTCCTCCTACTCCCACGACACCCCCCGGCCCATCACGGTGGAGGAGATCCACCGTTTGATCGCCGACTGGGCCGCCGGGGCGGTCCGGGCCCAGAGGGCGGGCTTTGACGCGGTGGAGATCATCGGCTCCGCCGGCTACCTGATCTCCCAGTTCCTCTCCCCGGTGACCAACCTGCGCACCGACGAGTACGGGGGAACGGCGGAAAACCGCCGCCGCTTCCCCCTGGAGGTCATCCGGGCGGTCCGGGCGGCGGTGGGGCCGGAGTACCCGGTCATCCTGCGCCTCAGCGGCAAGGACTTCATCCCCGGCTCCAACGGCCTGGAGGAGGCCGCCGCCTTCGCCCGGGAGGCGGAGGCGGCGGGGATCGACCTGCTCAACGTCACCGGCGGCTGGCACGAAACCACCGTGCCCCAGCTCCCGGGGGACCTGCCCCGGGGCGGGCTGAGCTATCTGGCCGCCGGTATCCGGGAGGCGGTCCACATCCCGGTGACCGCCTGCAACCGCATCAACTCCCCCGCCGCAGCCGAGGAGATCCTGGCCCGGGAGGGCGCGGACCTGATCGGCATGGGCCGGGCCCTGCTGGCCGACCCGGAGCTGCCCAACAAGGCCCGGGAGGGCCGTACCGAGGAGATCCGGCCCTGCGTGGCCTGCAACCAGGGCTGCCTGGTGGGGGCCTTCTTTGACCGGCCCATCTGCTGCCTGACCAACGGCCTGGCGGGCCGGGAGGCCGAGCTGGCGCCCCAGCCCGTCCTCCGGCCCGGGCCGGTGCTGGTGGCCGGGGGCGGCCCCGCCGGCTGTGAGTGCGCCATCACTCTGGCCCGCCGGGGCTATCCCGTCACCCTGTGGGAGGCCTCCGGCAGGCTGGGGGGCCAGCTCAACCTGGCCGCCGTCTGCCCCGCCAAGGGGGAGTTCGGCTGCCTGATCCGCTATTACCAGGCGGAGCTGGCCCGGCTGGGCGTCGATGTCCGGTACAACACCCCCGCCACCCCCGAGGCCATTCAGGCCGCCGGGTTCCGGCGGGTGGTGGTGGCCGTGGGGGGCGCGGCCAACCCCATGCCCTTCGCAAACGCCGTCACCACCGAGGACATCCTCACCGGGGCCGTCATCCCCGGCAAGCACGTGGTGGTGGTGGGCGGCTCCTTCAAGGGGGTGGAGACCGCCCGGTACATCGCCCGGGCCTCCTCCATGAGCCCCGAGGAGCTGTTCTTCCTGATCACCCAGAGGGCCGAGACCCCGGAGAAGGCCGCCGAAATGGCCGATTCCTGCCGCCGGGAGATCACCCTGGTGGAGCAGGGCAAAAAGATCGGCCTGGGCTACGAGCTCGGGGTGGCCTGGACGGTGCTCCAGGAGCTGCGGCGGCTCCACGTCCGCACCGAGAAGCTGACCCATCTCACCGACCGCCGGGCCGTGGACGGCACCGTCACCCTGGAGACCCGGGACAAGGAGGGCAGCGTCACTGTGAAAACCATCCCCTGCGACACCCTGGTCTGCGCCGTGGGCGTCCACCCGGACGAGAGCCTGACCCGGGCCCTGACGGAGCTGGGCATCGAGGCGGTCAGCCTGGGCAACTGCGCCAGGCTGGGCCGGGCCATCGGCGCCATCTCCGCCGCCACCGAGCTGGGCTGCGCCTTCTGAGGATCAGGGGCGCGCCCATTATAGGCTCCCGGTTATAACGCAGCGTCAAAAGAAGCATTTCACATTTTCCACCGGTCTGCTATGATAGACTATAGGGTGTTATCCCCATTTCCCACCACATACAGGAAAGGATGGATCAATCATGGATCGTTTAAAAGGCAAGGTCTCCATCGTCACCGGCGCCAACTCCGGCATCGGCAAGCGCACCGCCGAGCTCTTCGCCCAGGAGGGCAGCGACCTGGTGCTGGCGGCCCGCCGGCTGGACAAGCTGAAGGAAGTGGAGGCCGAGTGCGCCGCCATGGGCGTGAAGGCTATCAGCGTCTCCGCTGACGTCAGCGTCTATGAGGACTGCCAACGGGTGGTCAAGGCCGCCATTGATACCTTCGGCCGCATCGACGTGCTGGTCAACAACGCCGGCATCGCCGACAAGCACCGCCCCATTAACCGGATCGAAAACGACTGGTGGGATCACGTCATCAAGGTGGACGAGTACAGCGTCTACTACATGATGAAGGAAGCCCTGGTCTACATGGAGCAGGCCGGCAAGGGCTCCATCATTAACATCTCTTCCATCGGCGGCATCCGTTGCAACGCGGGCATCTCCTACTCCGCCGCCAAGGCCGCTGTGGTGGCCATGACCAAGAACGTGGCCATTCAGTTCGCCGGCAAGGGCATCCGCTGCAACTCCGTGGCCCCCGGCCCCACCCCCACGGCCCTGAACGCCCCCGACCAGATCGCCACCTTCGACGCCGAGTTCGCCGCCCAGTGCAACCGGCACTTCGACTCCAGCGTCCCCGAGGTGAGCGTGGACGACCAGGCCTACGCCATCCTGTTCTTTGCCAGCGACGAGTCCAAGTGCTGCAACGGCCAGGTGCTCACCGTGGACAACGGCTGCACCATCTGAAAAAGCATTTTACCGTCACAGTATGACAAAACCGCGGATGCCGCTGCATCCGCGGTTTTTCGCACGGAAAGGCTATCCTGGGAACATCGCGCCGGAGGCCAGCACGACAGGACGGCCCGGCACTTCAGCGCCGCATCCGCCTTTCCCCGCATCGGGGCGGGCCGCCCCGATGCCGGTGTTTTCCTGCCCTTATTATAGTCAAATTTCCGCCCCTTGGAAAGTGAGGGCGCGGCGGAAATATATCCGTTTTTTTCTGGTTGTATTTGCTTTTCCCGCCGGGGCGGAGTACAATGCAAGCAGGATACCATCGGACCCAAACAGGAGGTGCCGCGCCGTGACGGACGAGACCGCCACCGGCTTTCAGAACAACATGCGCCTGATCCAGGAGACGGTGCCGGGCAAGCAGATCACCCCGGCCCACGTCATCGCCAATCCGGACCCGGTGATCTACCGCAAGCCGGGCATGGACCCCAAGCCGGACTACACCGGGGCCGCCATCGGCATCGTCACCCAGATCGACCTGCCCGAGGGGGACCCGGAGCGGGCGGCGCGCGGGCTGCGGCTGGCGGGCTGTGAAAAGAGCTTCTTTGTCAGCGCCAAGCGGGGGGACGGTCTGGCGGAGCGGATGGCCTATCTGGAGGAGGATGGCCAGGCCGGAGCGCCGGGCCGCAAAACTAAAACCTA
>CAZAIF010000024.1:0-16676 GCA_964485125.1 uncultured Oscillospiraceae bacterium | reverse complement strand
CATTTGAGAAAAGGGCGGCTTTTTCTGGCCTGTGGTCCACGGTTTCAGATAAAAGGAGATGCAGACTGATTTTGATTGGACATGAGTGCGACGTCCGGGTGGGAGATGCCTGCCGCCGCTTCCTGGATGTGATCGGACAAAACGGCGTCCAGCCGCTGATCCAGGCCGCCTCTGAATTCTTCGGGGCGCCGGTGCTGCTGACGGACGAGCTGTTTTACATCCGCTCCGTATGGCCCCGGGAGAACACCGGGATAGCGGAACTGGATGAGAGCATCCAGGAAAACGCCATCAAAGCGGAGCGGGAGTGGAACATACTGGATGAAAACCTGAAGGGCGGCAAGGAATTCTACGAGCCCTTTTACGCCGATCAGGGGATCTGTGCCCGGGTTCCGAGGCTGTATGGGGAGCTGGTCTGGCAAAACGAGGTGCTGGGCCATGTGATCGTCTATCTGGGAGCAATCCCCTTTCATCCGGAGGATCTGGAGATTCTGGATAAGCTGGTGCAATTGCTTTCCATCAAGCTGGTGCGCCGGCAGGCGGGGATGGACCGCTGGACCGCCACCCTCCAGGCCAAGCTGGAGGTGCTGCTGGACCCCGCCACGCCGCCCCAGGTCAAGATGCCGGCGGTGGCTCTGCTGAGCCAGGAGATCAAGGGCGGGTACGGCGTCATGGTGACCACCGTGGGCACCAGGCCCTCTCAGAGGGCCTTTGCCGACTATGCGGTGGCTCAGATTCAGCAGCAGTTCCGCAATGTGGTGGTGCTGGTCTATGACCGCACTATTGTCACCCTCCTGGGGGAGGTCAAGCGCAACGCGGTGGACGTCCTGCTGCGTCCGGAGAACAACAGCCTGGTCCGGTGGCTGTTCCAGTATTTCGACCAGTACGACCTGGTCAGCGGTCTGAGCGATCCCTTCTGGGATCTGAACGACCTCTACATCCACTACCGCCGGGCGCTGCTGACGGCCCGGATGGCGGAGCGCCTGAAGGGGCGCAGGAACGGCCTGTTCCGGGACTTCATGCCGCTGCCCATGCTGGCGGCCGTGCTGGAGACGGAGACGGCGGAGACCTTCATCACGCCGGTGCTCTATGAGATCCAGGCCTATGACCGGGAAAACCAAACCGACTATCTCCAGACCGTGTTCCAGTACGCCTTCTGCCTGGGGGACAGGGACGCCGCCGCTGCCGGGCTGGCCGTCCACAAGAACACCCTGTCCTACCGGCTCAACCGGATCGCGGAGCTGTTCCAGATCGACTTCTCCGACCGGCGCACCCGACTTAACCTGGAATTGAGCTGCTTTATCTGGTATCTCTCTCAGGACACCGATCAGCTGCCCCATCCGGTGGCCTTCCTGCCGGGAGAATAGCGGCGGATCCATCCCCTTTTTTCTGGTTTTGGACCGCTTTCCGCAACGAAAAAAAGGGGTCCTTTCGGTTGAAAAAAATTTTGAAAAAGGTAGTGCAATTTGGAAGAATGTGCGCTATAATAGAATTACTTTGGTAAAACCAATTTCAAATCTGTACTTACCACTCAAAAATCATATTTGGAGGTAAAACAAAATGAGCTATCCTGTCATTGTGGCTTATGGCCGCACCGCCTGCACCCGCGCCCGCAAGGGTGGTCTGCATGATGTGCATCCCGTGGACTATTCCGCTGTCGCTCTGAAGGGCGTCATCGAGAAGGTTCCCTATGTTGCTGAGCACATCGAGGACATCGGCGATGTTATCACCGGCTGCGCCATGCACATCAATCAGATGAACATGAACGCTTCCCGTCTGATCGTCAACCGGGCCGGCGGCACTGCCTGGGACTGCATCCCCGCCCAGACCATCAACCGCTTCTGCTCCTCCGGCCTGCAGGCCATCTCCACCGTGGTCAACGCCATCACCGCTGGCCAGTACAAGGTGGGCATCGCCGGCGGCTGCGAGTACATGACCGGCTGCTTCACCCCCTATGACTTCGCCACCTATGGCGACAAGTGGATCATCGACAACTATCCCGGCGGCTACATGAGCATGGGCCAGACCGCTGAGAACGTGGCCAACGACTATGGTTTCACCCGTGAGGAGATGGACGCCATGGCTCTGGAGTCCCACACCCGCGCTGCTCAGGCCCGTCTGAAGGGCAAGCTGGCTCCCTCCATCATCCCCTATGTGAAGGAAGATGGCACTGTTGTCGACTATGATGACGGCATCCTGGCCGAGATGGACGGCACCCTGAAGACCTCCATGGAGAAGATGGCTGGCCTGAAGACCTGCTTCGTGGCCGCTGAGGACGGCGGCAAGGTCACCGCTGCCACCTCCTCCCAGACCACCGATGCCGCCGCCTATGTCATGATCATGGACAGCGACTACGCCGCTGAGCACGGCATCAAGCCCATCGCCAAGATGATCGCCTTCCAGGTGGCCGGCTGCGACGCCACCCGTATGGGCATGGGCCCCGTCTATGCCATTCCCAAGGCCCTGAAGCAGGCCGGCTTCTCCTCCATCAAGGACATGGATGTGGTCGAGCTGAACGAGGCCTTTGCCTCCCAAGCCATGGCCTGCGTGAAGAACGCGGTCAAGGATCCCATGCTGGACGGCTTCCAGGAGATGTGGGACAGCAAGAAGGTCAACCCCTATGGCGGCGCTATGGCTCTGGGTCATCCCATGGGCGCTACCGGCGCTTTCCTGACCTGCAAGGCTCTGGACTACCTGCGTGATCCCGAGACCGCCGGCAAGTATGGCATGGTCACCATGTGCATCGGCGGCGGCATGGGCGCTGCCGGCATCTACGAGATGCTGTAAGCACTCGGGCTGATCCGTATCAAAACTCAAAACACCGGGGCCCTTCGTGGGCCCCGGTGTTTTTGCAAACAAAAACGCTGCAGGGAAGCACGGCTTCCCTGCGGCGTGTATGGTCAGAAGCAAGCGGGCCTATAAGCCGGGTTCTGTCTTGACAGCCATCTATCTCGACCTGACGTTGCCGCCAGGCTCTAGCTACCTCCTCGGAGACGGCCGGGCCGACCATATGTCTCCTCCACGGTATTGCTCCCGGATAGAGTTTACAGGGCTGAGCTGTTCCCAGTCAGCCGGTGAGCTCTTACCTCGCCTTTCCACCCTTACCGGACCGGGCCAGATGCGCTACCGGCGATGCGTCTGTGGCATCAAAAAAGTTGACATAGCGATGGCCAACAGCCGGCGGTATATTTCTGTTGCACTTGTCCTGAAGTCGCCTTCGGCGGGTGTTACCCGTTATCCTTGCCCTATGGAGCCCGGACTTTCCTCACGCTGGGCCGTTGGGCCTTTGCGCGCGGCTGTCCGGCCCGCTTGCCTGACTATTTTACCCAAACCCGGCCCCTTTGTCAAATGCCTGATTTACACCGCCCGGCGCCCGGAGCGCCCCGCGCCCCGAAACCGGCCGGGTTCCCGAAACCGGTGGGACGCGGTCAAACTATTTTGAAAAAATCCTTGCATTCTCTCTTTTGGCATGATATAATACCTTGGTTAATAAAGGGTGGTCCTCTGCGCTTTTTTCCATGTCAGCCGCATGAACGCCTATAAAACAGGAGGAAAACGCAATGAGCAATCTGATCGATGTCCTGGACGCCCAGAACGTCAAGAGCGAGCAGCCCGAGATCGAGATCGGCAGCACCGTCCGGGTGCACATCAAGATCAAGGAGGGCTCCAAGGAGCGAATCCAGGTCTTTGAGGGCACTGTGATCGCCAAGAAGCACGGCGGTGTGCACGAGACCTTCACTGTCCGCCGCATCTCCTACGGTGTGGGCGTGGAGAAGGTGTTCCCCGTCCATTCTCCCAATGTGGTCAAGGTGGAGACCGTCCGCAAGGGCAAGGTCCGCCGGGCCAAGCTGTATTATCTCCGCGGCCGCGTGGGTAAGGCAGCCAAGATCAAGGAGAAGCTGTAATTCCTCGGCGCAAATTTGGGAGCGGGCAACCGCTCCTTTTTGCGTATCTGGCCCCGTATTGGAAAAAGGGCCTGGTCTACAGCAGCAGTTGTTCCACTTTTTCCGCCCAGGCCCTGGAGCGCAGCTCCGCCAGGCTTTCGGCGGCCCAGGCGGGGAAGGGGTCCCGGCCGCTGGCCTGGCACAGCGTTACCAGCACGGAGAGCACCTCGTCCAGCAGCCGCTCCGCCGGGTCATAGGGGCCGTATTCCGCCAGGAACGTCTCCCGAGCCCTGGGAGACAGGGAGGAGCAGACATTCCTGAGGTCGGCATAGGCGTAGCCCCGGCCCAGCAGGTTGTAGTCGAACATCAGCGCCCGGCTCCTGTCCCTGGCGACCGCCAGATTGGTGTAATAAAAATCGTTGTAGGTCAGCGTCGGCCCGACCTGATGCAGGCGCTCCTGGATCACAGAAAAGCGCTGGGTGAGCACCGTCCAGACCGGCAGCGCCTCCGTCCCGGTGGCCCTTTGGATGACCCGGAGGGCGTCGGGGGTGAGCAGGTCGTTTTCGCTGTAGAGCGTTTCTGCGGTGTGGACGGCATATCCGGCGCCCTGCCGGTGGAGCAGCCGGTACCACCGGGCCAGCAGCCGGGCCAGGTCCGGGTCATCCAGATCCGCCGGAGCGCCCAGGCGGTATGCTCCGCCTTCGTCCGCCAGGTCCTCCAGCAGGAGGCTGCGCCCCGTACTGGCGTATAACTTCAGGGTGGGGATCCCCAGCTGGGCCAACAGACGGTAAATGACGATCTCTCGTCTGAATTCCGGCCGCTGGAAGTATTTGAGGATGAAGCGGCCCCCGCTGCTGACGATGCGGGCGACGGTCACCCCGTCTTTCTCCTGCAGCAGGGAAATGCTCTGGGGTTTAAAACCCATTTTTTCCAGTTCTCGGGCAATCGTTTCCACGGGCGGACTCCTTTTTCTCTCTATGATAAAATCATTATAGCATTGGATCTATGATATTTCAATTTCATGTCTACGGCAGGTGAGTGACCATGAACGTGCAGTGGTATCCCGGCCATATGGCCAAGACCCGGCGGATGATCGGGGAAAACCTGAAACTGGTGGACGCGGTGGCGGAGATCGTGGACGCCCGCATCCCGATTTCCAGCCGCAACCCGGACATCGACGCCCTGGTGGGGGCAAAGCCCAGGATCATCATCCTGAACCGGGCGGACCAGGCGGACCCCGCCGGCAATCAGGCCTGGAGCACCCATTTCAAGGCCCAGGGCTTTGCGGTGCTGGAGACCGACGCCAACTCCGGCAAGGGGGTGGGCCGGTTCGCCCCGGCGGTGCGCGCCCTGCTGAAGGACCAGATCGCCGCCTGGGCCGCCAAGGGTCAGGTAGGCCGCCAGGTCCGGGCCATGGTGGTGGGGGTGCCCAATGTGGGCAAGTCCACCTTTATCAATAAGGTGGCCCGGCGCAAGTCCGCCGCCGCCCAGAACCGCCCCGGCGTCACCCGGGGCAAGCAGTGGGTGAGCGTGGACAAGGGCCTGGAGCTGCTGGACACTCCGGGCATCCTGTGGCCCAAGTTTGAGGACCAGTCCATCGGCCTCCACCTGGCCTACACCGGGGCGGTCAAGGACGACGTCATGGATCTGGAGGAGCTGGCCTCCGGCCTGATGGCCCTGCTGGCCCGGCAGTACCCCGAGTCCATCCGGGGCCGGTATAAGATCGACTTGCCCGAGGGCGCCCAGGGCTGGGAGCTGCTGGAGGCCGCCGGCCGCAAGCGGGGCTTTCTGATCTCCGGCGGTGAGGTGGATCTGGAGCGGATGAGCCGGATGCTGCTGGAGGAGTACCGCTCCTGCAAGCTGGGCCGCTTCACCCTGGAGCGGCCGGAGGAGATCCGGCCATGACCAACGGGGAATATTTGGCTCTGGAGCACGAGGCCCAGGCCCAAGGCTATACCATGATCTGCGGGGCCGACGAGGCGGGCGCCGGCCCTCTGGCGGGGCCGGTCTATGCTGCCGCTGTCATCCTGCCGGAGAACTTTGACCTGCCCTGGCTCAATGATTCGAAAAAAGTGACTCCTAAGCGCCGGGAGGTGCTGTTTGACCAGATCTGTGCCCAGGCGGTGGCCTGGGCGGTGGCCGGCGTGGGGGAGCGGGAGATCGACGAGATCAACATCCTCAACGCCCGGCTCAAGGCCATGGATCTGGCCATCCGCCGGCTGGACCCCGCGCCGGATTTTGCACTGATCGACGGCAACCGCAGCGGCGGCATCACCATCCCCAACCGCACCGTGGTCCACGGGGACAGCCTGTCCGCCTCCATCTCCGCCGCCTCCATCCTGGCCAAGGTGAGCCGGGACCGGTACATGATGAAGATGGCGAAACAGTACCCCCAATATCATTTTGAACAGCATAAGGGCTACGGAACCAAGCTCCACTATGAGATGCTGCGGAAATACGGCCCCTGTCCCATCCACCGCAGGTCCTTTTTGAAACATCTATGAGCAGCCCTACCACGCTTTTGGGCCGCTGGGGCGAGGCACAGGCGGCGGGATATCTGCATAGGCATGGGTACCGGCTCATCGCCTCGGGCTACCGGTGCCGGATGGGGGAGATCGACCTGATCGCCCGGCGGGGGAATGTGCTGGCCTTTGTGGAGGTCAAGCTGCGCCGGAACGCCAAGTTCGCCACCGCCCGGGAGCAGGTCACCCCGGTCAAGCAGCGGCGCATTGTGACGGCGGCCAAATGTTTCCTCGCCCAGCACCCGGAGTGGGGCGAATACCACTGCCGGTTCGACGTGGCGGAGGTCTACGCCCCCCAGGGGGTCCAGACCCAGCGCCCGGAGATCCACTACTACGAACAGGCATTTTGGTGAGGGAGGAGGCCTTTCCCATGGATGTGCCCTATTTTGACGCCCACTGTGACACCGTCAGCCGCATTTCCCGCCTGCCCGGGCGGCATCTGGACCGGCACACCGGCCAGTGGGATCTGGGGCGTATGTCCGCCTTTGCCGGCCCGAGGGCCCAGTTTTTCGCGGTGTTCTCCCTGCTGGGCCGTCCGGGGGCGGCCAGGCGGCAGATCGCGGCCTTCCACCGGGAGTGCGCCCGCAGCTCCGATCAGGTCGCCCACTGCCGCAGCGGAGCGGAGGCAGAGCGGGCCATAGCCCAGGGCAAGCTGTGCGCCTTCCTGTCCGTGGAGGGGGCGGAGCTGCTGCGCTGCTCTCTGGAGGGGCTCCGGTGGGCCTTTGAACAGGGGGTCCGGGCGGTCAATCTGACCTGGAACCGGTCCAACGCCCTGTCCGGCAGCCATCAGGAGGAGCCGGAGCGGGGACTGAGCCAGCAGGGCAGGGCCTTTGTGAACAGGATGAACGAGCTGGGTATGCTGGTGGATGTGTCCCACCTCTCCGACGCGGGCTTCTGGGATGTGGCCGAATGGACGGAAAAACCCTTTATGGCCAGCCATTCCAACAGCAGAAGCGTATTTTTTCACACAAGAAACTTGACCGACGCGCAATTTACTGCGATAATAGAGAAACATGGCATCGTGGGATTGAACTGCTACGCCGCCTTCCTGGGGGAGGGCAGGGTCACTATGGACACCCTGCGCCGGCATCTGGACCACTTCCTGGCCCTGGGTGGCGAGCATACCGTCGCCCTGGGGGGCGACTGGGACGGCTGCTCCAAGCTGCCCGAGGGCTTCTCGGGCGCCTGGAACTGGCTGGACTTCTACGAATACCTGCTGCGAAAAAACTATGGGGAGGACCTGCTGCGGGACCTCTACTTCAACAATCTGATGAGGACAGTGAGCGCCGTATGTACTATCTGAGCACCCGAGACAAAACCCTTCGTTACACCCCGGCCCAGGCCATTGCCCAGGGCCTCTCCCGGGAGGGCGGCCTGTTCGTCCCCGAGGCGATCCCCCAGCTGCCCGAGGACGCCTGGGCGCAGCTGCGGGAGATGACCTATCAGCAGCGGGCGGCCTATGTGATGGGCCTCTACCTGGACGGATTTGATCGGGAGGAGCTGGCCGGATTTGCCGCCAAGGCCTATGGGCCGGACAAATTTGACACCCCGGCGGTGGCCCCGGTGCGCCCGGTGGACGGCAGCACCTACTGCCTGGAGCTGTGGCACGGCCCCACCTGTGCTTTCAAGGACATGGCCCTGCAAATGCTGCCCCACCTGCTGACCGCCTCCATGGCGAAAAACCAGGAGAAGCGCACGGTGTGCATCCTGGTGGCCACCTCCGGCGACACCGGAAAGGGCGCCCTGGAGGGCTTCAAGGACGTCCCCGGCACCCGTATCATGGTCTTTTATCCCAAGGACGGGGTGTCCGAGATCCAGGAGCTCCAGATGCGGACCCAGGAGGGGGACAACGTGGGCGTCTGCGCCGTGGCGGGCAACTTTGACGACGCCCAGACCGGGGTGAAGCGGCTGTTCTCCGACGAGGGGCTGCGGTCGGAACTGGACCGGCGGGGCTATTTCTTCTCCTCCGCCAACTCCATCAACTGGGGCCGGGTGCTGCCCCAGGTGGTTTACTACATCTCTTCCTACGCCGACCTCCTGAAGGCCGGGGCCGTCCAGCCTGGGGAGAGGATCAATATCTGCGTCCCCACCGGCAACTTCGGCAACATTCTGGCCGCCTACTATGCCGGGCGGATGGGTCTGCCCCTGAACAAGCTGATCTGCGCCTCCAACAGCAACAACGTGCTCACCGACTTTTTGAAAACTGGCGTCTACGACCGCAACCGGCCCTTCTATACCACCGTATCCCCCTCCATGGACATCCTGATCTCCAGCAACCTGGAGCGGCTGCTCTACGCCCTGTCCGGGGAGGACGACGCCTTGGTGGCCGGCTATATGGGCCAGCTCGGCGCCTCGGGCCGCTATGAGGTCAACGGGGACATCCTGGACAAGATCCAGGCCTTCTTCGCCGCCGGCTTTGCCAGCGAGGCGGAGACGGAGGAGACCATCGGCCGGATGTGGCGTGAGAAGGGCTATCTGATCGACACCCACTCCGCCGTGGCCTTCCATGTGCTGGAGCAGTACCGCCGGGAGACCGGGGACACTACCGTCTCCCTGGTGGCCTCCACCGCCAGCCCCTTCAAGTTCGGCGATGCGGTGCTCAAGGCCATCGGCGTGACCGAGGCGCGCCATGGGGTGGAGCTGCTGGATCAGCTCTCCCGGGCCACCGGCATCGCCGCCCCGGCTCCTCTGGCCGCCCTCAAGGCCAAGACGCCCCGCTTCGACCAGTGCGTGGAGAAGGAGCGCATGGAGCAGGCGGTGCTGGACTTCCTGCGCTGATATGGCCCTCTATGTGTTGGGGGACCCCCATCTGTCCTTCCGCTCCCACAAGCCCATGGATGTCTTCGGGGGCGCATGGGAGGGCTATGTGGACAAGCTGCGCGCGGGGCTCTCTGTCCTCCAAACGGAGGACACCATCGTGCTGGCCGGGGACATCTCCTGGGGGATGAGCCTGGAGGAGGCCACGGAGGACTTCGCCTTCCTGGACGCCTTTCCGGGCCGGAAACTGATCCTTAAGGGCAATCACGACTACTGGTGGACGACGGCCAACAAGACCTATCAGTTCTGGGCCGAGCACGGCTTCACTACCCTGAACCTGCTCCATAACAACTGCTACGAATATGGGGACTACGCCCTCTGCGGCACCCGGGGCTGGTTCTGGGAGGAGGACCAGAACGGCCACAACCAGAAGGTGTTCAACCGGGAACTGCTGCGGCTGGAGGCTTCGCTGAAGGCGGCGGGGGAGCGGCCCAAGCTGGCCTTCCTCCACTATCCGCCCCTCTACCAGGGCTACCGCTGCCAGGAGATCCTGGATCTGCTGGAGCAGTACCGGGTGAAGGCCTGCTATTACGGCCACCTCCACGGGGGCAGCCACCGCCTGGCCCTGGAGGGCGTGTACGGTACGGTGGAGTATCACCTGGCTGCCGGGGACTATTTGGGCTTCCGCCCGTTAAAAATTTGTGAATCCTAAAAAAAAGACTGGTATTTTCTGCGCTATTCTGATAGAATAGCCACGATATTGAGCATACAATGTAAAATGTATACTTTGTCCCCACGGGGGCATCTAGGAGGAAGAAACCAATGAACCTGAAGAACGTGGAAAAGAAAGAGCATAACACCGCTGTACTGACCGTCGAGGTGGGCGCCGAGGAGTTTGACGCCGCCGTCGAGCAGGTCTACCGCAAAAATAAAAGCGTGATCTCCCTGCCCGGCTTCCGCAAGGGCAAGGCCCCCCGCAAGCTGGTGGAGCAGATGTATGGCGCCGACGTGTTCTATGAGGACGCGGTCAACGACCTCTACCCCGTGGCCCTGACCGAGGCGGTCAAGGAGTCCGGCCTGGATATGGTGGGCTATCCCTCCGTGGAGATGCAGTCCCTGGGCAAGGAGGGGTTCACCTTCACCGCCACCATCGCCCTGCGCCCCGTGCCCGTGCTGGGCGAGTACAAGGGCATCGAGGCCCCCAAGGCCGAGGTCACCATCACCGCCGAGGACATCGACAACGAGATGAAGCCCCTGATCACCCGGGCCACCCGTCAGGTCGCCGTGGAGCGCCCCGCCCAGAACGGCGACACCGTGGTCATCGACTTCGAGGGCTTCAAGGACGGCGTCGCCTTTGAAGGCGGCAAGGCCGAGCAGTATCCCCTGGAGCTGGGCTCCGGCTCCTTCATCCCCGGCTTCGAGGACCAGCTGGTGGGCGTCTCCGCCGGCGAGGAGAAGGACGTCAACGTCACCTTCCCTGAGGACTACGGAGCCGCCGACCTGGCCGGCGCCGCTGTGGTGTTCAAGGTCAAGGTCCACGAGGTCAAGGAGTCCCAGATGCCCACCCTGGACGACGAGTTCGCCAAGGACGTCTCTGAGTTTGAGACCCTGGACGAGCTGAAGGCCGACCTGGAGCAGAAGCTGCGCACCCGCCGGGAGGAGGCCGCCCAGCAGGACTTCGAGACCGCAGTGCTCACCAAGCTGATCGAGACCACCGAGCTGGACGTGCCCGACGCCATGGTGGAGTATGAGGCCGACCGGATCATCGAGGACTACGAGCAGCGGATGCAGGGCGCCGGCTTCACCTTCGACCAGTACCTGCAGATGATGGGCACCAACCGCGCCGAGTTCCGGGAGAACGCCAAGGTCGCCGCCCTGCGCCAGATCCAGGGCGACCTGATCTTTGCCGCCGTCGCCGAGGCCGAGGGCCTGGAGCCCGCCGCCGAGGACATCGACAAGGAGTACGCGGACCTGGCCGAACAGTACAATATGGATGTGGACACCGTCAAGAAGGCCGTCCCCCAGGAGGAAATCGTCCGCCAGCTGAAGGGCACCATGGCCTCCAAGCTGGTCTACGAGGCCGCCGTGCCCACCGCCCCGGTGGCGGAGGAGACTCCCGCCCAGGAGGCTCCCGCCGGGGATGTGACCAAGGAGGATGCACCTGCTGAGGCAGAGTAATTGAATCTCTCACAGGTATATCCTTCCATACGGAAGGATATACTTTTAACGGCGATTTCAGGTCATGTAGTTTTTACGCAAACGCAAAAAAGGAGTATCAAAATGAGTTTAGTTCCCTATGTTGTCCAGCAGACCAGCCGGGGCGAGCGTTCCTACGACATCTTCTCCCGCCTGCTGGATGACCGGATCATCTTCCTCTCTGAGGAGGTCAACGACACCACCGCCAGCTTGGTGGTGGCCCAGATGCTCTATCTGGAGGCCAAGGACCCGGATAAGGACATCCAGTTCTATATCAACTCTCCCGGCGGCTCCGTCACTGCGGGCATGGCCATCTATGACACGATGCAGTACATCAAGTGCGATGTGTCCACCATCTGCATCGGCATGGCCGCCAGCATGGGGGCCTTCCTGCTCTCCTCCGGCGCCAAGGGCAAACGGATCGCCCTGCCCAACGCCGAGGTCATGATCCACCAGCCCTCCGCCGGCACCCAGGGCAAGGTCACCGATATGGAGATCGACGTGGAGCACGTGCTGCGCATCAAGCGCCACCTGAACGAGTTGCTGGCCAGGAATACCGGCAAGCCCGTGGAGCAGGTGGCCGCCGATACGGAGCGGGATCACTGGCTCACCGCCGAGGAGGCCAAGGAGTACGGCCTGATTGATCAGGTATTCTATCAGCGCTGACACCCGACTGCCGGGATATCCGGCCCGCGGACATTCCCGGCCGGCGCCTATTTGGATTCTAAGAGGTTTCATTCATGCCAAGAAATGACGATATCAACAAAAAAACCATCCGCTGCTCCTTCTGCGGCAAGCACCAGGATCAGGTCAGCCGGATCATCGCCGGCCCCGGGGCCTATATTTGCAACGAGTGCGTGGCCCTGTGCAACAGCATCCTGGACGAGGGGGACTACGAGGATCACCTCACCGAGGAGGAGATCCCCGAGGAGATCCCCACTCCCGCGGAGATCAAGGAGGTGCTTGACCAATATATCATCGGTCAGGAGCGCACCAAGGTGGCCCTCTCCGTGGCGGTATACAACCACTACAAGCGCATCTATTTCGGCGGCGGAGACGACGTGGAGCTCCAGAAGAGCAACATCCTGCTGGTGGGGCCCACCGGCTGCGGCAAGACCCTCTTTGCCCAGACCCTGGCCAAGATCCTGAACGTCCCCTTCGCCATCGCCGATGCCACCACGCTGACCGAGGCGGGCTATGTGGGCGACGACGTGGAGAACATCCTGCTCCGGCTGGTCCAGGCCGCCGACTACGACGTGGAGCTGGCGGAGCGGGGCATCATCTATATCGATGAGATCGACAAGATCGCCCGCAAGAGCGAGAACACCTCCATCACCCGGGATGTGTCCGGCGAGGGCGTCCAGCAGGCCCTGCTGAAGATCCTGGAGGGCACCGTGGCCAATGTGCCCCCCCAGGGCGGACGCAAGCACCCCCATCAGGAGTTCATCCAGATCAACACCAAGAACATCCTGTTCATCTGCGGCGGCGCCTTTGCGGGCATCGAAAAGCTGATCGAGGACCGGCAGGACCGGAAGGCCATCGGCTTTGGCGCGGTGATCCAGCGCAAGGAGGAGCGGCAGAAGGACACCATCCTCCGGGACCTCCAGCCCCACGACCTGATCAAATTCGGCCTGATCCCCGAGCTGGTGGGCCGTCTGCCGGTGGAGGCCACCCTGGACCCGCTGGACCGGGACCAGCTGGTGCGTATTCTGACCGAGCCAAAGAACGCTCTGGTCAAGCAGTATATCAAGCTGCTGGAGTACGACCGGGTGGAGCTCACCTTTGAGCGGGGCGCCCTGGAGGCCGCCGCCGACGAGGCACTGGAACGGGAGATGGGCGCCCGGGGCCTGCGGGCGGTGCTGGAGAAGTGCATGACCCAGATCATGTATGAGATTCCCTCCGACCCCACGGTCTGCAAGGTGACCATTACCGAGGACTGCGTGAAGAACGGCGTGCCGCCTGTGGTGGAGCGGGACCCGGAGCGTCTGGACCGCCCCTTCCGCCTGGGCGCGGCCTCCCTGCGGGAGGAGAAATCCCACGGTGCGGAGAGCAGCGCGTCCTGATCCGTTGAGAATAATGGGGTGCAGAGGGTCCGATCTGCGCCCCATTCCGCTTATCTGGAGATTGACAAAGCGAGGATACACATGACAGATTCTATGGAAAACATCAAAGCGGTGCCGGTGGTCACAATGCCGGCGATGGCTCTGCGCGGCATCACGGTCTTTCCCGGCATGACCATCCACTTTGAGGTGGAGCGGGAGCCCTCCATGCGGGCGCTGGAGCAGGCCATGGAGCGGGGAAAGCGCATTTTCCTGGTCACCCAGCGGGACATCAGCCAGGAGCAGGTGGACCAGGAGGACCTCTATGAGGTGGGCTGCGTCTCCGTGGTCAAGCAGGTGCTCCGCCTGCCCGGGGACAATGCCCGGGTCATGGTGGAGGGGCTCTCCCGGGGGCGGCTGCACCGGCTGACCCAGCGCAAGCCCTGCCTGTCCGCCGATGTGGAGCTGCTGACGGAGGAGTCGGCCAAGGGTCAGAACAGCGCCCGGACGGAGGCGCTGCTGCGGATGGCCTATGAGCTGTTCCAGCGCTACGCGGAGACCAGCGGCAAGGTCACCGGCGATCTGGTGCTGGAGGTGCTGGCCGCCCGGGATCCGGGCTGGCTGGCCGACGACATCGCCCAGAGCATTCCGCTGCGGTATGAGGACAAACAGACCATCCTGGAGGAGCTGGACCCCTGCCAGCGGCTGAACAAGGTCAACCGGATCCTGCGGCAGGAGATCCAGGTGATGCAGTATGACCAGGAGCTCCAGTCCAAGGTCCGGGAGCGGGTAAACGACTCCCAGAAGGAGTATTACCTCCGGGAGCAGCTCAAGCTCATCCAGGAGGAGCTGGGAGAGGGGGACGGCGACGACGAGCTCCACGAGTACGCCCAGAAGATCGCCCTGGCCGACCTGCCGGAAGAGGTGGCGGAGAAGCTGAACAAGGAGCTGGGCCGGATGGCCAAGCAGCCATTCGGCTCGGCGGAGGCCGCCGTGCTGCGCAATTACCTGGACGTGTGCCTGGAGCTGCCCTGGCACATCAGGACCAAGGAGCGTGTCAATCTGGCCCAGGCCCGCAAGATCCTGGACGCGGACCACTACGGCATGGACAAGGTCAAGGAGCGCATCCTGGAGTTCCTGGCGGTCAAGAAGATGGCCCCGGAGCTGAAGGGGCAGATCATCTGCCTGGTGGGTCCGCCCGGCGTGGGCAAGACCTCCATCGCCGCCTCGGTGGCCAAGGCCCTCAACCGCAAGATGGCCCGGGTCTCCCTGGGCGGCGTCCGGGATGAGGCCGAGATCCGGGGCCACCGGAAGACCTATATCGGGGCTATGCCGGGCCGCATCATCAACGCGGTCAACACGGCCGGCTCCGCCAACCCCCTCATTCTGCTGGACGAGGTGGACAAACTGGGCAGCGACTACCGGGGAGATCCCTCCGCCGCCCTGCTGGAGGTGCTGGACGCGGAGCAGAACGCCACCTTCCGGGATCACTTCATCGAGATGCCCTTTGACCTCTCCGACGTGCTGTTCATCACCACCTGCAACACCCTGGACACAGTGCCCCGGCCCCTGCTGGACCGGATGGAGGTCATCGAGGTGTCCAGCTACACCGACGAGGAGAAGCTGCAGATCGCCCGGCGCCACCTGCTGCCCCGGGAGATGAAGCGCCACGGTCTGACCGGCGCCCAGCTGCGCATCACCGACGGCGCCCTGCGGGAGCTGATCGTGGGCTATACCAAGGAGTCCGGCGTGCGCCAGCTGGAGCGGG
This sequence comes from uncultured Oscillospiraceae bacterium, assembly GCA_964485125.1. GTDB lineage: Bacteria > Bacillota > Clostridia > Oscillospirales > Oscillospiraceae > UMGS1766. The sequence continues at coordinate 1,513 of CAZAIF010000024.1, read as the reverse complement.
AACTGGCCGCCCTCTGCCGCAAGGCGGCCATGGCCATCGCCAGCGGCGCGCACAAGCGGGTCACCGTCAACGGCGACAACCTGGAGTCCCTGCTGGGAGTAATGAAATATCACCCGGAGAAGCTGGAACGGGAGCCCCAGGTGGGCCTGGTCAACGGCTTGGCCTGGACCAGCGTGGGCGGCGAGCTGCTGGAGGTGGAGGTCGGCGTCATGGAGGGCACCGGCAAGATTATGCCCACCGGCAACCTGGGGGACGTGATGAAGGAGTCCTGTCAGGCCGCCGTCTCCTATATCCGCGCCAACGCCGCCCAGCTGGGGGTGGACCCGGCCTTTTATCAGAACCGGGATATCCACATCCACTTCCCGGAGGGAGCGGTGCCCAAGGACGGTCCCTCGGCAGGTATTGCCATCACCACCGCCATCGTCTCCGCGCTGACCGGCAAGCCGGTGCGCCGGGACGTGGCCATGACCGGCGAGGTTACCATCCGGGGCAGGGTGCTGCCCATCGGCGGCCTGCGGGAGAAGACCATGGCCGCCTTCCGCAACGGCATCCACACCGTCATCATCCCGGAGGAGAACCGCAGGGATTTGGAGGAGATTGACCAGACCGTGCGCCAGGGCCTCCACTTTGTCACCGTCTCCTGCGCCGCGGAGGTGCTGGAGGAGGCGCTGCTTCCCCTGGAGCGGACAGCGGCCAAGGCAAAGGAGCCAAAGCCGGAGCTGGGCGGGGGAGAGGCCGTCGTCCTGCCCAACATCGGCGGACAGGAGAGCGGGCGCACCCACATCTCCCAGTGAACAGGAAGGCACATATGAACATTCAGAACACGGAGTTTGTTATTTCCGCGGCGAGGAAGTCAGATTTTCCCCGGGATCAGCTGCCCCAGGTGGTCTTTGCCGGGCGCTCCAACGTGGGGAAGTCCTCGGTTATCAACTGTCTGCTGGGCCGGAAAAACCTGGCCCGGGTGGGCAATTCCCCGGGAAAAACCACCCACATCAACTATTTCCGGGTGGACAACCAGCTCTATCTGGTGGATCTGCCGGGTTACGGCTATGCCAAGGTGTCCCAGGCGGAGCGGGCACGGTGGGGACGGCTTATCGAGCAGTGGTTTCAGGACCCCAGCCTGATGACGCTGGGGGTGCAGATCGTGGACGCCCGGCACAAGCCCACGGCGGACGACTGCACCATGGTCGAGTGCTTCCGGCAGTCCGGCAAGCCCTTTGTCGTGGTGGCAAACAAACTGGACAAGCTGAAAAAGAGCGAGATCGAGCCTAATCTACTGCAAATTAAAACTACTTTACAGCTTAACGATTTTGTAAAGCTGATTCCCTTTTCGGCAGAAAAGAAAATTGGACGCTGTGAATTACTCTCCCTTGTCACCGGAGAGCCAGAGCTTTGCTCAGAACAGTGATCGGCCTTTTCGGACAAAATCTGCCCAACAAGCCCCCGGCAGAGAGCTGGGGGCTTGTGCTTTGGGTGGATTTTCTGGTATAATAAACTGTAAGTTTTATTTTTT
>CAZAIF010000023.1:0-16723 GCA_964485125.1 uncultured Oscillospiraceae bacterium | reverse complement strand
CCGCATTCTAAAAAAATGTATAAGAGACAGAGGGCACGGCGGTGTTTTCCGCAAAAGTAACGGCGGTAACAGGAGAAGTAACTACCCGCCGGGGGTGGGTATGTGTTACAATGGGGCAAATAAGGCCGGAGGTGTCTGTATGGAATATTTGGAATTTTCGGCGCGGCTGAAGCAGCTGCGGGGGGCGAAGGGAATCTCCCAGCGGGAGCTGGCGGAGCAGATTCACGTCAGCCGCTCGGCGGTGGCCAAGTGGGAGAACGGGCTGGGTCTGCCCGGGGAGGACTCTGCCCAGCTGCTGGCGGAATATTTCGGCATTTCCCGGGAGGAGCTGTTCCCCAAGCGGCAGGAGGAGGCCAAACTGGTGGAGAAAAATGTGACCATCTCCCGGCAGCGCACCGCCATCTGGGCGCTCTCCGCTGTTCTGGGGGCAGTGCTGCTGTCCGTGGCGGCCCTCCTGTACCGGCCCTTCCTGCACTATCTTCCCCCCTTTGGCCTGGGGGCGCTGATCACCGCCCTGGGGGTGTTCAACCTGCGGGGCAACATCGCCTCCATCCACTGGTATAACCGCCGCAAGGTCAAGGGGGAAGATCAAAAGCCCTATTGCCGTCTGATGGGCCTGGGGACCATCTTCTGCGGCGTGGGCCTGATGCTGTTCGGGGCGCTGCAGTCCGTCTTCCAGGCCCCGTGGATGGAGTACCTGCTGCTCTGCTGTGTCCTGGCCGGGGTGGCCCTGATGTGCTATTCCCAGTTCCGGTATAACCGGGGGCTCTTCTGACCGTCAGTCCACTCTATGGGTATACATGGGCTGAGTACATGTATGAATGCTGTAGAGAAAAAGAAAATTCGTCCCGGCCGAACTCTGTTCGGCCGGGGCGATCCTCTTGCTGAAATGGAACAGTTACGATTTTTTCTGCGCCAGCAGCTGGATGGCTGCCGCCGCTGCGGCCTGTTCGGCCTCTTTTTTGCTGCGGCCCTCGCCGGTGCCGATGCTCTGGCCGTTCAGCCGGACCTCCATGCGGAAGACCTTGGCGTGGTCGGGCCCCCGTTCGCCCACCAGGGCGTAGGTGAGCTGCTGACCGCTCTTGCGCTGGACGATCTCCTGCAGGGCGGTCTTGTGGTCCTTGGCGGCGTCGTGGACCCGGGAGATGTGGTTGAGGATGAAGTGCTGGATCAGCCGCCGGGCGGCGCTGATGCCCCCGTCCAGATAGACTGCGGCCAGCACGGACTCCACCGCATCGGCCTGGATGGAGGCCCGGGCGCGCCCGCCCCCCAGCTCCTCGCCCTTGCCCAGCTTCAGATAGCTGCCCAGATCCAGCTCCTGGGCTACCAGCACCAGGTTGCCCTCGCAGACCAGAGCGGCCCGCAGCCGGGTCAGATCCCCTTCTGGCAGGGTGGGGCAGTTGCGGTACAGGTAGTCGGCCACCACCATCCCCAGCACCGAATCCCCCAAAAACTCCAGCCGCTCGTTGCTCTCCAGCCCGGCGGCCTTGTGCTCGTTGGCGTAGGAACTGTGGGTCAGGGCGTTCTCCAGCAGGGAGATGTCCTGAAAGTGGTAGCCTAGTCTTTCTTCCAGTGTCTGCATTACACTTCAACCTCTTTTTGTGTGGATTGGGCGGCGTCCTCCGCCTCCTGGGCCAGCTGCTGCTCGATGCGCTGGGTCACCTTGCCCTCGGCATAGCTGATGGCCTGGCGGACGGCGGAGCGGAAAGCGTAGGCGTCGGAGGCGCCGTGGGCCTTGATGACCGGCCTGGCGATGCCCAGCAGGGCGGTGCCGCCGATCTCCCGGTAGTCAAACCTGCGCTTGAAGGCGGCCAGCTCCCCTTTGATCATCAGCCCGGCGGCCTTGGTGCGGGTATTTTTCAGGAACATGCCCTTCATTGCCTGGGAAATGTATCCGGCGGTGCCCTCCATGGTCTTGAGGAAGATATTGCCGGTGAAGCCGTCGGCCACAATGACGTCGGCGGCCCCCTCCACGGCGTCCCGGCCCTCCACATTGCCCACAAAATTGAGCTTTTTCGCCTCCCCCAGCGCCGAGAGCCGCTGATAGGTCTGCTGGTACAGCTCGGTGCCCTTGCTGGGTTCGCTGCCGATGTTCAGCAGCCCCACCCGGGGGTTCTGATACCCCAGCACCAGCTCGGTGTAGTGGGCGCCCATGACGGCGAACTGGACCAGCTGTTCCACGGTGCACTCGCTGTTGGCCCCGGCGTCGATGAGCACCGCCCAGCCCCGGCCGATGGGCACGGTGGGAGCCACGGCGGCCCGCTTGACCCCCCGGATCCGCCGCACCAGCAGGGTGGCCCCGCTGAGCAGGGCGCCGGTGCTGCCGGCGGAGATGAAGGCCTGGCCACGGTTGGCCCGGAGCAGCTTCAGTCCCACGGTCATGGAGGAGTCGGGCTTTTTGCGCCAGACGGTGGAGGGGTCGTCGCAGTTGTCCACGACCTGGGTGCAGTGGACGATCTCGATCCCCTTGGGCGGCTGGTCATACCCCTCCTGCTTCAGCACCCGCCGGATGGCCGCATCATCTCCGGTGAAGAGGATCTCCACCCCGAACTCTTTGGCGGCCTGCAGCCCGCCCCGAACCGGGGCGTCGGGGGCGAAATCGCCGCCCATGGCGTCAATCATGATCTTCATAGTGTACTCAGCTTTCTCTTGCATCTCTTGTCTCTTTCTCCCGAAACCCTGCCGGGACAGTTGGATTCATTCGTCGGTGTTCAGGCCGTCAAACCGGCCCATGGCCGCCTCCAGCGCATCCAGCGCCCGCTGGGAGAGGGCGGCGTTTTTGTTGCGCTTGCCCTTCACCTTGTAGCCCAGGGGCGGGATGATGCCGAAGTTGACGTTCATGGGCTGGAAGTTGGCCACGGTGGTGTCGCTGACGTAGTGGGCCAGGGCGCCCAGGGCGGTCTCCCGGGGGAAGTCCACCGGCGCCAGCCCCAGCCGTCGGTGGGCCAGCTCCACGGCGGCCACCAGCCCGGAGGCGGTGGACTCAACATAGCCCTCCACCCCGGTCATCTGGCCGGCGAAGCACAGCCGGGGCTCCCCGATGACCTGGTAGTAGTGGTTGAGCAGGCCGGGGGAGTGGAGGTAGGTGTTCCGGTGCATTACCCCGTAGCGGACAAACTCCGCCTGCTCCAGCCCCGGGATCAGGGAGAACACCCGCTTCTGCTCCGGGAAGGTCAGGTGGGTCTGGAAGCCCACAATATTGTAGATGCTGCCTGCGGCGTTGTCCTTGCGCAGCTGGACCACCGCGAAGGGCTCCTTCCCGGTGCGGGGGTCGGGCAGCCCCACCGGCTTCAGCGGGCCGTAGCACAGGGTGTCCCGGCCCCGGCGGGCCATGACCTCCACCGGCATGCAGCCCTCAAAGACGCAGCCGTCGTCGAACTCGTGGAGCTGGGCCTCTTTGGCCCCGGTCAGCTCCGTCCGGAACCGGTCGTACTCCGCCTCGGTCATGGGGCAGTTGATGTAGTCCGGCGTCCCCCGGTCGTACCGGGAGGCGAACCAGGCCTTGGACATGTCGATGCTCTCGTAGGTGACGATGGGGGCGGCGGCGTCAAAGAAGTGGAGGTATTCCGAGCCCGGGAAGTGCCGGGCGATGTCCTCGCTCAGGGCATCGCTGGTCAGCGGCCCTGAGGCCACGATTACGTCCCCCTCCGGCGGGATCCGGGTGACCTCCTCCTCGATAACGGTGATGTTGGGGTGGCTGCGGATGCGCTCGGTCACCGCGGCGGAAAAGGCCTGGCGATCCACCGCCAGCGCCCCGCCGGCGGGCACCCGGTGCTCGTCGGCACAGGAGAGGATCAGCGATCCCATCCGCCGCAGCTCCTCTTTCAGCAGTCCCACCGCGTTCTCCAGCTGGTCGCTGCGCAGGGAGTTGGAGCACACCAGCTCGGCGAAATCGACACTGTGGTGGGCGGGGGTGGTTTTCTGAGGCTTCATCTCATAGAGCTGGACGGGGATGCCCCGCCGGGCCAGCTGCCAGGCCGCCTCACAGCCCGCCAGGCCGGCACCGATGACTTTGACCGCTTCCATGCTCAGGACTCCCCGGCGCTCTCCGCCTCCGCCGTCCTGGCGGCGGAAGTGGAGGCCGTCTTTTTGGCTGCAGCCTTTTTCGCCCCTGCGGCCTTTTTGACGGCCGTGGACTTCTTGGCGGCGGTGGATTTTTTTGCTGCGGCTGTCTTTTTCCCGGCGGTGGTTTTCTTGGCGGCAGCAGTCTTCCTGGCGGCAGTTTTTCCGGCGGCCTGCTCGCCGCCCTCTGCCTGACCCTTTTCAGCGGCCTGCTCGCCGCCCTCGGCGGCCTTCTTCTTGGGATAGCCCCGCTGGTCCTCGGGGACAAAACGGCTGCACTTCTCGTTGATGCAAAAGGGTTTTTTAAAGCCCCGGCCCGATTTTTTGAACATGGTCATGCCGCACTCGGGGCAGGTTTCTTTCACCGGCACGTCCCAGGTCATAAAGTCGCAGGGCTCGCCGGAGACCACCTTGTTGCGCTCGCAGCCGTAGTAGGTATAGCCGTTGCGGCTGGTCTTTTTCAGGATGCGGCTGCCGCACTTGGGGCATTTGCCCGGCATCTCGATGACCAGGGGCTTGGTGAAGGTGCACTCCGGGTAGCCGGAGCAGGCCAGGAACCGGCCGAACCGGCCCGACTTGACCACCATCTGGCGGCCGCAGACGTCGCACACCTCGTCGCTGTACTCCGGGGGAATCTTGATCCGCTCCCCGTCCAGGTCCTTCTCGGCCTGGGACAGCTCGGCGGAAAATCCGGCGTAGAAGTGGGAGAGCACGTCCTTCCAGTTCTCCTTACCCGCCTCCACCTGGTCCAGCTCCCCCTCCATATGGGCGGTGAAGGCCGGGTCCACGATGTCGGGGAATTTGTCCTCCATCAGCTGGGTGACCACCTCCCCCAGGGGGGTGGGCCGCAGCGCCTTGCCCTCCTTGACCACATACTCCCGGTCCATGATGGTGGAGATGGTGGGGGCATAGGTGGAGGGCCGGCCGATGCCCTTCTCCTCCAGCACCCGGATCAGGGAGGCCTCGCTGTAGCGGGCGGGGGGCTGGGTGAAGTGCTGGGCGCCCTCGGCCTCCCGAAGGGAGAGGTTTTCCCCCTGGGTCAGGTCGGGCAGGGGGGAGTTGCGCACCCCCTCCTCCTCGTCCTTGGAGGCCTCATAGACGGCGGTGAAGCCGGAGAACTTCTGGGCGGTGTGGGTAGCCCGGAACAGGTGGGGGCCGGCGCTGATGTCGATGGACAGGCTGTCATAGACCGCGTTGGCCATCTGGCAGGCCAGAAAGCGGCTCCAGATCAGCTTGTAGAGCCGGTACTGCTCCTGGGTCAGGCTCTTGCGGATGGACTCGGGGGTCAGGTTGACGTTGGAGGGGCGGATGGCCTCGTGGGCGTCCTGGGCCCCGGCCTTGGACTTGAAGCGGCGGGTCTCCAGAGGGTAGTAGTCCGCCCCGTAACGGCCCAGGATGAACTGGCGGGCGGCGTCCAGAGCGTCCTCGCTCAGCCGCAGGGAGTCGGTGCGCATATAAGTGATCAGGCCCACGGTGCCCTCGCCGTCGATGTCGATGCCCTCATAGAGCTGCTGGGCGATGGACATGGTGCGCCGGGGGGGCATGTTCAGCTTCCGGGAGGCCTCCTGCTGCAGGGTGGAGGTGGTGAAAGGGGGCGCGGGCTGGCGCTGTTTTTCCGTGCGCTTGACGGCGGAGACCACAAACTGCTCCTTGGCCAGCGCCGCCTTGACGGCCTCCACCTCCTCGGAGGAGGAGAGCTCCTCTTTCTTTTTTCCATTGCTGCCGTGGTAGCGGGCCACAAAGGAGCCGGTGTGGGGGGGCAGCCGGTCCAGGGTGACGTCCATGGTCCAGTACTCCTGGCTCTGGAAGGCCCGGATCTCCGCCTCCCGCTCCACCACAATGCGGGTGGCCACGCTCTGGACCCGGCCGGCGGACAGGCCCCGGCGCACCTTGCGCCACAGCAGGGGAGAGAGCTGGTAGCCCACGATCCGGTCCAAGATGCGCCTGGCCTGCTGGGCATCCACCAGATCCTGGTCGATGGCCCGGGGGTGCTGGATGGACTCGGAGACCACCTTCTTGGTGATCTCGTTGAAAGTGACCCGGTAGGTCTTGTCGTCGGGGATCTCCAGCAGCTCCTTCAGGTGCCAGGAGATGGCCTCCCCCTCCCGGTCCGGGTCGGTGGCCAGATAGACCCTCTCGCTGCCGGAGGCCGCCTCCTGAAGGGTGGTGATGAGCTCCTCCTTGCCCTTGATGGGCTGGTAGTCCGGCACAAACCCGGCCTCAATGTCGACGCCCAGCTTGCTCTTGGGCAGATCGCGGATGTGTCCCATGGAGGCCAGGACTTCAAAATCCCGGCCCAGATATTTGCCGATGGTCTTTGCCTTGGCGGGGGACTCCACGATCACAAGGTTGGTTTTGGGCATAATGATCCTCCACTTCGTAGGGTATGAAAACGGCGGAGCCCGCAGGGAATGTCCGCCGGAATGGTGCTCTGTCAGGTCAGCCGGGCCAGGGACTCAAACCGGCCTCCCGGGAGCTGCCGCACCAGGGCGCGGATGGTCAGCACCGTCAGGGTGGCGGACACCCGCCGGGCGGGCAGGCCGGCGGCGTCCACGATGGCATCGGTGATCAGGGCTCCGTTCTCCAGGGCCCGGAGCACCGCGATCTCGTCATCGGTGAACTCGCTCTTGTGCTCCGCCAGGGGAAGCGGGCGCATCTGCCCGTTGTCCTGGAGGTCTGGGCCCGCTGGGGCCTCCGCCGTCTCCCCGGGGGTCTGGGCAACCCGTTCGGTATGCCCCGCGGCCTGGCCTTGGGCCGCTGCGGACTGGGGCGGCGGCGTGGCCAGCCGCTGGGCCTGCTCCGCGGGGGACAGGGGCGGCTTGGCCGCCCGCTGCGGGGGATAGACGCCCCGGTAGTGCTCCAGCACGTTGGCACCGGAGCAGACGCAGATGGCCTCGCCCCGGACCAGCAGCTGATTGGTGCCCGCCCCGGCCTCGGCGTCGATGTTGGCGGGGACGGCGTAGACGTCCCGCCCCTGCTCCAGGGCCAGCCGGGCCACCTGGAGCGTGCCGCTGCGGGGCGGGGCCTCCACGCACAGCGTCCCCAGGGCCAGGCCGGTGAGCAGCCGGTTGCGCCGGGTGAAGTACTCCCCCAGGTGGGGCGTGCCCGGCGGGGACTCGCTGATGATGGCGCCGCAGGCGGCCACATCCTCCAGCAGGCGCCGGTTGGGCTCGGTGTCGTAGTAGGGCACATCCACCCCGCCCGCGGTCACGCAGACCAGCGGCCCGCCCGCCTTCAGCGCTCCGTCGGCGGCGTAGCGGTCGCAGCCGTCTACAATGCCGGTGAGCACCAGGCCGCCCAGCCGGGTGATCTGGAAGGCCAGTTCCGCCGCTGTCTTGCGGCCGTAGGGGGTGGCCCGGCGGGTGCCCGCCATGGCGATGGCGATCTCCTCGTCAAACCGGGGCAGCGCGCCCCGGAAATAGAGTACCAGGGGAGGCAGGTCAATATTCCTCAGCCGCTCGGGGTACTGGCTGTCCTGCCAGGTGAGGATGCCGATCCCGGCCGCCTCGCAGCGGGCCAGGAGCTGGTCGGCCTCCGCCAGGGACTTGTCCGCCAGCCGCTCCCGCTGGGCGGGGGTCAGCTTGGGGATCAGGGCGTACTCCTCCGGGTCGGTGAAGTAGGCCCGCTCGGGCGCGCCGAAGTGGCGCAGCGTCTCCCAGGCCGGGCCGCAGTCCAGCCGGAGGGTGAGCCACAGCCAGGCCTTCAGTTCCGTCAGCATGTCAGATCCCTCCGATACAGCTCCCAGAGCACCACCGCGGCTGCCGCGGCGGCGTTCAGAGATTCGCAGGTGGGCTCCATGGGGATGCGCACCGTCTGATCGCACTGCTCCAGCAGATAGGGGGAGACCCCGCTGCCCTCGCTGCCGATGACCACGGCACAGCGCTCCAGGCCGGCCCTGGGCAGGGACACCGTGTCACTGCCCAGGGCGGTGGCCGCCAGCTTCAGGCCGGAGCGCTCCAGCAGCGGCGGCAGCGCCCGGGCCTCGATCTCCCAGACGGGAGTGCGGAAGATGGCCCCCATGGTGGCCCGGACGGCCTTGGGGTTCAGCGGGTCGGCGCAGTGGTTGGTGAGCAGCACCCCGCCGCAGCCGAAGGCGTCGGCGGTGCGCAGGATGGTGCCCACGTTCCCCGGGTCCTGGAGCCCGTCCAGCACCAGATAGCGCCCGCCCTCCAGGGTGTCGGGGGGGCGCAGCGCCGGGGCCTCCACCAGGAACAGGGCCCCCTGGGGGGCCTCCATGGGGGAGATGCTGCGCATCAGATCGCCGGGGACGGTCACGGCGCGCGCGCCCTCGGGCACCGGGGTGCCCGCCAAGTCCTCGGAGAGGAGGACGGCGCGGAGGGGGGCATGCCATTTGACCGCCTCCTCCAGCATCTTGACCCCGTCGCAAAGGTACAGCCCTGCTCTGCGGCGCTCCCTGCGGTCATCCCGCAGCCGCCGCACCTGGGCGATCAGCGGGTTTGCGCGGCTGGTGATGTGTTCCAAGGCAGGGCCTCCTCTCGGTCCGGTTTGGGGAAAGCGGAACAGCATAGCGGAACGGCGCTGTTCCGCTATGCTGGCGTGTCAGTCGATGGGCTTCATGGTGGGGAAGAGCAGCACGTCCCGGATGGAGTCGGAGTCGGAGAGCAGCATCACCAGCCGGTCCACGCCGAAGCCCAGCCCGCCGGTGGGGGGCATACCGTATTCCAGGGCGTTGATGAAGTCGTAGTCCACCTGGGCCCGGCTGTCGGAATCGACGGCCTTCCGCTCGGCCACCTGGCGCTCGAAGCGCTCCCGCTGGTCGATGGGGTCGTTGAGCTCGGAGAAGGAGTTGCCGAACTCGGTGGCGTTGATGAAGTATTCAAACCGCTCGGTGTAGGCAGGATTGCCCGGCTTGCGCTTGGCCAGCGGGCTGACCTCCACCGGGTAGTCATAGATAAAGGTGGGCTGGATCAGCTTGTCCTCCACGAAGGCGTCGAAGAACTCTGCCAGAATGGCCCCCTTGGTGGGCACCTCGGGCAGCTCCACATGGTGCTCCTTGGCGCAGGCGACGGCCTCCTCGTCGGAGGAGATGGCGTCGAAGTCTACCCCGGAGTACTGCTTGACGGCCTCCACCATGGTCAGCCGCTCCCAGTGGCCCAGGTCGATCTGGTGGCCTTGGTAGGAGATCACCAGGCTTCCGCACACCTTCTGGGCCACGGTCTGCATCATCTCCTCCACCAGGTCCATCATGCCGTGGTAGTCGGTGTAGGCCTGATAGAGCTCGATGGTGGTGAACTCCGGGTTGTGCTTGGTGTCCATGCCCTCGTTGCGGAAGATGCGGCCCACCTCATAGACCCGGTCCATGCCGCCCACAATGAGCCGCTTCAGGTACAGCTCGGTCTCAATGCGCAGCACCATGTCCATGTTCAGGCTGTTGTGGTGGGTGATAAAGGGCCGGGCGGAGGCGCCGATCTCAAAGGGGGTCAGGATGGGGGTGTCCACCTCCAGGAATCCCTTGCCGTCCAGGAAGGCGCGCAGCTCCCGCAGAATCAGGCTGCGCTTGAGAAAGGTGTCCTTCACGCCGGGGTTGACGATCAGGTCCACATAGCGCTGGCGGTAGCGGGTCTCCAGGTCGGTGAGGCCGTGGAACTTCTCGGGCAGGGGCTGCAGCGCCTTGGCCAGCAGGGTGACCTGGCTGGCCCGGACGGAGATCTGGCCCTTTTCGGTGCGGAAGACCTCGCCGGTCACCCCCACGATGTCGCCGGTGTCGTATTTCTTGAACCAGCTGTACTCCTCCTCGCCCACCAGATCCCGGCGGACATAGAGCTGCACCCGGCCCAGCTTGTCCTGGAGGTCGCAGAAGGACACCTTGCCCATGCCCCGCTTGCTCATCAGGCGGCCGGCGATGGTGACGGTCTTGCCCTCCATCTCGTCAAAGTGCTCGGTGATGTCGGTGCTGAAGTGGGTCACGGGGAATTTGGTCTGGACAAAGGGGTCGCGGCCCGCCTGCTGGAGCAGGGCCAGCTTCTCCCGGCGGACCTGCTGCTCGGAGATCTTCTGATTGCCGCTGGACTGCTTTTCAGCCATGAAATGAACTCCCTCTTTCTCTAATATGTGTCAGGAAATGCTCAGAATGGTGTAGTGGCTCTGGCCGGCGGGGGCCTCCACGGTGATCTCATCCCCGACCCGCTTGCCCATCAGGGACCGGCCGAAGGGGGACTCCTCGGAGATCAGGCCGTGCATGGGGTCGGCCTCCTGGGAGCCCACGATCTTGTACTCCAGCTCCCGGCCCAGCTCCTTGGCCAGCACCTTGACCAGGCATCCGGGGTGGATGGTGGCGGCGTCGAACTCGCTCTCGTCGATGAGCTCGTAGTTGGCCAGGATGTCCTCCACCTCGGCCATGCGGGAGTAGAGCTTGCCCTGCTCGTTTTTCGCCTCGTCGTATTCGCTGTTCTCGGACAGGTCGCCGAAGGAGCGGGCCTCCTTGATCAGCTCGGCCACTTCCTTTTCCCGGACGGTCTTCATCCAGACCATCTCGTCCTGGAGCTCCTTGAGCCGAGCCGCGGTCAGCTTGTATACTTTTGCCATAATTCAAACACAACCTTCCCAAAAAACTGTGAAATGCGCCGTTTTTCCGGCAAAATAGGGAACGAAGGTTCCCAAAACGGAAAAAAGGGCATACAGCCACATTATCTAAAGCATTATAAGTTACCTATTAAGGTATGTCAAGCAAAAATCGAACGGATCTGGATTTCCTCCGCCCGCAGCCGCCCCTGTTCCGCCAGGGCGGCCGCCAGCTCCGGCAGCGGGCAGCCCTCGGGGGCGCCGGGGATACAGGCGGACAGGGCGGCCCCCTCCACCTGGGGCCGGGGCTGCCACAGGGGCAGGGCCCACCGGCGCCGGGCCGGGGCGTAGCACACCGCCAGATCCCCCTCCCCCGACAGAAGGGGGACGCCGTACTCCCGCTGCAGGGCCCACAGGAAGTCCTCCGGGGCGGGCAGGGAGAGGGAGAGGGCGCGCACCCGGGGCACCATGGCCAGCACGGCGCGCCGGATCTGGGGGGTGAAGCGGTCGGCGCAGAACTCCACCGCGGCCCGCTCCGGGGTGATCCCCCGGGCCGCCAGCAGGGCCAGGGCGGTCTCGGGGGCCTTCTCCATCCAGAGCCAGCGGGTGTCGCTGAGCGGGGGCAGCGGCGGCCCGGGCCAGTCCTCCGGGGCGTTGAGCAGCTGGTGGACGCCGCACCGGGAGAGGACGAGGGCGGTCCGGCGGCACAGCCTGGGGATGAGGCGCTCCGGCAGTTCCAGCCGCAGCAGGGGCATCCCCAGCACCTCCTCCCGCCAGACGGCCAGCCTGCGGCGGCGGGAGGGGAAAAAATAGGCATACATTGCGATCACCGCTTTCAAACTATGCCCCGGCGTGATAAAATAAAACAATCATTATTGCAATATGGCCCCCGCTGGGCGGAAACGTGAGGAGAGAGAGTATGCTTCAGATCAGCGATTTGCACATCCCGGTGGACGGGGACGAGGAGGCCCTGCGCCGCAAAGCGGCCAAGCTGCTGGGCCGGCCCCTGTCCGACCTGGGGGCGCTCCAGATCGTCCGGCAGTCGGTGGACGCCCGGCGGAAGGGCCAGATCCAACTGGTGTGCTCCGTCCGCCTGGAGGTGGCCGGGGAGGCGGCCATCCTCCGCCGCAATCTGCGCCAGGTGAAGCCGGTGGAGCGGCGGGCGTACCATTTCCCGGAGGTGCGCCGCCCGGCGGGGGAGCGGCCCGTGGTGGTGGGCATGGGGCCCGCCGGCCTGTTCTGCGCCCTCTTCCTGGCCCGCTCCGGCATCCCCTGCCTGCTGCTGGAACGGGGCAGGCCGGTGGAGGAACGGGTCAAAGACGTGGAGCGCTTCTGGGCCGCCGGGGCGCTGGACACCGCCTCCAACGTCCAGTTCGGGGAGGGGGGCGCCGGCACCTTCTCCGACGGCAAGCTGACCACCGGCATCCACGACGGCCGGGTCACCGCCGTCTTTGAGACCTTCGCCGCCGCCGGCGCCCCGGAGGACATCCTCTACTCCTACAAGCCCCACATCGGCACTGACCGGCTCCGCCGGGTGGTGGCCGCCCTCCGGCGGGAGCTGCTGGAGCTGGGGTGCGAGATCCGGTTTGAGAGCCAGATGGTGGATCTCATCCCGGAGGACGGCCATCTGGCCGCCCTTCGGGTCCGGGGGCCGGAGGGGGAGTACACCCTGCCCGCCCGGGAGGCGGTGCTGGCGGTGGGCCACTCCGCCCGGGATACCTTCGGGATGCTGGCGCGGCGGGGGCTGCCCATGGAGCAGAAGCCCTTTGCCATCGGGGTGCGGATTGAGCACAGCCAGCAGGCTGTCAGCCGCGCCCAGTTCGGCCCGGCCTGGGACAAGCTGCCCCCCAGCGACTACAAGCTCTCCTGCCACCTGCCCTCGGGGCGCAGCGCCTTCACCTTCTGCGTCTGCCCCGGCGGCCAGGTGGTGGCCGCCGCCTCGGAGCATGGGGGCGTGGTCACCAACGGCATGAGCTGCCGGGCCCGGGACGGGGAGAACATCAACGGCGGCTTCCTGGTGGGGGTGGGCCCCGGGGACTTCGGGGGCAGCGGCCCCCTGGCCGGGGTGGAGTTTCAGCGGCGCTGGGAGGCGCTGGCCTTCCGCCGGGGGGGCGGCGGCTTTGCCGCCCCGGCCCAGCTGGTGGGGGACTTTCTGAAAGTCCGGCCCTCTGAGGGGCCCGGCGGCATCCCGCCTACCTACGCCCCCGGGGTGCGCTGGACGGACATCGGTCTCTGCCTGCCGGATTATGTCACCCGGACCCTCCGGGAGGCCCTGCCCCTCTTTGACCGGAAGGTGCGGGGCTTTGCCGGCCAGGACGCGGTGCTCACCGGGGTGGAGACCCGATCCTCCTCCCCGGTGCGGGTGCTCCGGGACGAGGGGTATCAGTCCGCCCTCCGGGGGGTGTACCCCTGCGGCGAGGGCTGCGGCTATGCCGGGGGCATCGTCTCCGCCGCTGTGGACGGTATCCGGGTGGCCGAGGCCATCGCCAGGGGGAGTAAGGATTAAATGGCGGCGCGCCTATTTCGCCCACGGGCCCTGTGCACAAAAATCCCACCGCCATTTCTTGCATTCCAGAGGTTGGCTTGCTATAATGAATTGTTAATCTGTGTACATATCGATATGAGGTGCATCCTTTGTATTTAAAAGCGCTAGAGATCCAGGGATTCAAATCCTTCCCGGACAAGACCGTGCTCACCTTCGGGGAGGACATCACCGCCATCGTGGGCCCCAACGGCAGCGGAAAATCGAATATCTCCGACGCCATCCTGTGGGTCATGGGGGAGCAGTCCTCCCGGGCTCTGCGGGGGGGCAAGATGGAGGATGTGATCTTCGGCGGCACTGAGAAGCGCAAGCCCACGGGCTATGCGGAGGTGTCGCTGATCCTGGACAATTCCCAGCATATCTTTGACCGGCCGGAGGCCGAGGTCATGGTGACCCGGCGCTACTACCGCTCCGGCGAGAGTGAATATTTCATCAACAAGGCCTCCTGCCGGCTGCGGGATGTGAACGAGATGTTCATGGACACCGGCCTGGGCCGGGAGGGCTATTCCATCATCGGCCAGGGCAAGGTGGACGCTATCCTCTCGGTGAAGAGCGCCGACCGGCGGGAGATCTTCGAGGAGGCGGCGGGTATCTCCCGCTACCGCCACCGCAAGGAGGAGGCCGAGCGCAAGCTGGGCCACACCGCCGACAACCTACTGCGTATCTCCGACAAGATCGAGGAGCTGGAGCTCCAGGTGGAGCCCCTGCGGGAGCAGTCGGAGAAGGCGAAGAAGTACCTGGTCTGCCGGGACGAGCTCCGGGGGCTGGAGATCTCCGTCTGGATGGAGCAGCTGGACCGGCTCCACGAGAGCAGCCGCAAGCTGATCGGGGACTATGAGATCGCCGCCCGGAACCGGGACGAGGTCTCCCGGGTCCAGCAGGAGCTCTACCAGCGCTCCGAGGCGCTGGCGGAGGAGATGCAGCGGCGGGAGCGGGAGGTGGAGCATATCCGCACCGGGCTCTCCGCCCTGGACGAGGCCGCCGGGGAGCTGGAGTCCGCCATCGCCGTGCTCCAGACCGAGGTCCGCAACAACCTGCAGACCGCCGAACGGCTCAACCGGGAGATGGACCAGCAGGGGGACCGGGCCCAGTCGGTGGCCGGTCAGATCGCCGACCGGGAGCGCCGGCTGGAGGAGATCACCCGGCGCCGCCAGGAGCTGTCCGCCCAACTGGAGCGGCAGGAGGAGCAGGCGGAACAGGCCCGCCGGTCCGCCGGCGACCTGGCCGGGGAGCTGGAGGAGCTGCGCCGCCGGGAGGAGCTGCAAAACGCCTCCGCCGGGGATGCCCGGGCGCTGCTGTCCGCCCTGGCCGCCGCCCAGCAGGAGCTGCTGGACCGGGACACCGCCCTCAGCGCCTCCATCCAGGACAGCGAGCAGCGGCTCGCCCAGGCCCAGAAGGAGTCGGAGGCCAAGGCCCAGGAGCTCTCCAAGACCAGAGAGGAGCGGGACGGGGCCGCCAACGTCATCAGCGGCTTTGAGCTGCGCCGCCAGCAGCGGCAGAAGAAGCTCGCCGCCGCCAATGACCGGGTGGTCAAGCTCACCATGGAGGAGAACGCCCTCTCCTCCCGCATCCACATGCTCAGCGAGATGGAAAAGCTCTACGAGGGCTACTCCAAGGCAGTCAAGACGGTGATGCAGGCCGCCGGCCGGGGCCAGCTCTCCGGCGTCCGGGGCCCGGTGGCGGGGCTGCTGAAGGTGCCCGACCAGTACGCCGTGGCCATCGAGATCGCCCTGGGGGGCGCCATGCAGAACATCGTGGTGGAGCGCCAGGAGGACGGCAAAGGGGCCATAAACTAT
The DNA here is from genome assembly GCA_964485125.1 of uncultured Oscillospiraceae bacterium. GTDB lineage: Bacteria > Bacillota > Clostridia > Oscillospirales > Oscillospiraceae > UMGS1766. The sequence goes on along the minus strand of CAZAIF010000023.1, from coordinate 1,801 downwards.
TTGAAGCGGCGGGACGGGGGCCGGTGCACCTTCCTGCCCATGGACGCCATCCGGCCCAACTCCATCCAGGAGGACGGGCTGGAGCGCCAGCGGGGCTTTGTGGGCATCGCCTCCCAGCTGATCCGGTTTGAGCCCCAGTATCAGAACGTATTTGCCAACCTGCTGGGCCGGGTCATCATCGCCGAGGACATGGACAGCGCCATCGCCATCTCCCGGGCCTACCGCCAGCGCTACCGCATCGTCACCCTGGACGGCCAGGTGCTCAACGCCGGCGGCTCCATGACCGGCGGCAGCGTCAGCCGCAGCGCCGGCATCCTGAGCCGGGGCAACGAGCTGGAGCGGCTGAAGGGCCAGATCGGCGGCATCCATGCCCAGCTGGCCCAGGCCAAACAGGAGGCCGCCGAGGCCCAGCGGGAGGATCAGGGGGCCGCCTATGAGCTGGAGGTGGCCCAGAACCAGAAACAGGAGCTGGACGCCGCCGTCCTCCGGCTGGAGGGCGAGGCGGGCCAGTACGATATACTGCTGAACGGCCTGCGCCGGGGGCTGGAGGGCTTCCGGGAGGAGCGCGCCTCGCTGGCCCAGCGGCTGGAGAAGACCGAGGCCGACGCCGACGCCGCCCGGGCGCGGATCACCGAGCTGGAGGGGGCCGCCGCCGCCCTCCGGGCCGAGGCCGAGGGCAAATCCGCCGGCGGGGAGGCCATCCGGGAGAAGAGCCAGAGCATCACCGAGGCCATTGCCTCCCTCAATTTGGAATTGGCGGGGCTGGAGGCCGAGGCCGGGGCTTTAGAGCAGGCCATGGAGGAGCTGCGCCAGCTCCGGAGCGGCCTTGCCACCGACCAGGACCAGCGCCGGGAGATGATCGCCGCCTGTGACGCCCGGGACGCGGAGCTGAAGGGCTCCATCCGGGAGCAGGAGACCGCCCTGGCCGCCCGGCGGGAGCAGCGCTCCGCCCAGGAGGCGCAGCTGCGCCGGCTGAGCGAGGAGCGGCTCAAACTGGAGAGGGAGCGCACCCAGGCGGACAAGGACGCCCGGGCCAAAAATGAGCAGCTGCTCTCCTTGGAGCGGGAGTGCGCCCGGCTGGAGCAGCGCAAAAATGCCGCCGAGCTGGAGGAGAAGCAGATCCTGGACAAGCTCTGGGACAGCTATGAGCTCTCCCACTCCGAGGCCCAGAAGCAGCGCCAGGAGCTGGAGAACCTCCAGAAGGCCACCCGCCGCATTGCCGAGCTCAAGCGGACCATCAGCGGCCTGGGGGCGGTAAACCTGGGGGCGGTGGAGGAGTTCCAGCGGGTCAATGAGCGCTACACCTACCTGTCCGATCAGCGGGCCGACGTGGAGAAGTCCAAGGCGGAGCTGGAGGGGATCATCGGCTCCATCACCGAGCAGATGAAGGAGATCTTCGCCCAGCAGTTCGCCCTGATCTCCCAGTCCTTCACCCAGACCTTCCAGGAGCTCTTCCGGGGGGGCAAGGCCTCCCTGGAGCTGGAGGACCCGGAGGACATCCTGAACTGCGGCATCGAGATCAAGGTGCAGCCCCCGGGCAAGAGCCTCAAAATTATCTCCCTGCTCTCCGGCGGCGAGAAGGCCTTTGTGGCCATCGCCCTGTATTTCGCCATTTTGAAGGTCCGGCCCACCCCCTTCGTGGTGATGGACGAGATCGAGGCCGCCCTGGACGACGCCAATGTCACCCGGTTCGCCCGGTATATGCGCACCATGACCGACCACACCCAGTTCATCGTCATCACCCACCGCCGGGGCACCATGGAGGAGGCCGACGTCCTCTACGGCGTCACCATGCAGGAGC
>CAZAIF010000022.1:0-17132 GCA_964485125.1 uncultured Oscillospiraceae bacterium | reverse complement strand
GAGCGGGTGGAATAAGGAGGGAAGGGGGCGTAGAGCAGCCCGGTGATCAGCGCCATCCGTCCGCCCGGGAGCATGTCCCGGCGGCAGCGGCCCGGATAGCCCAGCAGATACTTCAGAGCTGTCATACCCTGTCCCCCTATCCTCCCGCCCCGCCCAAAAACCAGGCGGGGCGCTCCCCTTTTCCCGGCGGGGCCGATGTGCTATAATAAAGCCCAGTACAACGCCGCCCACGGGGCGCGGGAACGGAAAGGGGGATGGGGATATGCCGCTGCAGCTGGATCAGCCGGTGTCGGCGCTGGCCGGCGTGGGGGAGAAGAAGGCGGAGCTGCTGGCCAAGCTGGGCATCCGCACCCTGGGGGAGCTCATCGAGTTCTACCCCCGGGACTACGAGGACCGGCGCAGGATCTGGCCCATCTGCCAGGCCCCGGAGGGGGAGAACGGCTGCGTCTGCGCCGTGGTGGCCCAGCCCCCCCGCACCACCCGGCTGCGCCAGGGGCGCACCCTCACCCGGACCACCGCCTTCGACGACACCGGCCCGGTGACACTGTCCTTTTTCAACCAGCCCTACAGCGCCAACGCCCTGAAGCCGGGGGAGCGCTATGTGTTCTACGGCCGGATGGAGGTGCAGAACGGCCGCCGGGGGATGACCAACCCGGTCTTTGAGCGGGAGGGGACGGGGCGGCTCACCGGGCGCATCGTGCCGGTGTACCCGCTGACCGCCGGGCTGTCCGCCAAGCAGCTCTCGCTCTGGGTGGGCCAGGTCCTGGAGGGGCTGGCCGGCCCCATCCCCGACGACCTGCCCGGCCACGTCCGCCGGGCCCACCGGCTGCCCGCCCGGGACTGGGCGGTGCGGCAGGTCCACGCCCCGGACTCCTTTGAGGCCCTGGAGCAGGCACGGCGGCGGCTGGTGTTTGAGGAGCTGTTCTGCCTCACCGCCGGGCTGGCCCTGCTCCACACCCGCCGCCAGGCGGGGGCGGGCTGCCGCTGTGACCCCCGGCCGGCGGAGGAATACGCCGCCCTGCTCCCCTTCCCCCTCACCGGGGCCCAGAGGCGCACCCTGGGAGAGGTGTTCCAGGACATGGCCTCGGGCCGGGTGATGAACCGGCTCATCCAGGGGGACGTGGGCAGCGGCAAGACGGCGGTGGCCGCCGGGGCAGTCTGGCTGGCGGCCCGGAGCGGCTGGCAGAGCGCCCTGATGGCCCCCACGGAGATCCTGGCCCAGCAGCACCACCACACCCTGACCGGACTGCTCTCCGGGGCCGGGCTGCGGGTGGGGCTGCTGACCGGCAGCCTGGGGGCCAGGGCCCGGCGGGAGACCCTCCAGGCCCTCGCCCGGGGGGAGCTGGACCTGGTGGTGGGCACCCACGCCCTGCTCAGCCAGGGGGTGGAGTTCGCCCGCCTGGGATTGGTGGTCACCGACGAGCAGCACCGCTTCGGGGTGGAGCAGCGCTCCGCCCTGTCGGCCAAGGGGGGCGGCCGCCGCCCCCATGTGCTGGTCATGTCCGCCACCCCGATCCCCCGCACCCTGGCCCTGATCATCTACGGGGATCTGGATGTCTCCATCATCGACGAGCTGCCCCCGGGCCGCCAGCAGGTGGACACCTTCCTGATCGGGGAGGACAAGCGCGCCCGGCTCCAGGGCTTCATCCGCCGCCAGGTCAGGGAGGGGCGCCAGGTCTATGTGGTCTGCCCCGCCGTGGAGGAGTCGGCGGAGGGCGCCCCCGGGCTGAAGAACGTCACCGACTACGCACGCCAGCTCCGGGAGGAGGTGTTCCCGGAGCTGCGGGTGGGGCTGGTCCACGGCAAGCTGTCCCCCAAGGCCAAGGAGGCGGCCATGGCCGCCTTTGTCCGGGGAGAGACCGACATTCTGGTGTCCACCACGGTGATCGAGGTGGGGGTGGACGTGCCCAACGCCACCCTGATGGTCATCGAGGACGCGGACCGGTTCGGCCTCTCCCAGCTCCACCAGCTCCGGGGCCGGGTGGGCCGGGGCAGAGAGAAATCCTGGTGCATCCTGCTCTCCTCCAGCCGCAGCGAGGAGACCCGCCAGCGGCTCAAGGCTCTGTGCGCCACGGGCGACGGCTTTCAGATCGCGGAGAAGGACCTGGAGCTGCGGGGCCCCGGCGACTTCTTCGGCCGGCGGCAGCACGGCCTGCCCCACCTGCGGGTGGCCGACCTGGCCGGGGACACCCGGGTGCTCTACGAGGCCCGGGAGGCCGCCCGGCAGCTGCTGGAGGAGGACCCGGCGCTGGAGCGGGACGAGCACGCCCCGGTACGGGAACGGGTGCGGCGGCTGTTTGAGGAAAACCCGGATATTTTCAACTAACCGCCCCGCCCCCGGATCGGGGGGGCGGGGCGGACGGCACAAAAGAGCGGAGGTGAACGAGATGAACAAGTATGTCAAACGGGCGGAGCGGTTCCGCAACGACCCCAGCATCCACTATAACTGCGCCCAGGCGGTGATCGTGGCCTTTGCCGCCGAGTGCGGCATCAGCGAGGGCAAGGCCTTCCAGCTGGGCGCCCACTTCGGCGGCGGCATGAGGATGGCGGCCACCTGCGGGGCCATCACCGGCGGGCTGATGGTGATGGGGATGCTGGAGGGCAGCGAGGCGCATCGCCGCCAGTTCATCGACGCCATGAAGGCCAACCACGAGGGCATGACCGACTGCGCCGGCCTGCTGAAGAAAAACGCCGCCCAAGGCGGCGCCAAGAAGGAGCACTGCGACGGCATGGTCTACGAGGCGGTGGAGCTGGTGTCCACCATCCTGGGCCTGGCCTGACGGCGCGAAAAGGGCATGCTTTTGGGGCGGTTCCCGACGGGAACCGCCCCAAACTGTTTCTCATGCCGTCTCTGAACGCCTCAGCCGGGCAGGCCGGGGGGCGGCGCCTGAGGGGGCCGGGCCCCATCCTGCGCATCCCGCTCTTCTCTCAGGCGGGGCAGGGAGAAGAAGAAGGTGTTGCCGGTGTCGTCGGACTGGGCCCACACCTTGCCGTGATGGAGCTTGGCCAGCTCGGTGGCGATGGCCAGCCCCAGGCCGTAGCCTTCCTGGGTGCGGGAGGGGTCGGCCCGGTAGAAGCGCTCGAAGATCCGCTCCAGCTGCTCCGGCGGGATGGGCTCGCCCTGGCTGTGGACGCTGAGCAGGGCCCGGCGGCCCTCCCCCCGGAGCCGAACGGTGATGGCCGTGTGGTCCGGGGCGTACTTGCAGGCGTTGTCCAGATAGATGTCCAGCACCCGGCGCAGCAGGGCGGGGTCGCCGGTGACTCGGATGCCCGGGGCGATGTCCTCCCGGATGGTCTTGCCCCGCTCAAAGGCCATGGGCTCGAAGAGCAGCAGGTCGTCCTCCACCAGGTCGCTCAGGTCACACCGCTCCAGCTTCACCTGCTGGGCGCTGTTGTCGCTGCGGGCCAGCACCAGCAGCTCCTCCACCAGGGTCTTCATCTGCCCCGAGGAGGAGCGCACATTGTCCAGCCAGCGCCGCCGCTTCTCCGGCTCCGCCTCCCCGTACTCCTCCAGCATATCCAGGCTGGACAGGATCACCGTCAGGGGGGTCTTGAGCTCGTGGGAGGCGTCGGCCACGAACTGGCGCTGCTGGCTCCAGCTCTTCTCCACCGGCCGCACCGCCCACTGGGCCAGCAGCAGGCTGATGCCGAAAAAGACCGCCAGGGAGCCCAGGCCGATGAAGGACAGGTTCCGGGCCAGGGCAGTCAGGGTGCTCCACTCCTGGGTCAGGTCCACAAAGGCCACCCGGTAGCCGAAGATGGTGTTGACGCGGCAGAAGCGCAGGCGATACCCCCCCTGGCTGATGTCCCCGGTGTCCCCGGGGGACTGTAGGGCGGCGTTGACCACCTGGAGCAGGGTGTCCTGGTCGGTGAGGTCGAAAAACTGGTTGGCCAGCACCAGCAGGGTGTCCTGACCGCTGATCTGGACGGTGAAGTAGGGCAGCTGCACCCGGTCGGAGCCGAAGAGGGTGTAGTTCTCGTTGCCCTCGGGTTCGATCTGGATGGAATAGCTGGGGGCGCTGCCGGCGGTCAGGGTGACCGCCTGGTCCAGGGCGTCCAGGCTGTCCCGGCGCAGGCTGTCCTGGGTGGCGGCCATGAGCACGGCGCACAGCACCGCCAGAATGGCCAGCACCAGGGACATATTGATGGCCACGAATTTCCAGCGGAGCCGTCGGATCATGCCGCTCCATCCCCCATCTGCAGGTGATAGCCCAGCATCCGCAGGGTGCGGATCACCACGGCGGACTGGAGCCGGGCGAGCTTTTTGCGCAGGAAGGAGATATAGACCTCCACGTTGTTGTCCTCCGCGTCGGACTCGTAGCCCCAGACCTTCAAAATGATGGCCTCCTTGGTCACCACCTGGCCGGCGTTGGACATGAGCAGGCCCATGATCTCAAACTCCTTGCGGCTCAGCCGCACCGAGCGCTCCCCGCACACCAGCAGGCAGCTGGACAGCTCCAGCCGCAGATCCCCGAAGGTGAGGGCGTTGTCCAGGACGGCGGAGCCCTGCTTGCGGGTCAGCGCCCGCAGGCAGGCCAGCAGCTCCTCCGAGGCGAAGGGCTTGGTCAGGTAGTAGTCCGCCCCCGAGTCCAGCCCGGACACCTTGTCCTCCAGCCCGGAGCGGGCGGTCAGCATCAGGATGGGCAGGCCCACCCCCGCCTGCCGCAGCCGCCGGGCCACGGAGAGGCCGTCCAGCTTGGGCAGCATCACGTCCAGGATCATGGCGTCGTAGATGCCGCTCATGGCGTTGTCCAGGCCGGACTCCCCGTCGTAGCACAGGTCTGCGGTGTAGTTGTTGGCCTCCAACAGGTCGCCTATGGTGCGGGCCAGCCGCTGTTCATCCTCTACCACCAAAATACGCATGACGGGCCTCCTTTTCACGCCCAGGACGGGCAAGCACGGGGTTTCCTTGTTCTCAGTTTACCCTCAAACCGGCACCTTGGCAAGCAGATTTTCCGCCCTTTTCACTCCTTCGCCCTTATGCCTCCTCCTCCGACTCGGCGCTCTCGGCGGCGGCGTTGAAGCCGGAGGCGGCCACGGTGATCGTGTCGGCCAGGCTGGTTGCCCGGATCAGATAGACGCTCTCCCCGCCGTCGGCGGTGCAGTAGTAGTAGCTGCCCTCCTCGTCCAGACTGCCGATGGAGAGGGTCAGCACGGCGGCGTTCCCGTCCTCGTCGGTGTACTGGACGGTGACGGTGACGGGCGCATCCAGGCCGCAGGCGGCCAGGGTGGCCTCGTCGGGCTTCCAGTAGGCCATAGAGGTGAAGGCCGGATCCAGCAGCTCCCCGGTGAGGGAGGTGAGCAGGGTGGAGTCGGTGACGTCGGTGTCCCCGCTGTACCAGTAGTACTCGGTCTCCTCGTTGCCCTCCTCGTCCTCCACCGTCTCGCTCTGGACGGTGAGTACGCTCTCCTGGGCGCCCTGGATGGTCAGGCTGGCGACCTGGGACTCATCAATGGCCTCCAGGGGGTCGGTGTCCGCCAGCTCCAGCACGGTGCCGGTGAGCTGGCTGGCCAGGGTGGTGTCCAGGATCAGGAGGGTCTCACTGCCGGGGACCATGGCGTAATAGTACTCCGTGCTCTCCTCGGTGAAGGCGTTGCCGATCAGCAGCTGGGCCTCGTTCCCCTCGCTGTCCACAGTGGTCAGGGTCCAGGCGGGCTCCTCCAGGCCGTAGGCCTCCAGAGAGTCGGCCAGCTCAATCTCCCGCTGGGCGGGGTCGGCCAGGGCGCTGACAATGGACTGGACCAGGGAGCTGTCCAGAGGGAAGCCGTCATCCTCCGCCCAGGACCAGTTGTCCTCCCCGTCCTGGACCAGGGTTACGGAGCCCTCGGCGCCGGTCCAGCTGATCTGGACCGGCTCGGCGGCCAGGCCGGTGGAGATGGTGTCCGCCTCGGCGGCCGCCTCCTGGGCGGCCAGGTACCGGTTGTAGAGGAGGACGGCCACCAGGATCAGCACCGCAGCGGCCAGGCAGCCCAGCAGCAGGCAGAGCTGACGCCGTTTCTTCTTGCTCATGTTACACCGTCCTTTACAGTCTGCGCCGGCGCAGCCAGTGGAAGAACCCTCCCAGCAGCACGACCAACGGCAGGATGATGACAAAGATCAGGGTCCACAGGTTGGAGTTGCGCACCGTGTTATAGGTAACGGTCAGGCTCTTGGCCTCGATGGAGACGGTTTCCATGTCGTCAAACGTGGCGGTCAGGGCATTCATAAACACCTCCACGTTGGACAAGCCGGAGAAGGAGGAGACCAGGGCGTCGTCCACAAAGGAGTCGGCGCTGATGACGGTGAGCCGGGCCCCGGTGTCCTCGTCGGAGGCATAGGCCCCCAGCACATAGCTTCCGGTGGAGTAGTTGTCCTGGCTCACATAGGCCACCCCGGCGTCGGAGGTAGTCAGGAAGCTGGTGACCGAGACGCCATCGATGGAGGGCTCCACGATTTCCAGGGGGATGACCGGGGAGACCTGGGTGGTGCCGTCATAGCCCACCATCACATAGCTGTCGCTGCCCAGGGCGGAGGTGATGGCGTCGGAGGTGCTCAGGGTGGGGAAGAAGACGTAGGCGGAGCCGAAGTATTGGTAGTAGTTGGCCTGGTCCGCCAGGGCGCCATCCAGGATGTTCAGTCCGTACTCATTGGTCAGGCTGTTCAGGTTGGGGAAGCTGGCCGCGTCGGTCTCAGAGGACAGGATGACCATCACATGGCCGCCTTCGGAGAGGAACTCCTCCACCTGGGCGAGCTCATCGGCGGAGAGGTCGCTGGTGGGCTGGTTGAACAGCAGCAGCTCGCACCCCTCGGGGACGCCGTCGATGAGCAGGTTGATCTCCTCGGTGGAGAGGTTGTTCTTCTCGATCTGCTCGGTGACCGCACTCCCCAAGGAGGCCTCCCCGTGGCCGGTGTCACAGTAGATGGTGTGGGCGGCGTCGCTGGTCACCAGGTTGACGGCGCTGGTCAGCTGGCTCTCGGCGTCGAACTCAGTATAGTAGAGATAGCCGTAATAATAGTAGGTGGACCAGTCGTAGACCAGGATGTCGTCAAAGGAGATGATCTGCTGCTTGCCGGTATCGGCGTTGCGCACCACCACCACACTGCTGGAGTCGCTGTCGTACTCGCTCAGGGCGGAGGGGTACAGGGTGGTGTCGATGGTCTTCAGGCTCAGCTTGTCGGACAGGGCGCAGTAGATCTCCAGATAGGTGGAAATGCGCTGGTCCACCCCGTCGGTGGGGGCCAGGACGATGATCTCGACATCGTCCTCCAGCCCGGAGAGCAGCTCCCGGCTGGTGTCGGAGACGGTGTAGATCTTTTCCGTGGAGAGATCCTTCTGCCGCAGGTTGGCGGGCAGCAGCCCCACCGCCAGATTCAGCACCACCACAATGGCGATGACCACCAGGATGGACAGGGCGGCGAAAAGCCCGTTGCGCCCCTTCAGCGAGGTGAACAGCGTCTTGACCTCCCCCCGGGAGGACCGCTCCGGTTTGCTTTTGGCTTTTTTCTTGTGATCGCGTTTCATGTTCCCACTCCTCCTCTCAGCAGTAGCGCCGCCGCTGGATCAGCTGGATTGTGATGAACACCAGCAGGAAGATCAGGGACAGGTACAGGAACAGCCCGCTGAAGTCAAAGAGCTGATAGCTGGCGAAGTTGTCAAAGGCGTCGGTGATGGAGAACTGGCCCAGCACGTTGGGCAGCAGATCCTCGAACAGGGAGCGCCGGACCAGAAAGACCACAAACTCCGCCGCCATGGCCGCCGCGGCGATCAGGGTGGAGAGCAGCCAGTTGCCGGTCAGGGCGTTGAGCACCACCCCCAGCAGCAGAGCGATCAGCAGGGCGCCGAGGAAGGAGGCCGCGGCGGTGGAGGGGATGAAGCTGACCAGGGACTGCCACAGCAGGAGCAGCAGCACCGCCCCGAAGGTGCCGATGGCGGCAATGACCTGGCTCTCGGTGAGGGATGAGATCAGCAGCCCCACCGCCACGCAGACGCTGCCCATCAGGAAGAACATCAGGATGGAGGCGTAGTCCGAGGCCAGGGTGGCGCTGCCGTTGGCCAGGATGATCAGCGGGCACAGGCAGAACAGCAGGCAGGGCAGGGCCAGCACGGTGAGCATGGCGAAATACTTGCCCAGCACCATCTTGGTGATGGTGATCGGGCTGGTCAGCAGCAGCTGGTCGGTCTTGTTGCGCCGGTCCTCGGCCATAGAGCGCATGGTGAGGATGGGGGTGGTCAGCATGAAGATGAACAGGCTGTTGTTCAGGGCGTAGGAAAAGCTGGGATAGCCGCTGAACAGGTTGGCCGCCATAAAGTAGATCCCCACGCAGAAGATCAGGAAGGCGGCGCAGATATATCCGGTCATGGAGTGGAAGTAGGCCCCCAGCTCCCGTTTATAGATGGCGATCACGGTTCAGCATCCTCCTCTCCGTCCCCGGCGTCCTCCGCCGGGGGCATTTCCAGCTCCAGCACCGGGGGCTCCTCCGGCCGCTCAGGCGCTTTCGCTCCGTCCGCCTCCGCCCCGTCGGGCCCGGCCTGGTCGTCCTGGGTCAGGGACAGGAAGACCTGCTCCAGGGAGACGGTGGTGGCGCTCAGCTCCACCAGGGGGATGCCGGCGCCGGCAAAGGCGAAGAAGAGGTTCTCCCGGGGGTCGGCGTCGGGGGCGTACTCCATATGGGCCCGCACCCCGTCCGGCGTCTCCTCCAGGGACACGCCGCTGAGGCCGGAGATCCCCTCCAGCACCCGCTTCACGTCCTTCCGGCCGCCCCGGGCGGTGAGGGTGAGCTGGGTGTCGCCGCTCAGCTGGCTCTCCAGCTCCTCGGCCAGGCCGTCGGCCACCTTCCTGCCCTGGTGCAGGATGACGATCCGGTCACAGGCCACCTGCACCTCGGAGAGCTTGTGGGAGCTGAGGATGACGGTGTGCTCCTGCCCCAGCCGGCGGATCAGGGCGAGCATCTCGTTGATCTGCCGGGGGTCCAGGCCGTCGGTGGGCTCGTCCAGGATGATGATGTCCGGCTCCCCCAGGATGGCCTGGGCCAGTCCCACCCGCTGGCGGTAGCCCTTGGAGAGGTTCTTGATGAGCCGTCCGGCCACCTCGTCCAGGCCGGTCAGGGACATGGCCTTCTGGATCTGCCCGGCGCGCTGGGCCTTGGGGATCAGCTTGAGCTGGGCGCAGAAGCGCAGGTACTCGGTCACGGTCATGTCCAGATAGAGCGGGGGCTGGTCGGGCAGATAGCCCACGCACCGCTTGGCCTCCTCCGGCTCCTCCAGGATGTCGTGGCCGTCGATGACGATCTGGCCCTCGGTGGGGGCCAGATATCCGGTGATCATGTTCATGGTGGTGGTCTTGCCCGCGCCGTTCAGGCCCAGCAGGCCGCACACCTGGCCCTGTTCGATGGTCAGGTCCAGATGATCCACCGCCGCCTGGTCGCCGTATCGCTTGACCAGATTGTGGATTTCGATCACTGCGTGTTCCTCCTCACTTGGATGATACGGGCGCTGCGCCCGGTGATACAGTGTTCAGCATACCCCGAAAAGCTTAAATCTGGCTGAAATGGAGGCCCCAGGGGCCCCGCTGCCGGAACGGCGGAGGTATTTTCGCAAGCATGACGGGAAATCCTGCAAAAATACAGGCCGGAAACCGGCCGGAATTTGTCTGACCAGACAAAAATGAACATCGAAGCGGGTCGTCTTGCAAAAATTGGTTGACATCAGGGCCCGGCCATCGTATACTCAAATACAGGCAAAGGCGCCGCGGACCGGAAAGAGTCAGCGGAGCCTTTTTTTTCGCAAGGAGGCGGAGCCCCGGAAACGGGTCCGTCTCCATTTTTGATGGCCGCCGGTGCGGCCAAGAGAAGGAGGAAATCATATGGACATGACCATGATCGTGGACACCCTATGGGTGTTCCTGGCGGCCATCCTGGTGTTCTTCATGAACCTGGGCTTCGCCGCGGTGGAGGCCGGCTTTGCCCGGTCCAAGAACACGGTCAACATTCTCTCGAAGAACTTTATCGTCTTCGCCGTCTCCTCGCTGGGCTTTCTGCTCCTGGGCTGGGGGCTGATGTTCGGCGGCGACAACCCCATCGTGGGCACCCAGCACCTGTTCATCCTGGGCGGCCAGGACCTCTCCTTTTATGACGAGACGCTGACCAGCAACGTCCCCTTCTGGGGCAAGTTCTTCTTCCAGCTGGTCTTCTGCGGCACCGCCGCCACCATCGTCTCCGGCGCGGTGGCCGAGCGGATCAAGTACGTCAGCTTTATTATCTTCTCCTTTGTGCTGACCCTGGTGATCTACCCCATCGTGGGCCACTGGATCTGGGGCGGCGGCTGGCTGTCCGACCTGGGCTTCCTGGATTTCGCCGGGGACACGGCGGTCCACTCGGTGGGCGGCTGGGCCGCCCTGGCGGGGGCCATGATCCTGGGCCCCCGGATCGGCAAGTACGGCAAGGACGGCAAGCCCAAGGCCATCCCGGGCCACAACATGTCCCTGGCGGTGATCGGCCTGTTCGTGCTCTGGCTGGGCTGGTTCGGCTTCAACCCCGGCTCCACCATGAGCTTCCAGAACCCCTCCGACGTGATGCACATCCTGATGACCACCAACACTGCGGCCATCGCGGCGGTGCTCACCTCCACCATCACCTCCTGGCTCTTCATCGGCAAGCCCGACCTGGGCATGACCATCAACGGCTGCCTGGCCGGCCTGGTGGGCATCACCGGCGGCTGCGCCTATGTGAGCATCCTCAGCTCCCTGATCATCGGCGCCCTGTCCGGCGTCCTGGTGGTATTCCTGGTGGTGTTCTTTGACAAGATCCACGTGGATGATCCCGTGGGCGCCACCTCGGTCCACCTGGGCTGCGGCGTGTTCGGCACCCTCTGCGTGGGCCTGTTTGCCCAGTCCGGCGTGACCAGCCTGGCCACCGTGGACGGCCTGTTCTTCGGCGGCGGCTTCGGCCAGCTGGGCGTGCAGCTGGTGGGCATCCTGGCGGTTGGCGCCTTCACCTTCCTGGCCGCCGGCCTGGTGTGGCTGGTCCTCAAGGCCACCGTGGGCATCCGGGTGTCCCGGGAGGAGGAGCTCACCGGTCTGGACGTGGGCGAGCACGGCAATATGGCCTATCCCGACTTCGCCCCGGCGGCCCTGACGGTGGAGACGGAGAGCGGCGAGGCCTCCGCCCCGGACGGCGCTCCCGCCCCGGCGGCCGCCACCCCGGAGGAGGCGGTGCCGGTGGTGCACCGGGCCTCCGGCGGCGGCAAGAAGATGACCAAGGTGACCATCATCGCCAACCAGGCCCGCTTCAACCAGCTCCAGGAGGCGCTGGAGAAGTGCGGCGTCACCGGCCTGACGGTGACCAGCGTCTTCGGATACGGCGCCCAGAAGGGCCATGTGACCTACTACCGCGGCGCGCCGGTGGAGGCCCGGCTGCTGCCCAAGATGAAGGTAGAGGTGGTGGTCTCCAAGGTGCCGGTGTCCCAGGTGGTGGACGTGGCCAAGAAGGCCCTGTACACCGGCCACATCGGCGACGGCAAGATCTTCGTCTACGACGTGGAGAACGTCATCAAGGTCCGCACCGGCGAGGAGGGCTACGACGCCCTCCAGGGGGACTGACCCCCTCCGCGCCGGACGGCTTCCCCCCAGACCTCCGGTGCGGCCCCAGGCAATACACTCCAATCCATCGAAACGCCCTGCCCCCGCAGACTGCGGGGGCAGGGCATTTTGTTTTATCCCGGCGGGCGGGGCGGCAGGCCCCCGGTCTCCGGGAGGTTCTCCGGGCCGGACGCCGGAGCCGTCCCGGGCTGTTCCCGGAGTTTCCGCCGCACCCGGCTCAGGGTGATCGGCGTCATTCTCAGGAAGGAGGCGATATGCTTTTGGCTGACCTGCTCCGACAGCCCCGGATACCGCCGCAAAAACCACTGATAGCGCTGCATGGCCGTGCTCCCGGCAATCATCGACTTGATCTCCCAGTGATTGGAGAAGGCGTCCGCCAGCAGCCGGTTGTAAAGCTCCAGCAGGACGGGGTACTGCAGGATCAGTCGCTGGACGTCCTCCACGGGGGAGGCGATCACCTGCGTATCCGACAACGCCCTCATATAGAGTCGGGAGGGCTGGCCCAGCTCCGCCTCCGCTACCACCGGCTCCCCCACTTTGTGCACCAGGCAATCCGTGATATCTTTTCCCTCGGAGTCGAAATAGTAGCCCCGAACCACGCCGCTGACCAGAAAGGGCACCTCCCGCTGGATCTCCCCCTCTTTGAGCAGCAGCTCCCCGGCCTTGAGCCGGCGCGCCGCGCTGGCGGCAGTCATCGCCGCCAGTATCTCCTGATCCTGCAAACCGAAACAATCCCTGAAAAACGCTTCCATCGAGCTCATCCACGCCACCTCTTTAAATGGGTCCGATACCATATGTTTTGAGTATATTTTGTTATTATACCATTCTTTTTCCGGCCGCGCATTATCCTATGTTAATTTTCCCCGCTGTGTCCAGACAACTTTTTCCGTCCGGCCCCGGAGCCGGACGGACAGCAGGCCCTGTTTGGCTGCCTGTATCAGATTGCCTGGAGGCGGGCGCATCCGGCCCGCCGGTTCTTCTCCTCCGTCCCCCGGGGCGCCCGCCGCAGGGGAGGGGCGGTCAGCGCTCCCCGGCGGCGATCCGGTGGCCGGTGGGGGTGGCGGCCAGGCCGCCGGCCCCGGTCTCCCGCAGGGAGCTGGGCAGGGCCGCCCCCACCGCCCGCATGGCGTCGATGACCTCGTCGCAGGGGATGACGTTGGCGATGCCCGCCAGGGCCATCTCGGCGCAGGAGAGGGCGTTCACCGCCCCCATCACATTGCGCTTGACGCAGGGGACCTCCACCAGCCCGGCCACCGGGTCGCACACCAGCCCCAGCACGTTGGACAGGGCCATGGCGCAGGCGTGGGCCATCTGTTCCCCGCCGCCCCCCATCAGGTGGACCAGGGCGGCGGCGGCCATGCCGGAGGCGGAGCCCACCTCCGCCTGACAGCCCCCCTCGGCCCCGGAGATGGAGGCCCGGGCGGCGATGACCTGGCCGAAGCCGGCGGCCACATAGAGCCCCTCCACCATCCGCTCCTCCCCCAGCCCCAGCTTCCGCCGGGTGGGCAGCAGCACCGCCGGCAGCACCCCGCAGGCCCCGGCGGTGGGGGCGGCCACGATGCGCCGCATGCAGGCGTTGCACTCCCCCATCTTCAGGGCGGTGGCGATGACCTCCCCCAGGAAGGGGCCGCAGAGGGGGGCGGCGCTGGCCTCCATCCGCCCGCCGTCGCCCCCCGCCAGGCCGCTGGCGGAGCGGCGGGCCGGGTCGTAGTCCCGCTCCGCCGCCTCCATGGCCCGCCAGTGGAGGGCCATCTGCTCCAGGGAGGCCCGGCGCTCCACCCCCCGCTCGGCCAGGTCGTCCTCCAGAACCACCTCCCACAGGGGCTTTTTTCCCTCCTCCGACGCCCGGAGCAGGGACGCGATGGACGTAAACATATCAGTTTCCTCCTCCCAGATCCAGATAGGTCACCCGCTGGATGCCCTCCACCCGGCGCAGCCGCTCCAGGGTGGCGGGGCTGACCGGCTCGTCGCTCTCCACCACCATCAGGGCCTCGCCCCCCTTGGTGTCCCGGTAGAGCTGCATGGCGGCGATATTCACCCCGGTGTCCGACAGGGCGCTGGCCATGGCGGCCACCTCCCCCACCCGGTCCTGGTTGCGGATGATCAGGGTGTTCCGCTCCCCGGTGAAGGCGGCGGGCAGCCCGTCCACCGAGGTGAACTTCACCCGTCCGCCTCCCAGAGAGGCCGCCGCCACCGTCAGGCGGTTCCCGGCGGCGTCCTCCACCGTCAGCTGCACCGAGTTTGGGTGGGCGTCCTGGAGCACCCCGCTGCGGAACTGGAAGCGCAGCCCCCGCTGCCGGGCCAGCTCAAAGCTCTGGGGGATCCGGGCGTCGTCGGGCTCCATGCCCAGCAGCCCGGCGATCAGGGCCCGGTCGGTGCCGTGGCCCCGGCCGGTGGCGGCGAAGGAGCCGTGGAGCAGCAGCTCCGCCTCCGCCGGCTCGCCCCCCAGCAGCTGCCGGGTCAGCCGTCCGATCCGCACCGCCCCCGCCGTGTGGGAGCTGGAGGGCCCCACCATGATGGGGCCGATGATGTCGAAAATATTCATATGAACTCCTCCTGTTCCGGGGGCGCTCCCGGCCTATTGTGCCCGTCTGCCGCCCGCTGATCCCCCGGCCCCGCCGGACCGGCGCCTTTTTCTCCGCCGCCGACGTCCGCCGCCGTGGGGCACCGCCCCAGCCGGGCCGCCAGGGCGGAGAACTCCAGCAGAAAGCGGCAGAACTCCGCCGCCTCCGGGGAGGCCTGGGGCGGCGAGCGGCGGAGCAGATAGACGCTGCGGCTGCACTCCGGCTCCCGGATGGGCAGGGAGAAGACGGGCCGGTCCACCAGCCCGCTGCGCCCTCCGGCGATGTAGGCCGGGATGAAGGTCACCCCCAGCCCCCGGGCCACGGTGCCCGAGAGGGCCTCCTCGTCGGAGACCTCGATCAGCTCCCCCGGGTGCACCCCCGCCCCCTGGAGGAAGGCGTCGAAGAGCTTCCGCAGGTCGTGGCCCTGGCCCATGGTCACCAGGGTGCGCCCCTCCAGATCCCCCAGGCTGACGGAGCCCGCCCGCCGCAGCGGGTCCCGGGGGGACACCAGCAGCTCCATGGGCTCCCGGAACAGCAGCACCGAGGTCAGATGGGGGGAGTCCGCCGGGGCCAGGGTCAGGGCCAGGTCGGCCTCCCGGGCGGCCAGCAGGGAGCGGATCCCCGCCGCGTTGGAGCGGATGGGCCGCACCGGCCTCGCCGGGGCCAGCTCCCGGTAGAGGGCGATGGCCTCCACGGCGAAGTCGGTGGCGTTGGCGGCCACGGTGACCGCCCCGGGGCTCCCCTGTCCCGCCCGGAGGGACTGCTTGAGCCCCTCCAGCTCGTCCAGGATCCGGGCCGCCCCCTCCAGGAACCGCTCCCCCTCCCCGGTCAGCACCAGGCGCCGCCCGGAGCGGGCGAACAGCTTGACCCCCAGCTCCTCCTCCAGCTTCTTCATGGACACGCTCAGGGTGGACTGGGACACGTTCATGGCCCGGGCGGCCTGGAGCATGGTGGGGCTGTCGGTGATGCCCACAAAATACTTCAACTGGATCAGTTCCATGGCCGCCTCCCCAAACTGTTCAATCCGGTTAAACATTCTGTTCACTATTATATATTAGACAAAATCGTTGTCAACACCTATAATTTTATCATCCAACATCACGAAAGGGAGGCGTTTTTTATGAGATTGCAGGCCACGGAGCGGGTCCGGCGGCTGCGCGCCCAGATGCTCACCCAGGGGGGCATCTGCGTGGAACGGGGCTACTATATGACTGAGTCCTACCGGCAGACCGAGGGCTGTCCGGCGGTGATCCGCCGGGGCCGGGCCCTCAAGCACATCCTGTCCCACATGAGCGTGGGCATCGCCGACGGGGAGCTGATCGTGGGGCGGCAGACCAGCAAGATCCGGGGCGGCTCCCTGCTGCCCGAGATCAGCGCCGAGTGGATCCTGGAGGAGATGGACCGCCTGGACCGGCGGGAGCATGACCCCTATCTCCCCCTGAGCGAGGCGGAGAAGGCCTGCCTGCAGGAGTACGTCCCCTACTGGCGGGGCAAATCCCTCTTCGACCAGCTCCAGCGCCTTGTGCCCGAGGAGCTGAAGGCGTACGACCATGTGGCGGTGAGCAGCATGGGCTTCAGCGAGAACGGCCACCACTTCTGTCATGTGGCCATCGACTACGCCGAGCTGCTCTCGGCGGGACTGGAGGGAATGCGCCGCAAGGTCCGGCGGGAGCAGGAGCGGCTGGACCCGGGGAAATTTGAGGACATGCACAAGGGCCACCTGCTCCAGGCCATGCTGGACTGCTACGACGGGGTGGAGGCCTTTGCCCGGCGCTACGCCGACCTGGCCGGCGAGCTGGCCGCCGGAGAGGCCGATGAGGCCCGCCGGGCCGAGCTGCTGGAGATCCAGCGGGTGTGCCGCAGGGTGCCCCTCCATCCGGCGGAGTCCTTCCGGGAGGCCCTCCAGTCCTGCTGGTTCGTCTACGTCAGCCTGATGGTGGAGGGCTGGGGGGCGGGCATGTCCCTGGGCCGGGCGGACCAGTACCTCTACCCCTACTACCGCGCCGACCTGGACCGGGGCGTCCTCACCCCGGAGGAGGCCGGAGAGCTGATCAGCCTGGTCTTTATCAAAATGAACGGGGTGCTGAACCCCCAGGCGGAGATCGTCTCCACCATGATGAGCGGCTCCCCCACCATGCAGGGGGTCACCATCGGCGGGGTGGACGCCGCCGGGGAGGACGCGGTCAACGAGCTGTCCTATCTCTTCCTGGAGGCGGAGGCCTGCGTGGGGCTGGTCAACGAGGACCTGGTGGTCCGGGTCAGCCCCAAGAACCCCCGGGACTTCCTGGTGCGGGCCTGCGAGGTGGCCCGGGCCCTGAAGGGCAAGCTGAAATTCGTCAGCGACACCACCACCATCCGGGCCCTGACCTCCACCGGCATCCCGCTGGAGGACGCCAACAACTACATCTCCACCGGCTGCCACAACCCCACCATCCCCGCCGTTACCCACGACATCGGGGGCTCCAGCTTCAACTATCCCCTGATCCTGGACCTGCTGCTCCACCGGGGGGTGTCCCCGGTGACCGGCCAGAAGCTGGGGATCGACCTGGGGGACCCCCGGGACTTCGCCACCTTCGAGGCCCTGGCCGACGCCTTTGAGCGGGAGTTCGAGTATGTGATGCGGCGGCTGTTCTACTTCAAAAACGCCGACCTGTCCCTCTACGAGCAGATGCCCTGCCCGCTGCTCTCCTCCTTCTACCAGGGCTGCATGGAGCGGGGGCTGGACATCAATGAGAACGGCGTCCGGCTGACCACCCACACCAGCGCCTTCGTTGGGGTGCCCAATGTGGGGGACAGCCTGGCCGCCATCAAGAAGACCATCTACGAGGACAAGAGCCTGACCTGGGACCGGCTGCTCCGGCTGCTGAACAACAACCTGGAGGGGGACGACGAGGCGGTCTACCTGCTGCGCCGGGCGCCCAAATTCGGCAACAACCAGCCCTATGCGGACGACCTCACCCGGGACGTGCTGGCCCGCTCCTGCGATTACCT
>CAZAIF010000021.1:0-18193 GCA_964485125.1 uncultured Oscillospiraceae bacterium | reverse complement strand
CTGCCCGGCGTGGTCTGCCTGCTGGACAAGTAAGCACCGGTCCGCAGTCAGGCGGCCATGCCTCCGGCCCGACAGCGCCGCAAGTGCGGCGTCCAAGCGTTTTGCGCAGCAAAACCTTGCCGCAGGCGGAATTCACTTCCGCCGAGGATGTGAAGTCAAATGGGGTCCCCAGCGGATCGCTGATCCGCTGGGGCACACGGGCAAGGCTCTGCCCGGCGTGGTCTGCCTGCTGGACAAGTAATCCTCTGATAGTTTCCCTTCGGGCTGTCCTCCGTCCGGGGAGGCGGAGGCCCGGGGACCGGCCTGCAGGACAGGCGCAAAAAAATCCGTACCGGCTGCATGTGATCCCCGTTTTTGCAGCAAACTTGATAGAGATAAGGAGTAAACTCAACCATGAACAGACGTTACCGCAAGACGATTATCGCCGGCAACTGGAAGATGAACAAGACCGCTGCCGAGACCCGGGCTTTCGCCGACGAGCTGAAGGCCATCATGCCCAAGGCCAAGTGGTGCGAAGTGCTGCTCTGCGTCCCCTTTGTCAATATTCCCGCCGCCCTGAAGGCCTTTAAGGACACCCGGGTGGCCATCGGCGCCCAGAACCTGCACTTCGAGGAAAAGGGCGCCTACACCGGCGAGGTCTCCGCCGAGATGCTGAAGGACCTGGGGGTCAAGTATGTCATCATCGGCCACTCCGAGCGCCGCCAGTACTGGAACGACGACGACCTGATCGTCAACAAGAAGGTCCACGCCGCCATCAACGCCGGACTGCGCCCGGTGGTCTGCATGGGCGAGAGCCTGGAGCAGCGGGAGCTGGGCATCACCAAGGAGCTGATCGACCTGCAGGTCAAGACCGCCCTGGCCGGGGTGCCCGCCGAGAAGATGCGCCATGTGGTCATCGCCTATGAGCCCCTGTGGGCCATCGGCACCGGCAAGACCGCCACCGCCGAGCAGGCCAACGAGGTCAACGAGGAGATCCGCACCGTCATCCGCAAGCTCTACGGCGCCCGGGTGGCCCGCAGCGTCACCATCCTCTACGGCGGCAGCATGAACGCCAAGAACGCCGCCGAGCTGCTCGCCCAGCCCGACGTGGACGGCGGACTGATCGGCGGCGCCTCCCTCAAGGCCGAGGACTTCAACATCATCATCAACGCCGCCAACCAGGAGTGAGCCCGGCGGCGCTGTGACAGCGCAAGGTATTTCTCAGGATTGGAGCAATCGAACGATATGAAACCCCCGACCATTCTCATCATTATGGACGGCTTCGGCCTGCGGGACACCGACCGGGGCAACGCGGTTCACGCGGCGAACACCCCGGTGCTGGACAGGCTGTTCGCCGAAAACCCCTGCTCCCGCCTCTCCGCCTCCGGCCTGGACGTGGGCCTGCCCGACGGCCAGATGGGCAACAGCGAGGTGGGCCACACCAACATCGGCGCCGGCCGGGTGGTCTTCCAGGACCTGCCCAAGATCTCCAAGGCCATCTCCGACGGCGAGTTCTTCCAGAACAAGGCCTATCTGGAGGCCATGACCGCCGCCCGGGACGCGGGGAAGGCCGTGCACATCATGGGCCTGACCAGCGACGGCGGCGTCCACTCCCACATCGAGCACATGAAGGCCGCGGTCAAAATGGCCAGTGAGCTGGGCTGCGACCCGGTGTATGTCCACTGCTTCCTGGACGGCCGGGACGTGCCCCCCACCTCGGGCAAGGGCTATGTGGCCGAGATGAAGCAGGTCTGCGACCAGTACGGCGCCGAGATCGCCACCGTGGCCGGCCGCTACTACGCCATGGACCGGGACACCAACTGGGACCGGGTGGAAAAGGCCTACGCCGCCATGGTCTACGGCGAGAGCGCCGAGTTCAACCCCGACCCGGTGGACGCGGTCCAGAAGAGCTATGACGCCGGCGTCACCGACGAGTTCGTCATCCCCGTGGTCTGCGCCCGGGACGCCCGGATCGAAAAGGGGGACGCGGTCATCTTCATGAACTTCCGGCCCGACCGGGCCCGGGAGATCACCCGCACCCTGGCGGACCCGGACTTCACCGGTTTCGAGCGGAAGAACGGCTATTTCCCCGTTCACTTCGTGTGCACCACCTCCTACGACGCCAGCATGCCCAACGTGGAGGTGGCCTTCCCCAAGGAGACCCTGCACAACATCTTCGGCGAGTATATCTCCCGGAACGGCCTGACCCAGCTGCGCATCGCCGAAACCGAGAAGTACGCCCACGTCACCTTCTTCTTCAACGGCGGCGTGGAGCAGACCTTCCCAGGGGAGGACCGGTGCCTGGTGCCCTCCCCCAAGGTGGCCACCTACGACCTGAAGCCGGAGATGAGCGCCTACGAGGTCTGCGGCCAGTGCGTGGAGCGGATCAAGAGCGGCAAGTACGACGTCATCATCCTGAATTTCGCCAACTGCGACATGGTGGGCCACACCGGCGTCTTTGAGGCCGCCGTCAAGGCGGTGGAGGCGGTGGACACCTGCGTTGGGCGGGTGGTCCAGGCCGTCTCCGACATGGGGGGCATCGCCCTGATCACCGCCGACCACGGCAACGCCGAGCAGATGCTCCAGGACGATGGGGTCAGCCCCTTTACCGCCCACACCACCAACCTGGTGCCCTTCTGCATCGTGGGCGCCGACGTGAAGCTGAAGGACGGCCGGCTGGCGGACATCGCCCCCACCATGCTGGACCTGATGGGCCTGGAAAAGCCGGCGGAGATGACCGGCAGCAGCCTGATCCTCTGATTTCTCCCGGCCGCCGGGCGGAGCCCGCAGGCGAACGCGAACGCGGACGCCCGCGCAAAAAACTCCGCCCCGGCGGCGATCACCCTGCAAAACCATCACCCACCCCGGAAGCCCCGGAGCCGGGCGAGAGAAAGGAAATGTGTGACTATGATCTACTCCAGCGAAGTACAGAACATGTGCCCGGTGGCCAAGGGCGCCTATCACGGCCCCGCCCCCATCCCCGAGGAGGGCAAGTGGGTCCAGGCCAAGGAGATCTCCGACATCAGCGGCTTTACCCACGGCGTGGGCTGGTGCGCTCCCCAGCAGGGCGCCTGCAAGCTGAGCCTGAACATCAAGAACGGCGTCATTGAGGAGGCCCTGGTGGAAACCATCGGCTGCACCGGCATGACCCACTCCGCCGCCATGGCCGGCGAGATCCTGATCGGCAAGACCATTCTGGAGGCCCTGAACACCGACCTGGTGTGCGACGCCATCAACACCGCCATGCGGGAGCTGTTCCTGCAGATCGTCTACGGCCGCAGCCAGACCGCTTTCTCCGAGGGCGGCCTGCCCATCGGCACCAGCCTGGAGGACCTGGGCAAGGGGCTGTGCAGCCAGGTGGGCACCATCTTCTCCACCAAGGCCAAGGGCCCCCGCTACCTGTCCCTGACCGAGGGCTATATCACCCGGATCGCCCTGGACGAGGAGGACCAGATCATCGGCTATGAGTTCGTCCATCTGGGCAAGATGATGGAGTCCATCCGCAACGGCATGGACGCCAACGAGGCCCTGGAGAAGGCCAAGGGCCACTACGGCCGCTTCAACGCCGAGGACGGCGCCGTCAAGTATATCGACCCCAGAAAGGAATAAGGTGATTACAATGGCACTGTTTGAATCTTACGAAAGACGCATCAACCAGATCACCCCTGTTCTGGCTGAGTACGGCATCTCCTCCGTGGAGGAGTGCCTGGACATTTGCAAGAGCTACGGCTTCAACCCCTACGACATCGTGGCCGGGGTGCAGCCCATCAGCTTTGAGAACGCCCGCTGGGCCTACACCGTGGGCGCGGCCATCGCCATCAAGAAGGGCGTGAAGACCGCCGCCGAGGCCGCCGAGGCCATCGGCATCGGCCTGCAGTCCTTCTGCATCCCCGGCTCCGTGGCCGACGACCGGAAGGTGGGCCTGGGCCACGGCAATCTGGGCGCCATGCTGCTGCGGGACGAGACCAAGTGCTTCGCCTTCCTGGCCGGCCACGAGTCCTTCGCCGCCGCCGAGGGCGCCATCGGCATCGCCCGCAACGCCAACAAGGCCCGCAAGGAGCCCCTCCGGGTCATCCTGAACGGCCTGGGCAAGGACGCCGCCCAGATTATCTCCCGCATCAACGGCTTCACCTATGTCCAGACCCAGTTCGACTACTACACCGGCGAGCTGAAGGTGGTCCGGGAGATCCCCTACTCCAAGGGCGAGCGCTCCGCCGTCAAGTGCTACGGCGCCGACGACGTCCGGGAGGGCGTGGCCATCATGCACCACGAGGGCGTGGACGTGTCCATCACCGGCAACTCCACCAACCCCACCCGCTTCCAGCACCCGGTGGCGGGCACCTATAAGAAGGAGTGCATCGAGCAGGGCAAGCGGTACTTCTCCGTGGCCTCCGGCGGCGGCACCGGCCGCACCCTGCACCCGGACAACATGGCCGCCGGCCCCGCCTCCTACGGCATGACCGACACCATGGGCCGCATGCACTCCGACGCCCAGTTCGCCGGCTCCTCCTCGGTGCCCGCCCACGTGGAGATGATGGGCTTCCTGGGCATGGGCAACAATCCCATGGTGGGCGCCACCGTCGCCGTGGCTGTCGCCGTGGACGAGGCCCTGAACAAGAAGTAAGATCCCCCCATCATGGGGCAGGGTGTGATCTGCCCGGCAGACCGGGCTGTCTCATGCGGCGCTCCGTGCCGCCCCCCATGGCGGGGACGGTTTGTAATTTTTTGAACCAAAAACACGCTTCCGCCATTGCTGGCAGAAGCGTGTTTTTGCGTTTTGGCTACAAGAACAGAACCGGAAAAGAATAGATGCTGCTTCTCATATTGCGGACAAAAAGCCCGGTATACTGATCTATAGCTCTATAGCTGTGAGATGTATCACTTATTCAACTTACACAGCCGGTTCCTCTCCGCCAGCACATCCATGGCCCTCTGACACAGGGCTCTGGCGGCGGAGAACTCCTGTTCCGACACCGCCTTTTGCAGCTCTCCCATGTACTCCTCCAGCTCCCCCTCGGTCTCCGCCAGGGCATCGCCGCTGATGAGGGCGCTGTACCGCAGCGCCTCCGACAGTTTGGTCACATCCGCCCTGAGCAGGGGGTCCTCACACTGGCTCACCAGCCTGCGGGCCTGGACTGCAGCCCGCGCATCGTGGAAACCTTGTCCCGGGCCGCCTGCTCCCGGCGCCGGATCTCATCCTTTGCGGTGCCGGCGGCGATCAGGCCCAGCACCACAATATCCAAGACCACGGCCAGCAAAATGCCCTTTCGGATCGCTTTTTTCATGGTTTATTCCCCTCTCTCTTTCCCGCAGTCAGGGCAAAATCGCGTTGTGCTCCCCTTCCGCCCGCAGGTGCAGTCCCAGGGGCCGGGCCGGGTAGCTGTACTCCTTTTGCGGCCGCAGTTGGGACAGAAGTTGATCGTGATGCCGCCGCATCCGCACTGGCAGTTCCAGCTGTCCGCCGGGACATCCGCACCGGTCTCCGGGGGCAGGCGCGGCGCAAACTCCTGGAAAACCGGGCCGTTTTCCCACGAAATCATAGGCTCCCCCTTGTCAAAAAGCGAGATCTGGTATAAAATAAGGTGAACAGTTGGGCGCTCCGCCCACCCTTTGCCGGTGAAGCCGGTGACCAATCCAATTCTAATTCATGGAGGAATTTCATTATGATTACTGCCGGTGATTTCCGTAACGGCAAGACCTTTGAGTACGAAGGCAAACTGATGATGGTGGTGGAGTTCCAGCACGTCAAGCCCGGCAAGGGCGCCGCCTTTGTGCGCACCAAGATGAAGAACATCGTGACCGGCGCCGTGACCGAGACCTCCTTCAACCCCACCGCCAAGTTTGAGGAGGCCTTCATCGACCGCATCGAGACCACCTACAGCTACAACGACGGCGACCTGTACTACTTCATGGACAACGAGACCTTCGAGATGACCCCCGTGTCCAAGGACGACCTGCCCGAGAACTTCAAGTTCATCAAGGAGAACGACCCCTGCAAGCTGCTCAGCTACAAGGGCAAGGTGTTCTCCGTGGAGATCCCCAACTTCGTGGAGCTGGAGGTCACCGAAACCGAGCCCGGCGTCCGGGGCGACACCGCCACCAACGTCACCAAACCCGCCACTGTGGAGACCGGCGCCGAGATCAAGGTGCCCATCTTCATCAACGAGGGCGACCGCATCCAGATCGACACCCGTACCGGTGAGTACATGGGCCGGGCCAAGTAATTGCGCCCCCTTCCATGCCCGCCCCACCGGATCACTGTTGTGATCCCCCTGTTTTCCTGATTCCCTGAAAGGAGGACAAATCCGATGACCCTTTCCGAAAAAGTGGCCTACCTGAAGGGTGTGGCCGAGGGGCTGAAGTTCGACCCCGAGAAGTCCCCCGAGGGCAAGCTGATCTCCATCATGATGGACATCCTGGAGCACCTGGCCCTCAACGCCGAGGAGAACGACGACTCCATCCAGGCCCTGGCCGACCAGCTGGACGACGTGTCCGACAGCCTGGCCATGGTGGAGGACTACGTCTACAGCGACGATTTCCCCGACCTGGAGGACGAGGACGACGAAGAGGACGACGCCGAGGAGGCCCTGGAGGCCCTGGAGGAGGACGGCTTCTTCGAACTGGAGTGCCCCAACTGCGGCGACACCCTGGTGGTGGACAAATCCGTGCTGGACAGCGGCAGCGTCGCCTGCCCCGGCTGCGGCCAGGAGTTCGAGATCGAGCTGGGCTTTGAGGACGAGGACGGAGAGGACTCCGGCGAGGAGTGATTTCCCTCTTCCCCCCCCCATTCCGACCAAAGGCACAAAACCCGAAGCGGCATCCCGTCCGCTTCGGGTTTTTCATCGAGAGGAGGTTCCCGCCATGCCAGACCAATTTTCCCGCACCCGGCTCCAGTTCGGGACCGCGGGCATTGAACGGCTCCAGCGGGCCCATGTGGCGGTGTTCGGCATCGGCGGGGTGGGAGGCCACTGCGCCGATGCCCTGGCCCGGGGGGGCGTGGGGGCCCTCGACCTGATCGACCACGACACCGTCAGCCTGACCAACCTGAACCGCCAGATCGTGGCCCTTCACTCCACCCTGGGGCGGCCCAAGGCGGAGGTCATGGCCGAGCGCGTCCGGGACATCAACCCGGACTGCCGGGTGAAACCCATCCTGGCCTTCTACCTGCCGGAAAACGCCGGGGACTTCGACCTGGGCCAATACGACTATGTGGTGGACTGCGTGGACACGGTGACCGCCAAGCTGGAGCTGGCCCAGCGCTGCCACAGCCTGGGGGTGCCCCTCATCAGCTCCATGGGCGCCGCCAACAAGCTGGACCCCACCCAGCTCAAGGTCGCCGACCTGAGCAAGACCTCCATGTGCCCCCTGGCCCGGATCATGCGCAAGGAGCTGGGCCGCCGGGGGATCAAGCACCTGAAGGTGGTGTACTCCACCGAGCTCCCCCTGACCCCCGACGCCGGGCTGGCCGAAGATCAGGAGGAGACCGCCAAGCGTTCCCTGCCCTCCAGCAACCCCTTCGTCCCCGCCGCCGCGGGGCTGGTGCTGGCCGGGGAGGTGCTGCGGCAGCTGGCGGGGATCGAGCCGGGGCCGTGAGGGGGCAGGCCGCCTTGCGTTCCGGGCCGGTTGGCGGTATAATGGTAGGGACAAAGAACGAAAGCAGGTGTTACCCATGCCCAAGATTCCCATGAAGACCCCTCTGGTGGAGATGGACGGCGACGAGATGACCCGCGTCCTCTGGCAGATCATCAAGGACGAGCTCCTCCTGCCCTTCATCGACCTGAAGACCGAGTACTACGACCTGGGCCTCAGGCACCGGGACGAGACCGGCGACCAGGTCACCGTGGACGCCGCCAACGCCACCAAAAAATACGGCGTGGCCGTCAAGTGCGCCACCATCACCCCCAACACCCAGCGGGTGGAGGAGTACAGCCTCCACCAGATGTGGCCCTCCCCCAACGGCACCATCCGGGCCATGCTGGACGGCACCGTGTTCCGGGCCCCCATTCTGGCCCGCGGCATCGAGCCCTGCGTCAAGAACTGGAAAAAACCCATCACCCTGGCCCGTCACGCCTACGGCGACGTGTACAAAAACGCCGAGCTGGTCATCCCCGGCCCGGGCAAGGCGGAGCTGGTCTACACCGCCGAGGACGGCACCGAGACCCGCAAGCTGATCCACCAGTTCCAGGGCCCCGGCATCCTCCAGGGCATCCACAACCTGAAGTCCTCCATTGCCAGCTTCGCCCGCTCCTGCTTTGAGTACGCCCTGAGCACCCATCAGGACCTGTGGTTTGCCACCAAGGACACCATCTCCAAGCAGTACGACCACACCTTCAAGGACATCTTCGCCGAGATCTTCGAGGCCGAGTACCGGGAGAAGTTCGACCAGGCCGGCATCACCTACTTCTACACCCTGATCGACGATGCGGTGGCCCGGGTCATGAAGGCCGAGGGGGGCTTCATCTGGGCCTGCAAGAACTACGACGGGGACGTGATGAGCGACATGGTGTCCTCCGCCTTCGGCAGCCTGGCCATGATGACCAGCGTGCTGGTCTCCCCCCATGGCTACTACGAGTACGAAGCCGCCCACGGCACCGTCCAGCGCCACTACTACAAGCACCTGAAGGGGGAGGAGACCTCCACCAACCCGGTGGCCACCATCTTCGCCTGGACCGGGGCCCTGCGCAAGCGGGGCGAGCTGGACGGGCTGCCCGAGCTGTCCGCCTTCGCCGACAAGCTGGAGCAGGCCACCCTGGACACCATCGCCTCGGGCAGGATGACCCGTGACCTGGCCCTGATCACCACCCTGCCCGACGTGACCGTCCTCAACAGCCGGGACTTCATCCTGGCCATCCGGGAGCGGCTGGAGGGCTGAGCCCCCGCCGTCCACCACTGCAAAATATTTCCGCCCGGAGCCCCCAAAAAGGGGCTCCGGGCGGCGCTTATTGGGGCGAAAAGGCATCTTTAAAACATTTTAAAGTATTCCCCTCTGTCATCTTAAATAATGCTGTGGTAGGATAAGAAGAAGGACAAAATCGGATCGCTCCCGGGCGGCCCGGGGAGAGAACAGGGGAAGGGATGGACTATGTACAACATTCTGGTCTGCGATGACGAGCGGGACATCGTCTCCGCCATCCGCATCTATCTGACCGGCGAGGGCTACCGGGTGCTGGAGGCCTACTCCGGCCGGGAGGCCCTGGCGGTCATGGAGCGGGAGAAGGTGGATCTGGTGCTGATGGACATCATGATGCCCGAGATGGACGGGCTGACGGCAGTGGCCAAGATCCGGGAGAAGAGCAACGTGCCGGTGCTCTTCCTGTCCGCCAAGGGGGAGGACACCGACAAGATCCTGGGGCTGAACATCGGCGCCGACGACTATATCACCAAGCCCTTCAACCCGGTGGAGCTGTGCGCCCGGGTACGCAGCCATCTGCGCCGGTATATGTTCCTGGGGGGCGTCTCCCAGGGCAGCACCGCCCTGCGGGTGGGGGGCATCGAGCTGGACAACGAGAGCAAATCCGTCACCCTGGACGGGGAGCCGGTCAGCCTGACCCCCCTGGAATACAACATCCTCAAGCTGCTGATGGAGAGCCCCGGCAAGGTGTTCTCCTCCGACGAGATCTATCAATCCGTCTGGAAAGACACCCCCTACGGCGCCAACGCCACCGTGGCGGTGCACATCCGCCACCTGCGGGAGAAGCTGGAGATCGACCCGGCCAACCCCCGCTACCTGAAGGTGCTCTGGGGCCACGGATATAAGATGGAGGCGGTTCACGGATGAAATTTGCCCGCAGACTTCCGGTCAAGCTGATCGCCTGGCTGCTCTGCCTGGCCTGCGTGGTCCTGGGGACGGTCAGCCTGCTGGCGATCTCCCAGCTCGCCCGCTACGGCGGCTACAGCGGCGACCAGGACGGCATGGTGGCCGAGATGCAGGCGGACTCCCTCTATGAGGACATATATCTGGTGGAGCTGTATTACTCTCTGCTCATGTGCGGCCAGCCCTGGACTCAGGAGCTGATCCCCCAGTACGAGGCTTACTTTGACGAGGACAGCACCAACTTTTTCTTCACCCTCACCGACTACGACACCGGGGAGGTGCTGCTGAGCAGCTACGAGGGGGAGACCGCCGCCAGCCTGCGCCAGGAGGCCTATCTCACCGCCGCCAACTACTATGACAACTACTATGAATACGTCCTGGCCTTGGCCAACCTGACCAATACCCCGGCGATGATGAGCACCACCGCCTCCTCCTACGACGCCGACGAGGCCGCCTACGACGACGCGGCCATCACCGCAGACAGCGTGGCCGACGACAGCCTGCGCCACGTCATGGTGAACGGCTATGTCTCCGCCTCCAATCACGCCTGGGACAAGTACAGCGCCATCCGGGCCATCGGCGCGGAGCTGTACCGCCACCGCCGGGACGCCGCCATCGCCCTGGCGGCCAGCGCCGCCGGCGCGCTGCTCTGCCTGGGGCTGCTGCTGGCCGGGGCCGGCCGGCGGGCCAAGGCCCCGGGGCTCCGGCTGGGCCCGGTGGCCCGGATGCCCTGGGATCTGGCGCTGGTGCTGGGGACCGGGGCGGGCTTCGGGCTGGTCGTGCTGTACAACTACCTCTCCAACGCCTTTTACACCTCCTTTCAGATCAACGGGGTCTACAACCAGAACTTCTATCTGCTCTCAGCCGGGGCCGGCCTGGCCTGCGGCGGGCTGGCGTTGGGGCTGCTGTTCTCCTTCGCCGCCCGGTGCAAGGGGAAGGGCTGGCTGAAAAACTGCCTGATCTACCGGGTCCTCGTCTGGCTCCGCCGGCCGCTGGGGCGGCTGTGGGACACCCTGCGCTCGCTGCCCCTGCTCTGGAAGACGGTGCTGTTCTGCGCCGGGATGGTGGCCGCGGAGTGCTGGTGCCTCACCCAGCTCTACTGGAGCGGCTTTGTGCTGCCCATCATTCTGCTGAACATCGCGGTGTGCCTGGTGCTGCTCGCCTGCGCCGCCTGCAACAAGCGGCTGGCCCTGGGCTGCCGGGCCATCGCCGCCGGGGACATGGACCACCGGGTGGACACCCGGCGGCTCTTCGGGGATTTCAAGGCCCAGGCGGAGGACCTGAACCGGATCGGCTCCGGCATCTCCGCGGCGGTGGAGGAGCGGCTCAAGTCGGAGCGGTTCAAGACTGAGCTCATCACCAACGTCTCCCACGACCTGAAAACTCCCCTGACCAGCATTGTCAACTATGTGGACCTGCTCAGCAAGCTCACCCTGCCCCAGGAGGCCCGCACCTATGTGGAGGTGCTCCAGCGCCAGTCCGCCCGGCTGAAAAAGCTGACCGAGGACCTGGTGGAGGCCTCCAAGGCCTCCACCGGCAACCTGAGCGTGGAGATCGCCCCCCTCAACCTGGGGGAGCTGGTGAGCCAGGTCACCGGCGAGTACGGCGACCGCTTCGGCAGGGCGGGGGTCACCCCGGTGCTCCAGCTGCCCGAGGAGAAGATCACCGCCCTGGGGGACGGCCGCTATCTGTGGCGGGTCATGGACAATCTGTTCAGCAACGTGTGCAAGTATGCCCTGGCGGGCACCCGGGTGTACATCTTCGCCTCCATCCTGGGGGAGCGCGCGGTCATCTCGGTGAAGAACATCTCCCGGGAACAGCTGAACATCAGCGCCGACGAGCTGATGGAGCGCTTTGTCCGGGGGGATGCCTCCCGGAACACCGAGGGCAGCGGCCTGGGGCTGTCCATCGCCCGGAGCCTGGCCGAGCTGATGGGAGGCAAGCTGTCCCTGACCGTGGACGGCGACCTGTTCAAGGCGGAGGTGCGGCTGCCGCTGGCTTAGAGAAAGGCTCAATACGCCGCGATATTCCGCAAAGTAAAACGCGGGGATACGGCCATGCCGTATCCCCGCGCTGTGTTGTTTGATTGAGGACCGCGCAGGATTAGAACGCGCTGTACCAGTCGGGCTCGTTGCTGTGCTCGAAGACATAGGGATTCTCGATCTCGCCGGCCTCGACCTTCTTGAACCACTCAGCCGCCTTGGCAGGCATGCTGCGCCAGGACTCGGCGGTCTGGGGCTCCTCCATGTCGCGGGTGGCGTAACGCCAGTCGTTGACGCGGGAGATATACTTCTCGTCCTGCTGGGCGGAGTTCTCGTCGCCCAGGTCGCCGGCGGCAATGCGGAGCAGGGAGCCGTACTGCTCGGAGACGGTGTGCAGCTTCAGATCCTCCACCAGCAGCTTCTGCAGCGGACGCTTTGCCAGGTCGGACATGATGGTGCGGTTCTCATAGGACATCGTCTTCCACATGCGGGCAATCTCCCAGGCGCGCTCGACGGCCTTGCCCTTGGGCACAACCTCGCTGACCAGGCCCCAATCCAGCATCTGCTGGGCGGTGACCTGACGGGTGGTCATCATGTAGTAGTTGCCCCGCTTGGTGCCCAGATAGTGCTGGAACATCAGGCCCATGCCGTCGCCGGGCACCAGGCCGCCCTGGGCGTGGGGAACCTCGATCTTGCAGTCCTCGGTGACGATGGTCACGTCGCACAGGAAAGCGGAATCCCAGTGGAAGCCGGGGCCGGGAAGGGCTCCGATGGTAGGCACCGCCAGATCGAAGACCATGTTCTTGATCAGGTTGGTGTCGTCAAAATACTGGTGCTGGAAACGCTGAGTGGGCAATTCTGAGTAGGTCTCCCAACCGTTGGCATCGGACTCGATCATCCAGTTGTCGCCGATGTGGGTGAAAATGATGATTTCGTTGTCAAAGTCCAGGGACAGGATCCGGGTCAGCTGGCTCATGGCACGGTGGGACATGCCGGAATGGTGCATGGGGCCGTCGTTGGTCTTCCAGGTGACCTGCACGATGCCGTCCTCGCGCTTCAGGTCAGCGAAGGCCTTGAACCACTCCTTGTACTCGTCAAACCCAGGGAGCTTGACATAGTCCGCCAAAGGCTTCTTCATGATAATATTCCTCCTAAAATATAAATTTCGCAGATGGTATGGACCCGCCGGACACGGGATCCAGTCGCGCGCTGAAAGGGCGCTCACCCCTTCATTCGATTTCATTATAACGATGTGCTACCGGGATGTCAACTGAATTTGCCACAAAACTTCCCAACTTCCTTGTTTATTTCTCCCAAATACCCCCGGGCGGCGGACTGCTCTCCCGGGAGGTTTATTTCCCCGGCGCCCCGTCCAAACTGAGGGGAAGATTCTTGGAGCAGGAGGCGCGCAACCATGCCAGAACAACAACTCACCCAACACTCCCAGGCCGCCCTGCGCCGGGCCCGGCAGGCCTCCGCCCGGCTGGGCCACGGCTATGTGGGCACCGAGCACCTGCTGCTGGGGCTGACCGAGGAGACCGGCAGCACCGGCCAGCGCATCCTCTCCGGGGCGGGGCTGGAGCGGGACGGGGTGGAGGCCGCGGTGGAGCGGCTGGTGGGAGTGGGGGCCCACGGCTGTCCCCCCTGCCAGGGGCTCACCCCGGAGTGCCGCCGGTGCATCGAGCTGGCCGCCGGGGAGGCTTTGGAACGGGGCGGCCGGCATCTGGGCACCGGACACCTGCTGCTGGGGCTGCTGCGGGAGACGGACTGCATGGCCGCCCGGGTGCTGCTCTCCTCAGGGGTGGACGCCCAGCGGCTCTACCGCCAGGCCTCCGCCTCCCTGGGGGAGGGCTCCTCCTCCCCCTTCCGGCCCAAGGGCCGGGAGAGCGAGCCCGCCCGGGAAAGCCGGCTGATGGACCAGTTCTCCCGGGATCTGACCCGGGCGGCCGCCCAGGGGGGCCTGGACCCGGTCACCGGCCGGGAGGGGGAGCTGGAGCGGATGATCGAAATCCTGTGCCGCCGCACCAAGAACAACCCGGTGCTGCTGGGGGAGCCGGGGGTGGGCAAGACCGCCCTGGCCGAGGCCCTGGCCCAGGCCATTGCCGCCGGGGCGGTGCCCGAGCCCCTGAAGGGGGTGCGGCTGCTGGAGCTGGACCTGCCGTCGGTGGTGGCGGGCACCAAATACCGGGGGGAGTTCGAGGAGCGGCTGCGCAAGATCCTCCGGGAGGTCAAGCGCCTGGGCAGCGTGATCCTCTTCCTGGACGAGCTGCACACCCTGGTGGGGGCGGGCAGCGCCGAGGGGGCCATCGACGCCGCCAACCTCCTGAAACCCGCCCTGGGCCGGGGGGAGCTCCAAATCATCGGGGCCACCACCCAGGCCGAGTACCGCCGGTATATCTGCAAGGACCCGGCCCTGGAGCGGCGCTTCCAGCCGGTCCAGGTGGAGGCCCCGGCCCCGGCGGCGGCGGTGACCATCCTCATGACCCTGCGCCCCCGGTATGAGGCCCACCACCACGTGCTGATCTCCGACGAGGCATTGGAGGAGGCGGTGCGGCTGTCCGTCCGCTATCTGCCCGACCGGTTTTTGCCGGACAAGGCAATCGACCTGATGGACGAGGCCGCCGCCCGGGTGCGCATCCGGGGCCGGCAGGAGCCCGAGGAGATCCGCCGGCTGGACCAGCGCCGCCGCCAGGCGGAGCAGGCCCTCCAGACGGCGGTGGAGCGGCAGGACTACGAGCAGGCCGCCCGGCTCCGGGATGCGGAGGAGAGCTTTCTGTCCCAGTGGCAGGAGGCACGGCGCCGCTGGATCGACGCCGCCGGGGAGGGCCGGCTCCAGGTGGAGCCGTCGGACATCGGGGACGTGCTGTCCACCTGGACGGGCATCCCGGTCAGCGCCCTCACCGCCGACGAGAGAAGCAGGCTGATGGGGCTGGAGCAGGCCCTCCGGGCCCGGGTGGTGGGCCAGGAGGCGGGGGTGGCCGCCCTGGCCCGGGCCATCCGGCGCAGCCGCTCCGGCCTCCAGGAGGAGGACCGGCCTGTGGGCTCCTTCCTCTTCGCCGGCCCCTCCGGGGTGGGCAAGACCGAGCTGAGCCGGGCCCTGGCCCAGGCCCTGTTCGGCAGCGAGGACGCCCTGATCCGGCTGGACATGTCGGAGTTCTCCGAGGGCCACAGCGTCTCCCGGCTCATCGGCTCCCCTCCGGGCTATGTGGGCCACGAGGAGGGGGGCCAGCTCACCGAGGGCATCCGGCGCAGGCCCTACTCGGTGGTGCTCTTCGACGAGCTGGAGAAGGCCAACGGCCAGGTGTGGAATCTGCTGCTCCAGATCCTGGAGGACGGTGCCCTCACCGACGCCCAGGGCCAGAAGGCGGACTTCCGCAACGCGGTGCTCATCCTGACCACCAACCTGGGCGCCCAGGTCTGGGCGGGCCGCCCCCTGGGCTTCGGCCAGCCCGGGCAGGGGGACTACGAGCGCTCGGTCCGCGCCGCCCTGCGGGAGACCTTCCGGCCCGAGTTCCTGAACCGGCTGGACGAGGTGATCTGTTTCGCCCCCCTGGCCCAGGAGCAGGTGGAGGAGATCGCCCGGCGGATGCTGGAAAAGACCGCCCGGCGGCTGGAGCGGAAGGGGGTGGCCCTGGAGGTGCACCCCGCCGCCCTGGCCGTCCTGGCCAGCCAGGGCAGCGACCCGGAGTACGGCGCCCGGCCTCTGCGGCGCTGCATCCGGGACCAGGTGGAAAACCCCGCCGCCGAGGCCCTGCTCTCCGGCGCCCTGGCCCCCGGGGGCGCCCTGGTGGTGGACGGCGACGGCGGCCGGCTGAGGCTGTCCCTCCGGCCCGCCCCCATCCGGGCCCTCTCCCCCGCCCGGAGCGCCGGGCCGGCCTGAGCCGGAGCGAAAGAGCACTTTTTGCATGATTTTGGGCATCCCACGGCATTCCCACCGGCCCTCAAACCGGTATAATAAATTAGAACGACTCCGCCCGGCGGGAAAGCAGCGCTTTACGGCCGGGGCGGAATCCCTTATAAGGGACGGACAACAGCGAGGCTCCGGGCGCCCGGCCCGGAGCGGGACAAGGGGGAATCTGTCCATGAAATTCACAAAAATGCACGGGTGCGGCAACGACTACGTCTATGTGGACTGCACCCGCTCCATGCTCTCCGACCCCGCCGCCGTGGCCCGGGCGGTCAGCGACCGGCACTTCGGCGTGGGGGGCGACGGGCTCATCCTGATCTGCCCCTCCCGGAAGGCCGACTTCCGCATGGCCATGTTCAACGCCGACGGCAGCGAGGGGGCCATGTGCGGCAACGGCATCCGCTGCGTGGCCAAGTTCGTCTACGACAAGGGCCTGACCGACAAGACCCGCATCACCGTGGAGACCCGGGCGGGCATCAAGACCCTGGACCTCACCGTGGAAGAAGGCAAGGTGTCCCTGGTCCGGGTGGACATGGGGCTGCCCATCTGCAACGCCGAGGCCATCCCGGTGCTGGGGATGGGGGATTTCGTGCTGGGCCGCCGCGTCCAGGTGGCCGGCCGGGACTGGGTCATGACCTGCGTCAGCATGGGCAACCCCCACGCGGTGGTCTGGGTGGAGGACACGAACGGCCTGCCCCTGGAGCAGCTGGGCCCCCAGTTTGAGCACCACCCCATGTTCCCCGACCGGGTGAACACCGAATTCGTCCAGATCCTCAACGACCACGAGATCAACATGCGGGTGTGGGAGCGGGGCAGCGGCGAGACCCTGGCCTGCGGCACCGGCGCCTGCGCCAGCGTGGCCGCCACCTACCTCAACCAGCGCACCGGCAGCGATGTGCTGGTCCACCTGCGGGGGGGCGACCTGCGCATTGAGATCGGGGACGACAGTCACCTGTACATGACCGGCCCCGCCGCCACAGTATTTGAAGGAGAGATCGAGCTATGAAACGACTGATGGATCTGGTGGCTCGGATGAGCTACATCCTGATGCGGGGCACCCTGGAGAAGGAGATCACCGCCGTCACCTATGACTCCCGCAGGGTGCAGCCCGGCTGCGTGTTCGTGTGCATGGTGGGGGCGGTCACCGACGGCCACCAGTACCTCTCCCAGGCCATCGAGCAGGGGGCCGTGGCCGTGGTGGTGGAGCGGGACGTGGAGGTGCCCGCCGGGGTCACCCTGCTCCAGGTGCAGAACAGCCGCCTGGCCCTGGCGGAGCTGGCCGCCGCCTGGTTCGGCCATCCCGCCGACGAGCTGACCACCATCGGGGTCACCGGCACCAAGGGCAAGACCACCACCACCTATATGATCCGGCAGATCCTGGAGCACGCGGGGCTGAAGACCGGACTGATCGGCACCATCGAGGCCATCGTGGGGGAGGAGCACATCCCCGCCGTCAACACCACCCCCGAGTCCTTCCTGGTACAGGAGTACTTCCGGCGGATGGTGGACGCGGGCCAGAAGTATGTGGTCATGGAGGTGTCCTCCCAGGCCCTGAAGCTGAACCGGGTCAGCGGCTTCAAGTTTGACTACGGTATCTTTACCAACCTGGAGGAGGACCACATCGGCCCGGCGGAGCACCCGGATATGGCCGATTACATCCGCTGCAAGGGACGGCTCTTCTGCCAGTGCAAAACGGGGCTGGTCAACGCCGACGCGGACTACCTGGCCGAGGTGCTGGCCGGGCGCACCTGCGAGGTGGAGACCTTCGGCCTCCACGGGAACGCCGACCTCTGGGCCGACCACATCCACCGGGTCCAGCGCCCCGGCTACCTGGGGGTGGAGTACGACCTGAAAGGGCTGGAGCAGTACCACGTCCGGGTGGACATCCCCGGGGACTTCACCGTCTACAACTCCCTGGCCGCCATCGCCCTGTGCCGCCACCTGGGGATCTCCCGGGAGGACATCCTGGACGCCCTGGATCACATCCAGGTCAAGGGCCGGCTGGAGGTGGTCCCCACTCCGGGCGAGTACACCCTGATGATCGACTATGCCCACAACGCCATGAGCCTGGAGGCCCTGCTGACCAACATCCGCAAGTACGGCCCCAAGCGCATCCTCTGTCTCTTCGGCTGCGGCGGCGACCGCTCCAAAGTGCGGCGGTATGAGATGGGGGAGGTGTCCTCCCGGCTGGCCGACCTGACGGTGGTGACCAGCGACAACCCCCGCACCGAGGAGCCCATGGCCATCATCGAGGACATCCTGACCGGCGTCCGAAAGGCCGACGGGGCCTATGTCACCATCCCCGACCGGAAGGAGGCCATCCGCTACTGCATGGAGCACGGCCAGGAGGGGGACGTCATCATCCTGGCGGGCAAGGGCCACGAGGACTACCAGGAGATCCAGGGCGTCAAGCACCACATGGACGAGCGGGAGCTCATCGCCGACATCATCGCGGGGAAATAACAGGGATCACTACAAGACAAAAACAGGACGCCCGGATTCGGGCGTCCT